>JABGPL010000055.1 GCA_018644935.1 Calditrichota bacterium | reverse complement strand
TGGGAATTTAAATACTGTTTCCTTCCAGAATGACGGATTTGATCTGGTTACTCTTTGGCATGTTCTTGAACACATACCAGAATTACAACCGGATGTAACTCGAATTCATCAACTTCTAAGACCAGGTGGTAAGTTTCTCATTGCAGTTCCTAATGTCGGTTCTCTGGATGCAAAGATTTACAAGGAAAACTGGGTTGCTTTAGATGCACCTCGTCATCTTTGGCATTTTACACTACCTTCTATAAATTCTTTGGCGAGTTCAACTGGTTTTAAAATTGTCAGAACTGGAATGTTACCTTTGGATACTGTTTACAATGTTCTTTTAAGCGAACAATTAGCAATTGGAACTTACGGTCGTATCCAATTGATGAAGGCTATTTTCAGATTTCCATTTGCCATAATTGGTTCAGTAATTTACGGACTGTTCACCGGAAGTCACTCTAGCAGGTATTATATCCTTGAGAAAGTATAAGAAATACCTTAATCCCCTATTCGGATGCTTGTTGGTGATTTTAATTCTCTCCTGCAATACGAAACCGGAATCAACTGGATTAGAGGGATCAGTTCTATTTATCGTTGATGAATTAGATCGTCCTATAGTTAGGTCTACGTTTGAAGAGGCTTTTGGAACACTGATTCACACTCCCCAGCCTGAGACCCAGTTTACAATGTACTGGGAGGACGGAGCAACCCTTGCCGAAAAAACCCGAGCTCCGCTAATTATTTTTGCTGCTGACCTGAGTGGAACCGGACCTACTGTCAAATTGTTAAAGTCAATGTTGACAGAAGACGTAATGAAAGGTGTCAATGAAGGTGATTTTGTCATTTTTAAGCGAAATAACCCATGGGCACAACCACAACTCTTGCTGATCTTAGTTGGCAGAAATAAAAAAGAGCTGGGTGTGAATGTTGATGAATGGTCAGATTCGCTCTTAAAATGGTCTTATGACTTTGAAATACAGCGTATAACAAATATGTTATATGAGAAGAAAGAACAGAAAAGTCTTTCGGATGATTTGTCGGGTAAGTACGGTTTTAGTGTTCGCATACAGCACGACTACATTGTTTCTCAAGAAAATGACAGCCTAAATTATTTACGCTTAATTCGGCACTATCCTGAACGGTGGTTAACAATCGCCTGGGGTGACATGCAGGATGAAGCAATGTTTGATACTGAATTCATTCTGAACTACAGGAAGAAAATTGGGAATAGCTTCTTAGATCCAGTAATGGTGTATGACGAGAAGTATTCATCTATTCAATCTTCTATCAGTGGAATGGATGCAAAATTAGTCCGTGGTCTTTGGGCGACACAAGACCCAACTGGCGGTGGACCATTTTTTTCATACGGGTATTTTGATCAAAATCAATCCCGATTTTACCTGATTGATGGAGCAGTATTTGCCCCAGGTGAACAGAAAGTTTCGTATATCTGGCAGCTTGATGCAATGGCAAATACATTTAAAAAAATTAACTGAAGCTTTACAAAGGCATATGAAAACAAACAAAGTAGCTTTCCTAATGGGTTCCGAAAGCGATAGAGAGGTCGTAGAGAAATCCAAAATATATTTTGATTTTTTCGGGATTGATGTTGATTATATTGTGTCATCAGCACATAGAAATCCCGATAAAACCGGAAAACTCGCAGCAGATGCTCGTGCAAATGGATACTCAGTGGTTATTTGTGCTGCTGGAATGGCTGCACATCTTGCCGGTGTGTGTGCTTCACACACGGATCTACCGGTAATTGGTGTTCCATTGAAAGGTGGAATACTTGATGGAGTTGATGCTCTATTATCCACAGTCCAGATGCCATCCGGAATACCAGTAGCTACAATGGCAGTCGGAAAGGCAGGAGTGATTAACAGTGCTGTTTATTGTGCGAAAATTATCAGTCTTCAAGATAGTGAATTAACAATACGTCTGGCTGAATTTAAATCAAAAGGCAGCAAACTATAGGAACTTGGAAATGAGGATTTTGGTCACTGGATGCAATGGCATGCTCGGTCAAAAGTTACAAACGACCTTTTCAGAATCAAGATTCGACTTGTTCGGAATGGATCTGGCGGCTAATTCCCTTGGTGGAGGTCCGATTGAAAACTATTTCTCTCAAGATCTCACAATTCAAAAATCAACTACAGATACTATTCGGGAAATTAATCCGGATATAATTATTCACACTGCCGCAATGACCGGAGTTGATGACTGCGAGATAGAAAAGGAGAAATGCTGGAAGACAAATGTTACTGCAACCGAACATATCGTTAAAGCAGCAAAGAGAACCGATTCAATGGTCATTTACATTTCAAGTGACTATGTTTTTAATGGGAAGGATGGTCCGTATTCAGAAGACGATCTTGTAGATCCGATTAGCTATTATGGCAAATCAAAATTAGCCGCAGAGAATGTCGTTCAAGGTGGATTAATTGATTACACTATTGTCCGGTCTCTTGTTTTATACGGGCATGCCAATCGCACAAAAGCGAGCTTTCTAACATGGTTGTTAGGTACGTTGAGGGCTGGTAAAGAAGTGCAAATAGTTAATGATCAATGGGGCAATACAACCCTTGCTGAAGACTTGACATCAGGAATATTGAGGATTATTGAGCTAAAAAAGACAGGCATTTACAATATCGCAGGCAGAGATTTTCTGAACAGATATGAATTTGCATGCAGGGCAGCAGATTATTTTGGACTTGATTTGGATTTGATTCATCCTATTGCTACAGCCGAACTCAACCAGCCTGCACCTCGACCGTTGAAGTCAGGATTAATTATAGATAAAGCTGAAAGAGACCTGGGACTTTCGTTCAGAAATCTTGAGGACTCTTTCGAGCTATATAAAAGTCAGGAAGAAGCCGTTTCCTGATGCGATGTGAATACTATTAGTACCGGATGAAGTAATTTCCGGCTGCGTCGAGATAGATTTATCAAGGTAGAGATTCGTGCGAAAACCACTCGTTATTATTCCGACCTACAATGAAATCGAGAATGTAGAAAATGTCATTCGAAAAGTGCTTTCTCAATCGAAGGATTTGGAAATACTTGTCGTTGATGATAATTCTCCAGATGGAACAGGTGATCTTGTAGAAAATCTCGGTAGAACAGAGAAAAGGGTACATCTTCTTCGCCGTGAAGGTAAACTTGGTTTGGGAACTGCTTATATTGCTGGTTTTAAATATGCTCTGACAAAAGACTACGATCTTATTTTTGAAATGGATGCTGATTTTTCCCACGATCCGAATGAAATTCCAAACTTTATCAAAGCTACTGAGGGTGCAGATCTTGTAATTGGTTCAAGATATATAAACGGAGTAAATGTCGTAAATTGGCCTTTACAACGCCTATTATTGAGTTTATTTGCATCGATGTATACCCGGGTAATAACCAGAATGCCCATCAGGGACATCACTGGTGGATATAAGTGCTTTAGACGTAAAGTACTCGAGGAGATTGATCTAGATAAAATTCATTCAGGTGGATATTCTTTCCAGATAGAAATGAATTGGTTAGTATGGAAAGAGGGATTCCGGATAAAGGAAATGCCAATTATATTTGTTGATCGGACAGTCGGTGAGTCAAAGATGTCCAAAGAAATTGTCAGAGAAGCCATTTTAATTGTCTGGAAACTGGGATTTGCTGGATTATTCAAATCCAAAAAAATCAGATCTTTCAATGAATGATCAAGTAGGTATTGATGTTTCTGTAATAATCGTCAATTACAATGTAAAACACTTTGCCGACCAGTGCCTGAAATCGGTATTTGCCTCACAGGGGTCCCTTTCAATTGAAGTTTTACTGATTGATAATGCTTCAGAGGATGGATCGATAGAGTTTCTACAGGACCGCTTTCCAGATGTTAAGTTTATAGCAAACAATAAGAATGTCGGTTTCGGAAGAGCAAACAATATCGCTCTGGAAAAGGCCAGAGGCAGATTTCTGTTAGTATTAAATCCCGATACTCTTCTCAGTCAGGACTCACTCACGGAGATGGTGAAATATATAGAGTCAAATCCTGAAGTCGGGGCAATTGGTCCTAAGATTCTTACAAGGTATGGGAGTTTTGATAAAACCTCAAAACGCGGACTTCCAACTCCATGGGTATCATTTTGTAGAATTTCCGGTTTATCAAAGCTGTTTCCTAAAAGCAAGACCTTTGGGAAATATGATTTACTTTATCTGGACCCAGATAAACCTGCAGAAGTAGAAACGCTGGTTGGTTGCTGCATGCTTGTTCGCGCAGAAGCGTATAATACAGTAGGTGGATTCGATGAAGATTTCTTTATGTACGGTGAAGATATTGACTGGTCCTATAGGATTTCACTTGCAGGTTGGAAGGTTCACTATGCACCGGTGACGAGAATTGTACACTTCAGAGGTGAATCCACCCGTAGGAGTTCTATTAATGCAGACAAGGCTTTTTACAGTGCAATGCACTTGTTTGCTGATAAACACTTTCGGAATCAACACAACTGGTTATCACATCAGTTGATAAATCTAGGTATCATACTTGCCCACACAGCCTCAAAAATCGGCAAGGTATACAGAAAAGTGCTATGGCCGTCTATAGACTGGATCGGATATTTGGGGATTCTTGCATCAGCCAGATGGGTGCGATCATGGGATATTTGTGTTAATTTAGGAATGTCTCGCTGGGGAAACTTTGATCTGACAACAATGATTGCCGCAGCACTCTCAGTTCAATCTCTGGTATGGATTGCATCATTTGCTGGTTTTGGAGTTTATGGAAAACAACGAGGAAATAGTAAAGCTCTTTTCTGGGGTCTTCTGGTTGGATTTCTAATAAATAGCAGCCTGACATATTTCTTTAAACAATTTGCCTACTCGAGGTTTGTTACACTATATGGATTGATTTTCGGAGGGTTGTTTGTGTGGGGATGGAGATATACTCTGCACACTATCGCTAAAACCAAATACTGGCAGTTCTTCTTAAGAAGACGTACATTAATTGTTGGTGCAGGATGCACAGGTCGAACAGTATTAAAGAAGATTCGGAGCGACCAGAACGTTCCCTATCTTCCTGTCGGTTTTATAGATCCAGATGGTGAACTTATTGGCAGTTTGATTGATGATCTGCCTGTGATAGGAGGCGAAGACGATCTTCTACGTCTTTTAAAGCAAGAAAAAATAGAGGAAATTCTTTTTGCTCACGAAAATTTAAACTACGATCATTTATTAAACATAGTTAGCAAAATTGGATTGTTAAATGGGGTAAACTTCAAAGTGATAACCCCAGATATGGTGAATCGATCTGATAATACCTTACCACTTTTGTCAGTGGAATATCTGGCTCCGCGAGGGGTTGGAAGAGCATTGCGTAGATTTTCAGATTACATTGTAAATAAGTGAAAACATCTCCCTTTATGGAGCAGGCATGAAACAATATACCCTTGATTTCGAAAAACCGATTCGTGAACTTGAGTTAAAAATAAACGAGCTTGAGGAATTCGCGAAGGAAGGCAAGATTGGTTTAGATGGCGAGATTGAGAGATTACGTCAAAAAGCTGAGAAACAAAAAAAAGAAATTTATTCCAAGCTGAACAGGTGGCAGCACGTTCAACTTGCACGGCATCCAAATCGTCCTTACGCTCAGGATTATATTGATCTAATCATTGAAGGTTTTGAAGAACTACACGGTGATAGAAACTTTCGAGATGACCGAGCTATTATTGCTGGTCTTGGTAGAATGAAACGGGTATCCACAAGCTCTACTGTAGATGAGGATAGTGATGATTTCAGAGTTGCTATAATTGCGCAACAAAAAGGACGAGGCACAAAAGACAACTTGAAGCGAAATTTCGCCATGCCGCATCCTGAGGGTTATCGAAAAGCACTAAGAGTAATGCATCTTGCTGAGAAATTCAACCTGCCAATAATTACGCTGATTGACACACCAGGTGCCTATCCGGGGCTTGGAGCAGAAGAACGCGGTCAAGCTGCTGCAATAGCAGAAAATCTATTTGCAATGGCGCAGCTGAGTGTTCCGCTGGTTGCTGTTATCATCGGTGAAGGCGGATCTGGCGGTGCACTGGCTCTCGGTGTTGCAGATCGTGTTTTTATGCTCGAGCATTCCGTATATTCAGTGATTACTCCTGAGGGATGTGCATCAATTTTATATAGAGACGCTTCATTTGCTGAGACCGCAGCAGAGGCGATGAAACTTACTTCAACTGATTTGCTTGGTTTTAAGGTCATCGATCAGGTCATTAAAGAACCTGTTGGTGGAGCACACACCGGTATTGAAGCTGTTGCTAAAGACATAAGAATATTAGTTTCAAAAGCTTTCACTGAGCTGCAAGGTATTGATTGTGATGCCAGGATTCAGGCACGTGTCGAAAAATATGCTGAGATGGGACGCTGGATTGAAAACTGAAACTCAAGCATCGCATAAAATTCAACTTCGTGTGAGGTATTCTGAGGTTGACAGTCTGGGAATCGTTTATCATGTAAATCATCTGAATTATTTTGAATTAGCGCGATCAGCCTGGATCCGGGAAAAATGGATGTCCTATCAGAAAATTGAAGAATCTGGCTTCGGATTCGTGGTTACAAATGCCCAGATCAAGTATATTTCCCCAATTTATTATGATGAGGTGATCGAGATTATTGCTATACTCCGCAAGATAGAGCGGACTCGAGTAATATTTGATTATGAGATTTTGCGTAAGGACAACCAAAAACTCTTATGTAATGGAATTACAGAGCTATGCTATATAGATAAACATAAAAAACCTACTAGAATACCCGAACAAATGAAGGAAATTCTAAATTAACACTCTCTTTTTATGGTGAATGAGCGTATTACTTTTAGCGGTTATTACTTTTGGGCTATTCTGAAAACACTTGACATCAGCTCAAAAGTAAGGTATATTTGTTTCTAACATTAAGAAGACAGCACGTAATTTCAACTCTGTCTCTCGAACAAACTTGGAGTACGACATACGACAATTGTTAGGGTTTTCTGGATAGCACACTTAGATTTGCCAGATGACCCGAAACTCTGTACATTCCGGGCATCTGCTCGGATTTTGCTTTTAAAGCCCTTTAAGAACGAAGGAACACAAACGTATGTCAGTCTCAGTACCTCTCATCAGTATTTGTTTTAAAACAGGAAAAACGTGCACTGCTATTTCGTTGCTCGTGATTTTCTTGTTCATAGCAATGCCTCTGTTTGCCTCTGATATACCAGCCCAACTTGCAGAATCGGTACACACCGATGAACACGGCATAAGCTTTTCATACATTCCAGAAATTTCTGCCATAAAAAGCACAACAGATGAAACAATCTGGTTCAATGTTATTGGTGGAGATTTGCTGCAGGAACCAGATCTACCTGAGATCCCTGCTGTTGTTTTCACTGTTGCAATTCCTACGGACGCCTCTCCAACCGTTAAATTGGTGTCGAGAGAATCAGGCAGTGTTATGAAAGGTCGCTTTTCTGTTTTTGAACCGGAAGGCGATGCGGTTATGTTTCGGGATGTCTCCTATATAGATAGATCGTCCTACATCCCTGCACTTCAAGGACAAACAATAGGAAAAACCGAATTTAGTTCTATTGGCGGCATTCGCACAATTCGCATCCCCGTATTTCCTGTCCTCGGTTCAGAAACATCATCCCTACTGGATATTGCTGAATCAATAGAAATCAGAGTTGATTTTAATCGCAAGTCTAAACGAGATAATTCTCCTTCACCTAACGGTAGATCCAAACCGAACCGTTTAGCAAAACTTGTTGTATTGAATTCTGATCAAGCAAGTAATTGGAGTTCAGTTTCTATTGATAATTTCAGAGAACCTCAATGGCCTCAGGGATATTTATACAAATTCGAGATAACTGAAGAAAATATCTACATGCTGAGCTTTGCAGACCTCGTTGGCAAAGGTGTTGACCTTCCAGATGGTGGATTACCATCAGAGCAGATCAAATTATTCGGTAATGGTGGATTCGTGTTGCCGGAAAACACATCTACTGAGGTATCGGTTGGGCTTGATGAATGTGCAATATATCTGATGGACGGAGGTGACGGAAGATTTGAACCCGGAGATTGGCTGGCATTTTACGGACGAGGTGCCGGAGGCTGGACAAGAGATGTCGAGTCAGGCTGGAGATATAAGACTCACCCCTACTCTACTGAGAATTTCTACTGGTTGAACATTGATCCTTCAGGAGCAGGATTAAGAATGTCGGCTTTCGGTGATGATGTTCTACCTGATACAACGGTCTGGAATGCACCTTCGCGTATCCATCAGGAAACTGATAGGTTCATTTATGGTCGAAGCAGTTTTATCGGAGGAGGGTTAGTATGGTACTCCTACACATTCGATGGACCTGCACGACTTTCTTATCCAATAAACCTAATTTCACCGGATACTACACAATCAGCATTAGTTGATCTTAGATTGGTTAATGCCAACATAGGTACTTCGGGATCATCTTCTCCTTTAGTAGATTTCAGTTTTAACACAAATCTGATTGGCAATTTTATTCCGAAAGTGCATACTCGAATAGAAACAAGTACTGAAAATTTCACTCTTCAGGGCAATCTATTAAGGCATGGATTTAATTCTGTCGAATTTGAACAGTCCAGAGCCAACGCAAAAGCATTGTTCGATTGGCTACAGATTAAATACAACGGTAAACTTTCCGGTATAAGAACATTTGAATCCATTGATTATAATGGAGATGTGAAATACCAAATTTCTGATGCATCAGCACCATTTGTGTTTGATATTTCCAATCATAACAACGTCACGTTCAACCGAACGGATGAGTTTGTCATATCTCAGACATCTTCTGATGTTCATAGGTTTTATCTGAATACGGCTGCTGGATTTTCAAGAGTTGAATCTGCTTTCAAAGAATACTTTCCTCCTGAATCAGATATTGAGGATCTATGGTCATCTTCAAATCAGGCGGATATTGTTTTGATAACTCCGGATGGCTATTGGGATATTTTGGAACAGATGGTAGAGCATTATTCGCGACTCGATCCTCCTCTGCGAGCTGCCCGAATCCGCCTTTCTGAAATTTACAATCGTTTTGCGGGTGGATTGGATGATCCCATTGCAATGAGAAACCTGCTGATGTATTCATACGATAAACCATGGATGACTGCACCGGATTATGTTGTTTTCTGTGGGGATGGGGACTATAACTATCGAAACATTGATAGACCGGAGTTGGAAAATTTTGTCCCACCATTCGAATCGGAAAGCACAGCTTATTGCACTGATGACTGGTTCGTTGATTTCGATCAGAATAATTCAGCCTCAATCATCCCTCAAATCCCGAATGGACGCCTAACTGCTACCAACTCATATGAGCTTCAGGCAATGATTGACAAGATTATATCCTACACGGAAGATCCTGAGTTTGGTGCATGGCGAAACAATATGACTCTTGTGGCAGACGATGAGTTTGGAACAAACTCCATTCGCGAAAGAAGCCATGTCACGGTACAGGAGGAAATTGCAAGGGATTACTTACCACAATCAAGCGAAATCACCAAGATCTACCTTACCGAATATGAGAGAGGAGTGGGCAGAGAGAAACTGCAAGCTGCTGATGATCTTATGGAAACGATCAACAGTGGTACTGTTCTGGTTAGCTACATGGGACATGGCAATCCGACCCTGTGGGCTCATGAACACGTATTCACTCAATCAAGAGATCTCCCAAAAATTGAACGATCCAGACGGTTACCATTATACATAGCTTTTACATGTGATTGGGGATATTGGGACAATCCTCAAACTCAGTCTTTTCCTGAACAATTGTTTGCAATGCCTGGTCGTGGTGCAATAGGAACAATAGCATCAACACGGCTCACATACTCCAATTCGAATTCGGCTTTGGCGCGTGAGTTTTTTAGGGGTGTTTTCGGTGAGCCTCACATAACAATAGGTGAGGCATTAGCCTTTGCAAAACATCGAGCTGTGTTCGCGTTAGGTCCAACTTATCACCTTTTTGGTGATCCAAGTGTTTACCTTGCAAATCCAAGAATGAGCGGTGAATTTACTAAGATTGAGCCTTATCCGTTAACTCCTCTTGCGATATCTGAATTTCAGGGTAGTATACTAAACAATGATGGCAATAATATCGTAGATTTTTCCGGGGAACTTGAATTCCGCATTGAAGATACCGGGATAAATCGAGTTTATTACATTCGTTGGCTGGACAACGATGATAATCTCCATGAAGACCCACTACCCTACTTTATACCGGGAGCAAAGATTTATCGTGGACTTTACAGCATTGAAGACGGTGAGTTTAAGGGGAACTTTGTCTTGCCTATTGACGTTACACTTGGCAGTTCATTAGGTCGGATGGTCGGATATTATCATAATGGTAAAACTGATGGAGCATTCGTGGTGGATTCAGTTGCTTTCGCTGAGCACGCTGCTGTAGCAATTGATACTCTACCTCCGGAAATTGATGTATTTTTTAATCATCGTGGATATCGATCAGGAGACAAGATTGGTCAGGAACCGCTTTTGATCGTAGATTTAACAGACGGTTCCGGATTGAACCTTACCGGGAGAATGGGACACGGAATCAGCATCAGTATTGATGGAGAACGTGCGTTAAGTTTGACCGGGAAGTTTAAGTATCATCTTGACAGCCATACTTCCGGTAGCTTAGAGAAACAAATAGGACCTATCTCAGCGGGATACCACACGGCTGAGATTGTCGCGTGGGACAGCTTCAATAATTTCGCTGTACAGGAAATTGAACTTGAAGTCGTTGGAGAAGGAGATGGATTAAGGGTTGAAAGAGTTTTGAATTGGCCAAACCCATTTAGTTCCACAACACAACTGACCTTTGAGGTAAATCGACCAGTTGAATTTGAGGTTCAGATATTTACAGTTGGCGGCAGAAATATCTGGTCAAAAAATGGCAGTCTGAATCATCCCGGGCTGGTAACTGATATTGAATGGGATGGAAGGGATAATGCGGGTGATTTAGTTGGTAACGGAGTTTATCTTTACAAGGTTACTGCCTTTGATGAGGACGGAGGAAAGTCTGAAGGTCTTGGCAGAATAGCATTCGTTAGATAAAATTAGAATTTAATAGAAGTGAACTTTGGGAAAATAACTATGCGAAAAAAACGGCTGCTCAGTACAGCATTGATTGTAATGCTTTTAGCAATCGGCATCTTTCCAGGCTTCAACACCGCTCAAGCCGGTGTGGCAGAAGCCACAGCCATATTTCTACAAATTGCACCAGGAGCTCGCGCCGGTGGGATGGGTGAGGCTTTTGTAGCTGTTGCTGATGATGCTACTGCAACCTGGTGGAATCCGGCAGGACTTGCCTATCTTGACGAGCAGGAACTGACCTTTATGCATGTCAACTGGTTGCCTCAATTCCGTTTGGATGATCTGTATTATGATTTCATTTCTTACGTGAATGTTGTTGAAGACTGGGGCACGGTCGGAATGAACGTCGTATTTCTGAATCTGGGTGAGACAGAGCGACGTGATGAGTTAAATCAAATGCTCGGAACATTTAGAACATTTGAAACGGCTTTAACCGCTTCCTACGGCTCAAAGGTTTCTGATAATTTGGCACTTGGACTAAATGTTAAGTTCATATACAGTCATCTTGCCGATCAGGGAACCGGGCAGGAAAAAGGATCGGGTGTTGCAACTGACTTTGCGTTGGACATTGGGATGCTTTACGATATAAAAGATCCAATCTTGAGAAAGAATTTGACTCTGGGAGCAAACCTTTCAAATCTTGGTCCTAAGATGTCATACATTGATCGTGCACAGGCTGATCCCATTCCAACCAATCTGAAGTTCGGATTTGCGTGGGATCTAATCGACGATTCTTTCAATAAGCTGACACTTGCCTATGAAATGAATAAGTTACTTGTCCGTAAACATTCCAATGGTGAAACTGATCCTTTTTACATAGCGCTGGCAACATCATGGACAGATGTACCATTCTGGCAGGACCTGATTTACAATATGGGTGTTGAGTATTGGTACAGTGATTTAGTTGCACTCCGTGCAGGTTATTGGAATGATGATATAGGTAAAGTTAAACCTCTTACATATGGTGCGTCATTTAAAGTCTCAGCATACAGGTTTGATTTTAGTTATGTCTCCGCCGGAAAGGGGCATCCCCTGACGGATACTATGCGATTATCGCTGACAATCGGTCTCTAAAGGGCAATGTCTTTGAAAGTACACATCTCAGTACTTATCGGATTGTTCATCATCTGTATGATAGGTTCGATTTTGAACGCTGCGGATTTCAAGGATGAAAACACTCCATTCTCTAGTTTGAGTATTTCGAGCCTGAATCCAGCCAGGATACCTGTAGCTCAAACCGCGAGTTCGGTGACGAGACGCGCGGGAACGTTTCGGATATTGGCTCTCCGGGTTGAGTTTGTTGAAGACACACTTTCTACAACTACCGGGAACGGCAAGTTCGAGTATGAAGAGGTTGATAGTGCATATTTCGATCCACCTCCTCACGACCGGGAGTATTTCCACGATTATCTGACATTTCTCGATTTTTACTGGGGCAAAATGTCCTCAGATTCGATAGATATCAATTGGGAAATCCTTCCTGAGAGCAATCAGGGTGCGTATCAATTGCCTAAGAAAATGTGGCAATACAATTACAACTCCACTGACGATCAACTAGATTTCGGATTAGCTCAACTCTTCAGTGACGCGGTATTGGCAGCGGATGATCAATCCCAGTTACCTATTGACTGGGATGACTATGATCTTGTGATGGTTTTCCATGCTGGTGCCGGTGCAGAGTTCGATCTTGGATATACCACCACTCCTCATGATATCCCCTCCGCCTGGATGATAGCCGAAGACCTCGATACACTTGGGTACACTGGTGGTGTTCCGGTTGAGATTGGCAGACCTGTTCCCGGAGGTATAATCCTTCCGGCAACAGAAACGCACGAAGGTGTTCAGATCTCAATGACCGGAGTAATCTGTTCAATGTTTGGTCATTGGCTTGGATTACCTCCCTTATATGATAACGATGTTGAAGCAGATGGAACGGCTGGGAATCCGGTTGTGGGAAAATGGAGTTTGATGGACAGGGGATTTGGGAATTTTTATGGTTCTATTCCCGGACAACTTGATGCGTGGTCGAGAATATATATGGGTTGGCTGGAGCCTGTTGAAATCACACCGGGTGAATATACCATCGCACCGCTGGGATTGAATACATCAGATTCACTAAGTATCCCGGAAGCTTATAAAATCCCGGTAAGTGATACTGAATACTTCCTCCTTTCCTGTCGCAACCGCGATCCAGAGCTCGATACATTGGCTATTGCCTATGATAGAAACGGGCACTGGATGAAGTACCTTGAAGACTATTCAATCGAAGTAGACCCTCGTGGATTCCGAGTTCCTGTCAGGATCGACAATCTTGATTTTGATTCTCCAGGTTCTGGTATTCTGATTTGGCACGTAGACAATGCACTTCTGCCGCTTATTGACGAAAGACGCTTTAACAGTGTGAACGATTTACGTGGTCTTGATCTTGAAGAAGCGGATGGCGCTCAAGATATTGGTAGAAACTATCCTTTCCTGACTCCCGGCTACGGAACCGATTATGGGATAATGGCAGATGCTTGGTATGGAGATAATCAATATCATATTGATGCAAATGATGGACGTCTCGTGATCTTTGATGAGAAATCCTACCCCCGTAGTGATGCTAATTCCGGATCAGCTACCAAAATCAAGATTGACAATTTCTCCAATATCAATGCTGAGATGACCTTTCGCTATTCACGAACCAGCCAGATGTTTTCCGAAAGAATACCACCACATGGTCAAAATGCATTTGGTGTTGGCAACTTTGATATGAATCCCGATAATGATGAAGTTGTCATTCTGGGAGATCAGGAAATACGATTCTATGGTGATATAGATGGTTTTGTCGGTTCCATCCCCATCAGGACATTTTATGGCGAAGTTTTTCCAACTCCCATTATTTACAACTTGAATGATCATCCGGTAGATGAAATTATTTATGCTTCGATGGTGAATTCAAGACCGGATTTATTTGCATTGGTATCTGTTCAGAATGACAATGGTGATGTAGATTATTTCCAATATTCAGACATTCCTGATCCTCAATACCCTAACATGTCACTCGTGAAATTCATGATAGCATTGTCTGGTTCCAGGGGTCCGGATGCGAGATTGATCTCCTGCACAGTTCACGGGTGGTCCACAGGTCGAGTTCACAATTATGCTACAAAGCTAAACATATGGAACGCTGATCTTGTCAATAATAACGAGTTCACACTTGAAGCGGAATATACATTGGACGATATCAAAATAATGTCCATGCACCAGCTCGAAAATCAAGGTTCGGAAAAGATGGTGTTAGTTTCTGGAAATGGTACAATTTTTCACCTTGACGGATCTACCCTGACCGAACTTGGCATTATATCTTGTACTGAAAACTATGACCTGAGTTTTTTTAATCCTCTTGTTGCTGATTTCAACAGAAATAAAACTCAAGATTTATTCCTGATAGGCACTAACAATGGAGCGATTGTCAATTTCCTGATTGAAGACATTTCAAATGGTATTGACAATGTTGAGATGTACAACTCAAGCATCCACCCTGAAAGATTAACAAATGCAGTGCCGGTTAATATTGACGGTGATGGCTATTACGAAATACTTGCCTATGATGGTGGTAACGCTCTTGCAATAGAAGTGAATGGTAAAATCGCGGATGGGTTTCCAATTGTAAGGCTTAGTGATAATGATCACCAGCGTACTTCCACAGAGGGTTTTGTAGTCGCAGATGCAGATCGCTATGGCGGGTGGGATTTGTTCGCAGGGGAGTACTTCCAAAGCCCGGCATCTGATGAATTTGAAATGATTGGGAATGATATAATAAAGAATAGTATTGGGGGGATAACTCTCGGCAATAGCACTTTACCGGGTTTCCCACTGACATCAACAGAATCTAATCCCACAATACGATTCTGTCAACTTGATGATGAACCTGATCTGGAAATGGTTGTAATTGGATCACGTACAATTTCAGCTTACAACATACCATTTCGGGGTGAGAAAGAAAATCTCTGGTGGGGACAACCCATGCGGGATAATACCCATTCTAATGCAATCTGGGAAATCGCTGATAGTCCACTGCAAGGAGCCTCATCCCCCCTTTTCGTTGAGGGGAAATGTTATAACTGGCCAAATCCTGCACGAGGTTCAACCGCGATTCGCTTCTCCCTCAACTTCCCCGCTGAAGTAAATGTAAAAATTTACGATATAACTGGCGAAGAAGTCATGAAGTTGCAGGTTCTAGGCATTGCAGATTTTCCAAATGAGATAATCTGGAACCTTGACGGTGTACCGCGTGGAGGCTATATAGCAGTCGTCGAGGCAAATGGTTCCGGGAGGTCGGAAACCAAAAAGATAAAAATTGCTGTTTTGAATTGAGAACTGATTTGAAAAGAAGCCAAAGATATATATTTGAGAAGCCAGAATTTCTAACAGTTATGATTGTTTTGTCAATGCTGATTGGGTGCTGTTTCACAGGAACAGCATACGCTCAGTTTGCAAATTATAATCATCCCGAGTTAAAATGGCAGACGATTGAGGCAGATCGCTGTGTGGTTCATTTCCATCAGGGAACTGAACGGACCGCGCGTATCGTACTCGGCATTGCCGAGGAAATTTACGATCCGATAACGAATTTATATGATTACCGACCAGACGGTAAACTACACTATATCATTCGTGATCATGACGATTACTCAAACGGTGGTGCATATTATTATGATAATAAGATTGAAATCTGGGCAAAACCACTTGATTTTGAGCTAAGAGGTTCTCACAATTGGTTATGGGATGTTATAGCCCATGAAACTGCCCACATGATTCAACTTGGTGCATCGCGTAAAGGACCGAGATGGATGCCGGGAATATATTTTCAATTGATCGATTATGAACCTGAAAAACGTCCCGACGTTTTATATGGATTTCCAAACAGGATTGCTAGTTGGCCAATAGCTCTGACTTCTGTCCCAATGTGGTTTGCCGAAGGAACAGCTCAATTCTCGACAAGAGAATTAAAGAAGGACTGGTGGGACTCTCACCGCGATATGAATATCAGGGTTCGGGCACTTGAAAATAATTTATTGACATATAATCAGATGTGTGTGTTCGGCAAGACATCCCTTGATGCAGAATCGGTATATAACCACGGATACTCTCTTACAAGATACATTGCCAATGAATGGGGAGATCAGGTTTTACAGGAGCTATCGGGAGTGTTGAGCGGTGCATTAACCCTCTCGTTCGATAGAGCAAGCAGAAAAATCCTTGGGATTGGGGAGAAAGACCTATACAGACGTTGGAATGAAGATCTAACCACAAATTATATTGAAAAAACCGAAGTTATACGAGATAATATCGTTAACGGGAAGGTTTTACATGATGAAGGCTTTGCAAACATCTACCCTGAATTTTCACCTGATGGAAAGCGGATCGCCTTTCTTTCAAACAAGGGGCAGGATTATCTGTCTCTCAGCCGACTGCTCTACTATGATATGGAAGAGGAAGAGATCATAGAGGCGGAGTCAAAAGTTTCAGGTGACTTCAGCTGGTCACCAGACAGTAGATATATTGTATATGCGAAGAAATCTACACCTAATTTGTATGGATCAAAATACAGCGATATTTTCATCTGGGACACAGAGGAAGAAACTGAAACCAGAATAACCCGCCATGCCAGACTTGCGGTACCGTCCTATTCGCCTGATGGCAAGAGTTTAGTAGCTATTCACAACTCGGACGGCACCCAGAATCTTGTAATAGTTGAGTTGCCCGAAACAATATCAGAACTCGATGATTATTCAGATTCCGCCAAGTGGGAGAAATTAACTCACTTCAACGATGGACGACAATTATTCCGCCCTCAGTTTTCTACCAATGGAAAGAAGATATTCGCAGCGACCCTCGACCTGAATTCTCGTGACATATATACTTATGATCTTGGGAAAGACAATTGGATTGATGCATGGGAGCCCTTGGTTACAGGTGAAGCGGATCAAAGGGATGTGACTGTTTCCGCAGATGGAAATCACATCATTTTCGCCAGTGATCGAACAGGCATATTCAACCTCTACACAAAAGATCTGTTTACTGGTGACGTAAAGGCACTGACAAACGTTGTCGGCGGTGCATTCATGCCTGATGTTTCATCAAACAATCAGATTGTTTTCTCAGAATTCAGCAATGAGGGATATTTTCTCAGAGTCTTAGAAAAACCATCTACAGTTGAATCTGAATTGATGACATATTTGCAGCCGGAAGAACAGGAGCGACCTAATCTATCAGCACAACCGGTTGCCTCAGGCGAAGCGAAACCTTATTCAACTCCTTTTAACAAATTGTTCTTTTTGCCGAGAATTGCGTGGGATCATGGTAATTTTAAACCTGGATTCTATGCATATACCGGAGACTTATTAGATAAGCTGACAATGTTTGCGGGAGCAGCTATTGGAGAAAAGGGAGAGCGAGATCTATACTTGAATGGTGAGTATTCTGTGCTCTACCCTACTCTGTATCTTGAAGCATTTAACATTGTGCGAAATCAGAGTCAGACCTTCGACGATCCTTTTGTAATTATTGATGAGCGAATTGAAGACGGTGTTACTGTTCCTGTTTTTGGTGAGTATTCAATTGATTACAAATTTGATCTACTGGAAGTGGATGTTGGTGCAAAAATGCCTCTATTTGAAGATTATGTAGTTTCCACCGTTTTCAGAAACTCTAAATATAAGGCTATCCTTGAGTTTGACGATGGTGGCAATTTTGATTATACCTATCACCGTGGCAGTGCCTACATTCTTAGATTGAACACCGATTTGCGCGGAATAAATGTTGCAAGAGATATCCATCCAAAGAGTGGTTTCCGTGGGTGGATTGAGACAGCCTACGAGAAAAACCGTTTCCTCGACGGATTTGAAATAGAAGCTGAAAAAGGTACGATTCAGGAAGTTTACACTGATAATAACTATTTGCGTGTGGAAGCAGATTTGGATTATTACTGGAACTTCTATGAGAGTCTTGTGCTAAATCCTCGGATATTAGGTGGTTGGATATCAGACAATTCCGTTGATTCCTTCTATAACCTCTACGCCGGAGGGCTGATGGGGCTGCGTGGTTATCCGTTTTACAGTATGGGAGGCACTAAACGTGGTGCCGCCAGATTGACATTGCGCTTTCCCCTCATGACGGGAATAGATAAAAAGTTGGGACCATTTTACTTTGATCGTATTCATGGAGGTTTGTTTGCCGAAGCAGGTGATGCCTGGGTAAGTGATCTCGATTTGGGAAATGTAAAAACAGACATTGGTGCCGAATTTAGAATGAAGCTATTTTCCTGGTATGGTTTTCCAACAGATCTACAATTTACAGGGGCATATGGTTTAGATAGATTTCAGATTCATGATGATAATGGAATTCCTGTTGAATACGGAAAAACCTGGATGTGGTATTTTACACTTTTGTTCGATTTTATTTAAACAACTTTAATTTTAATATATCCTGGAGGACTAATGAGGAAACTCATTGTGACACTGGTGATCTTGCTATTCACCGGGAACTTGATTGCTGCGGATTATAATCTGAATGAGAGGCTATTTCCACCTGATGAAATAAGTCTCGGATTACTGAAAAGTGGTCTGACTCCGACTGGTCAACCTCAATTTAGCGCAAAAACAGGCGATTCTGACAGGTTGAATCCGGGAAAAGCATTGGTTTTGTCGGCTATTATTCCTGGTGCGGGACAACGTTATGCTGGACAAACCTGGAAAGGTGTCCTGTTCCTGGCAGTCGAAATTGGTGCATGGTATGGAGTTGTGCATTATTACAACGAAGGCCAGAAAAAAGATGACGAATTCAAAGCGTTCGCAGATGAGCATTTTAGCGAAGATGTCTACAGGTGGCAAGAATTTAATGTTGCTCGCGACCCGAGATTTGGATCTCTCCAGGGTTATCCTGATGATGCAGACCATGATTTTAATTCGTGGACTGCGCTGGAATGGGACGAGAAGATAAAATATCTCCCATCCGGTGGCTTTACACACGAGTTGCCAACTGAAGAAGACCGTCGGAATCCGACCGATTTCCAACAGTTTTATGAGATGATCGGAAAGTACATTCATCAATTCGGATTTGGCTGGGATGATGTGTATCAGGAGTTTGCAGGTAGCCCTGGTCAATACTGGTTCAGAGGCGACTTAGAAGATACCGGACACTATGACAACGACTTAGGTATAGCGGCACAATCAGCTGATTATATGGACATGCGTCATGAGTCTAACAAATTCCTCGATTATTCAGCTTATGCAATTCAAGTTGTTATGTTGAACCACGTCGCAGCAGCTCTCGAGGCGAGTTTCAGCGTACGTGCTATGAATAGAAAGGCAAAAGCTGAAGTAGGCTTCAGACAAATCAATTACAATGATCGTCCGGTTGCAGTTGGCGGATTAAACTTTACATGGTAAGTTTTAGATTACTCGCAGTCTTGTTAATTGCTGTGTTACCAGTCAATTGCTTGTTCGCCTCAGGTATGAGCTCCGGTGAAGCATTTGCATTGCACAACTACGGCATCAAGTCTCAAGCATCATTTGAAAATGTTCTGGCAGCATCGGAAATTTCAAAGGAAGATAATTCTTCAACCTCTGATGCCGGTAAGAAAGAATTGAAACGCAGGCGCAGTCGGGCTTTTCTTCGCTCAATTGTGGTGCCGGGGTGGGGTCAGATTGCCGAAGACAAACGTTCCCTTGGCTATACTTTCTTGACCGCAGAGGCATTACTGATTGTAGGAATTATCGGGCTCAGGACTCATGCGGCATGGCTTGAGGAAGACTATAAAACTCTCGCCGATCAGCATGCCGGAATCGATGGTAACTTCGACCACCAGTTCTATGTTGATATTGGGAACTGGATGACTCGAATTGATTACAATGAGCAACGACTCCGCGACAGATACTATGATGCAGTTTATACAGATCCCAATTTTGACTGGTCATGGGATTCGGACGGAAATCGACGAAAGTTCAGAGATCTCAGAATCGCCTCAGACAATTCGCGTCAAATCTCCATTCTTCTTGTCGGAGGTATTGTTTTAAACCATTTCATCTCTGCTATCGAAGCTGGACGAGGAATTGAGGCTAAAGCGGATAAAGCTGCGACACTCAATATTGATTACAACTCAAAACAGCAGATGATGTTGAATCTATCGTATTATCCTTTTAAAGAGCGAAAAAGGTAATCAGTTTAGATCAATACATTGAATATCAAACAGTAACTGTAAAAGCAGACGTTTCGTCTGCTTTTACTTTTTTGTATATTCACAGGAGTAGCGAAGCCATGCATCGCGCATTTTGGAAAATCACAACTCGAAATTCATTTTTAACCGGAGTGTAAGTTCATTAAATATGGATTTGCTACTCCTGGCAAATTGCTGGACAATTTCAAACACTGTTTTTTAGAGGGAAAGGAAAAATGATAAAACTCAACGGTCTACATCTTCTACTGACGTATAAGTGTACATACGAATGTGACCATTGTTTCGTAAAATCTTCACCATTTGCACCTGGAACAATGACCTTCGAAAAGGTGAAAGACAGCATAGATCAAGCTAATAAATTGGGAACTGTAGATTCCATTTATATTGAAGGAGGAGAGCCATTTCTCTACTACCCTTTAATGCTCGAATCTTTACGATATGCAAAGCAATTTGGATTTAAGCTTGGTATCGTTACCAATGGCTATTTCGCGACCAGTGTCGATGATGCTCTACTCTGGTTGCAACCGTTGTGTGAAATCGGTGGTATTACTTTGTGTATAAGTGACGATGACTTTCACAGTGGAGCCGACAGAGAGGATTCAGCGGCACAACGGACACAAAAAGCTGCTGAACAACTGAACCTGACCGGAATTGAAATTTGTATTGATTCCCCCTGTTTAACATCAGATCCCCACAAACCGGGCGAGATTATTCTGGGAGGTGGAGTTCGCTTCCGGGGTCGGGCAGCTGAAATGCTGATTGATGACTCTCTGCCCAAATTTCCGTGGGACAATTTCGACAAATGTCCCGACGAGAATTGGGATGAAATTACCCGACTTCACCTCGATTCCTATGGGAACCTCTATCCTTGCCAGGGAATAATCCTCGGCAACCTGAATAACCAGACATTGAATGAAGTTGTCAAAGGCTACGATCACGCAACACACCCAATTGCGGCTCCACTCCACTCAGGAGGTCCTGCTGAACTCGTCCGACGGTACAATCTGGATTTGAAGGATGCATATCACGATGCATGCCATCTCTGTTTCCTTGCTCGTAAATCTTTACTACCTCGATTTCCTGATGCATTGGGTCCTGAACAAATTTATTGACAATGTTCGGGGTAAAGGCTATATTAATACATGACTTTTCTGAATTCACCTTTTAACCGTTTGCCTTTTATCAGCAATGCCTGATATTTCCAAGCATTTTGAGCCTGACAAAGAAATTGTTGTTTTCCATGGAAACTGCATTAATCTGTTGGAACAGATCCCGGGCGACAGCATCAAGCTCATCGTTACCTCTCCCCCATACAACATCGGCAAAGAATACGAGAAGCGCCTTTCAATTGATCATTACCTACAAGATCAGGCGTTGATAATAGAGAAATGTATCAGGGTCTTATCGCCGCAGGGAAGCATTTGCTGGCAGGTTGGGAATTACATCGAGAAAGGATCAGTTATCCCTTTAGACGCAATTCTATACCCTATTTTTGCAGATCATAATCTGATAATGCGAAATAGAATAATATGGCACTATGAGCATGGACTGCATTGCTCGAATCGTTTTTCGGGGCGATATGAAACCATTCTCTGGTTCACCAAAACTAATGATTACACATTTAACCTAGATCCCATTCGTGTCCCCCAGAAATACCCTGGTAAAAAGTACTTTCGAGGTAAAAGGGCAGGTGAATATTCTGGCAATCCACTCGGAAAAAATCCCGGCAACATCTGGCATGTCCCCAATGTTAAAAGCAACCATGTAGAAAAGACGGAACACCCCTGTCAATATCCAGTTGAATTGATAGAGCGATTGGTGCTTTCGATGACAAATGAAGGCGATTGGGTTCTTGATCCCTTTCTGGGTGCAGGAACTTCAGTTGTTGCAGCAATTAGACATTCTCGCCGAGGTGCGGGAGCAGAAACGGTGAAGAAATACATAGATATTTCACATGACCGGATTCGTCAAGAGTTAAACGGAACACTTCGTACACGACCAATGACGAGACCTCAATACGATCCAAAACAGTCCGGTAAAAAGTTGACCACATCACCCTGGATAAGCGGAAATAATTCCGATCAATTAGATTTGCTAAAAGAAAATCGAACTACCGATGAAAAATAAGTTATACATACAACACATATTATGCTTTCTATTTCTCCTCTTCTTCTTTGGATGTGCATCCACCACACCAAAACAAGCCTACAAAGTATCCGAACAGACGAGGATTTCTGAAATTGGTCAAAAGAGTCAACTTGAATTCCTTGAAGTTGGGAGATACGAAGCACCCATATCAAAGACTTTACTGACTAAAGCCGAGCCTTTCATCCCAATCGTCAGGGATGTCTGTAAAGATCTCAATATTGATATTGCCATAACGATGGCAGTGATTGAAAGAGAATCTGGATTTAATCCCGATAATGAGAACAAAAGTGATCCATCTTATGGTTTGATGCAGCTCGTTCCGGAGAGTGGTGGTAGATCAGCGAACAGATATCTCTTCAGCAAGGATGAAGCTCCTACACCATCTTATCTGTATAACCCGACCAACAATATCTACCTCGGTGTCGGATATTTGTCGATGATGAAGAATTATTATTATGGTAACGTAAAGGACAGCCAGAGTCGCCAGATGTGTATGATAGGTGGGTATAATGCCGGTCCTGGAGGTGTTGCCAGATCATTTGGTGTCAGAAGTGTTGATGCCGCGGTAAAAGAAATTAATAAACTTTCATCTGTAGACGTTTATAAGGAGCTTATTAATAATTTACCCAAAAGCGATACCTACAACGCACGTGAATATCTGCAGAAAATTTATGACACAGTTCCGAAATGGACATTCCTCAGATTTTCTGATTCCAACTTCTATACTAGAATCGAAGAAATCAGAGATCCCGGCGAGAGGATTGCGCTCTGCAGGGAGTATATCAAAAACTCCGGAAATGTAGACCTCTTATGCGCTGCTCAGGATGTATGGGCTAGTCATGACAGGGCAGGAGCCTTTGAGCATTTCAGAAATGAATATGCAGGGAATCCTGGAAAAGTTACCAGCATGTTCCTGCTCGGACGATTGCTGGATGATCCCATCAGGCGGATTGAATATAGTCATGATATTATCTGGTTTAATGACAAGATGACACTGGGTTACAGGCTGCTTATTGAGACATATGTGAAATTTCTATTTGAGAACGGTGCAACTGGTGAAGTCAGAAATGAATTACAGCGACTGGTCCGATTGGATCGTAAACATTTTAAGAAATTGACCTATCTTCTCCCCCGCGAGGAATATCCGTCAGAGTGGTTGTATCGTTTGCAGATGTTCACGGAAGACTATAACGACGCGAGGACGACACTCAAGCGCGCTCGCAAACGAGGTGCAGATTGGGTATCTCACGAAAATGTCATTCAAGCGAACTTGATGGCAGGGAGATATAAAGATGTGCTAAAAGAAATTAAATTAAATATAGAAAAACGAATTACTTCTAAGGCACTGAAGCTTAAAAACAAAGACTGGCAAATCAGAAAGGAATACACAAAGGTTCTGAGATCAATTGGTGCATATAAGCCGATACTTAAGTTCCTTGAGAGGTATGAGAAACAAGATCGCACCACTGAAGTATTACTCGAATTGGCAAAATACTATGCACTTTCAGGAAGACATGAAAAGGCATTGCAAAACCTGTTCTGGGCACTCGAAGATTTAAAAACAGCACATATAAACAACCAAAGTTGTTACTGGAAAAGATTAGACACAATTGACGATTTCTGGGTACTCTATACTGACACGCGTTGGGTTGAGGTTTTAGAGCTTGAGGCTGAGGTCCTAAGATAAAGTGCTGTAGTGGTTGAACAATTTTCAACCTCTTTATTGCAGAGCAATATCAGATAGAGCAAGTGGTAATCGCATATTTACTACTTAATAAATATACCTTGACTGTCCTGTCCATAAAGTCTAAGGGTTGAAATTATTCACCCCCTACGTTGCTGTAATACTTCAATTTCCAATCAAACTACTTTCATCCCGGCATATGTTTTGCTATATTACTATAGTAGAAATGAAACTCATGTTGTAGGGACGAGAACCATGTTGCGGTATGCGTATTCGATTGATAATGGCTTAAACCCTGTATTTAAGCTGAATCACACCATTTTTCAGGGAATATTTCGCTTTCAAGCTGAAGATATTATTCACTTTGCGAGTTACAATAGTTCTCTGTTGTTCAGTGCAATGCTTGCACAAACAGGCAAACTCTGCACAATCTCTCCCCTACTCCTGATCAATTTTTTTCCAATTAGAGACTTTTTACACTCACATTTTGAACGATTAATACTGTTAGAATCAAGATATATCTGTCTAAGGAGATGTACCCATGCGAAAATATTGGATTCTATTATTCACATTCAGCTTTTTTTTACTGCTCTCATCGTGCGATTCTGATCAACTTACGGCACCTGAGTTTATAACTGATGTCACTGTTTCAATCAATGGTTTAGGACAGGGTTATTCTGTTCCAGAAGGTGAACTAATTGTTGCCGCTTTTGAGCTCGAAATCCTCGATTTAGATGGAAAGCCCATTGGCGGAATACCTGCAGCAGTCAATGTCGCTTCAGGACCTGGAAGCGTTGGTACCCGCGGTCAAAATAGCACAATTGACGGACTGATACCTGCAGTTTTTTACGTTTCTGCCCCTCTCGGCGATACAACTTCAGTATTAATGGCAATTGCGGGTTATGACACTGCTTATATTTCCTTACAGATTCATGGTGAAATAAAACCAGCAAGCATTCATATTAGTTCAGATCAAAATCCCCTGCAAGTTCAACATTTCAGCCAACCAATCGGTACAACGGTTTATGCAACCGTTTTGAATATAGACGGAATACCTGTTCCTGATGTTCAGGTGGTTTTTACAACAAATGCTTCTTCCGTTTTCATTACGCCCACAGCTATTACAGATGAAACAGGAATGGCTATAGCTCAACTCGATGTCGACGGCAGGTGGTTTGGTGATGTAGAGATATCCGCCTCGATTGTCGGTGAGTACAATGGCATTGTCTCAGAATCAGGGCTGACAAAAACCGTGATTTCAAGCCTCATCAGAAATACAATAAAAAATCGCATATCCCAAGCTTCCGATGCTTCCCCGCTTATTGCAGGGATGGTACTCAATGTGGAGCTAATAGAACCGGTCTATATCGAAATTGATGTCCCAGACACCTCAATTACATTTGATTATAGCAATCAAGATTTACCAATCAGCTTGAAACTCAGAGAATCGGGAGATCAATACTTCCCAAATGAAGTCATTCAGCTCAATACAGATTCAGAAATTGGGACTCTACCCCACTCAGTACTTACAAATAGCGCGGGAATAGCTGAAACAACATTATCATTAACCGGAAATCCCGGTACTACAGAAATTATTGCAAGTTTTGAACCTTTAGGACTTTCCGCCCGGATGTCTGTTGATGTGACCGTCGAAAGCACATTAACGGCATCCATGGAATTTACCAACCCCGGCACCGCCGTTTGGATTGATTCAACCTACATAATTCAGGTTGCTGTCCGCTACCTCAATGGCGGACCGGGTGTTGGTATTCCAGTTAACCCCATCAGTGAACTTGGAAATACAACTGACGAAATCTGGACAACGGATCGAAATGGCAATGTACTGATTCCTTATTCGCCGCACAACGGTGGCGCAGAGAAATTGACACTCCTGATAGGCGGATTAGAAAATAACGACGCTTCTCTCGAATTTCCAGTTTTTGCAGGAGAAGCTCATTTAGAAGGGGCGTTTGAGGATGGTGAAGGTGAGGAACGTTTAACGTCAAAGATATTGCGCTTTCGCATTTATGATGACCTGAATCAGGGAATTCCGGGAGAACGTATTGAAGTTTCAACTACTCTTGGTTTACTGGACAGAAATCATGTAGTAACAGATCAAAATGGTAGTGGTCAGGTGATAATACGAAGATCTCAGATATCAGGACTCGGCATATTAAATGTGACCTGGGGACTACTAAGCGCAAGTTTTAGTTTTCGTTTTGATGCTTTGCCTCCTGCTTCGCTTGAAGTCGAATTAGAATCAAATCAGCTCTGGGTTGAGGGCTATGATTCTTCTTCTACACATTTAATTGCATCTGTCTATGACGAAATCGGGTCTCCGGTCGAAATTCCAACCTTAGTTGTTTTCGAGATAATAAACGGGCAGAATCCTCCGAATGGCGCGAGTTTCGCAAATGGTACAGCGATTGATTCTGCTCTAACATCTGGAGGAGTTGCTGTTGCTCGACTGAGCGCTGGTAGGCAAACTGGAGGATTATTATTACGCGTAAAAACATGGCGAGACAGCGCCAGAACGAATGTGCTATCTTTGCTCGTTTCAACAGTGGCAGTAGTTGCCGGGCCTCCCTATGCCGCTGACATAGATTTTGGTGATCCTGAAGATGCAGGAGGTGGATCATGGTCTTTGCCCGTTTCAGTACGATTCTGGGATATTCACCGTAATCCGATTGCAAACCACTTCCCATTCTTTTATAGGAATCCGCTCACTGGTGAAGTAATGGAAACAAATAATCCAAACTGGAATATCACCTATAACAGCTTGAATACTTTCGATCCATTCACAATTGAAATATGGACTGACGAGGAATATGGTGCGATTCATGTCGAACGGGAGCATGTATTCCCATTGGTTGAAGGAGTACTTGAATTGCATGTAGATCCAGGTAATTTTGTGTTCCGAAATGAAGATGATGTATTACTTAGTCGTGTTTGGGCGGTTCTGACCGACGGTCACGAGAATCAGATTAACAACGCGCCAATTCTCTTTACAACCAACCGAGCTCGGTTCTGGTGGAAAGATATCAGCAATGACAGATACATTCAATTTTTCCCCGACGTAACACGAAAATACACCGGACAGGTTGATCGCCAAAACAACGAAGATCCTGGAGTAGCTACAGTTTACTTACGTGCAACTGTTGATGAGTTAATTATCGATCCATTTTCACTCGAGGTCACTATACAAATCAATGCAAATGTTGAAGGTAACAATGACGTACAGGCCGATCCTGCATTTATTTTTATTACGCGTTCTGCGGGATAAATGATTAGTACTATAAATAATTGAACAGCTACGCTAACCGGAAATGAAATTCATGAGGAGGCGAAAAATGCAAAAACAACTTATGCTACTGATTTTATTGATCGCAGCAGTTTTCCTTATTGCGGAGAGCAGCATTGCCGATCCAATGATCCAATATCAATATCTTACAAATTTTGAAAGAACTAAGTTCAATGAGGTTATCTGGTTCTGGACGCCGGATACAACATTCGGTCCAATTCATTCAAACGATTATCTGGGTATAAGGGGGGGCTGGTTTGAAGGGCAGGTTTCAACGTCACAAGGTGGTCCTTTTATTCGGGACCGGGATTGGGAACGAA
>JABGPL010000054.1 GCA_018644935.1 Calditrichota bacterium | reverse complement strand
TGGTTTCAAGGATTTGGCATTTGATGGTGAACTTATCTGGGGTGCAGTTGTCAATACAATCTACGGGATAACTCTTGAAGGCGAAGTCATCACTCAATTTGAAAGCCCTCACAATCCAAGCACTGTTTTAACATGGGACTCTGACCGAGAATGTCTCTGGATCGGCAGCACTACAAGGAATCCGCTGGCATACACTCGCGAAGGAGAGCCATTTAATGACCTTGAAGTCAACCGCAACGACTTGAGACTCTACGGTCTTGCATATCTACCTGATGATCCAGACAATTCCCCGCTCTATATTTACCACAAAGAGCGTGGCACAAACCGCCATACCGTTCACAAAATCAACATTGAGGAGAACGACACTACATTCGTCGCCTACCTTGACCCTGAGGCTGGAGGAAGCCCGGTTGGTGCTTATATTACCAATACAGTCGATTATCTGACGTGGGTTATGATGACTATTGTCAGTGGTTCGGCAAATGATGGTGGTGATAGGATCGACCTGTACCAAGTATCTGCAAATACTGCGTGGTTGGATATTAACCCGCGAGAGGGTGTATTGAATGCCGATCAGGTTCAGGAATTTGAACTCGTTCTGAACGCAACAGATCTAATCCCGATTGAATACCCCGGAGAACTCAATTTCTCGCACAATGCGGCAGGTGGCGAAACCCGTATTCCGGTCACTCTTATCATCGGTGACGGACCCCGTGAAGCCGAGCAGGATATCCTTTTGACCAGAGGATGGAGCCTTATATCCGCTTATCTGCAACCAGAAAACGCCAATGTTCGCGTAATAGTTCAGGAACTGGTAAATAATGGAACTTTCCTAATGATGAAAAATGGTTCTGGACAGTTTTTCAGCCTTCAGTTTGATTTCAACAATATCCCCGGCTGGGAGGTATCAGAGGGCTATTGGTTTAAAATGGAAGATCAGGATGAATTGACGGTTAGCGGAATGACCGTTGAATGGGACGAACCGATTCAACTATTACAGGGCTGGCAGATAATCAGCTACTTCCCACAGGAACCCATAAACGCCATTGTCACTCTAAATGGGTTGGGTGAGAGGCTACTTCTCATCAAAGATGGCGCAGGCAGATTCTACGCTCCCGCATTCGGTTTCAGCAACATTGGTGATATGCTGCCCGGCAACGGCTATCAGATAAAAATGTCAGAGGATGCTGAACTGATTTACGAGCGTGAAGAAGAGCGTCTCGCATCGAGCACTCCCTTTCCCCAATTCCCGAAGATCTTGCCCGTGATTCAACCTACTGGCAGCAACATGAGTCTGCTTGTTTATGCGCCGCCAGAGCTTGAGGGTGAAATTGGTGTTTACACCGCTGGTGAGTTAGTTGGATCAGGCGTGTTAAGCAGAGGAACAACCGGGATCGCAATATGGGGAGATGATCCCTCAACTCCTGATATTGACGGTGCTCTACCGGGACAAACACTTAAACTAATCTTAGAGGATGGTTCGAGTTCACACAAAGCAATTTACGAATCAGTTCAGAAAAACGCTGAGTACAACACTGATAGTTTTTGGGTGGTGAATTTGCAATCACAATCCACACCGGAAGAATTCGCGGTCATCGAAGCCTACCCAAACCCCTTTAACTCCAAATTGACGACCACCTTCACCATACCACAAAAATCCGTGGTGAGTTTTATCCTCCACGATCTACTAGGAAGGGAGGTTGCCACAAAATCTATTTCCACAACAAAACCGGGTGTACATTCGGTTTCGATTGATGCTCGTGAATTGGCTTCGGGGATTTATGTTTTGTCGGTTGGTGATGGGGTTAAGGTGCTGAATCGGAAGGTTTGTTTGGTGAGGTAGCCACGCCTCAGTGCGTGTGAATATTGTTTATTCCGCAGGCACGGAAGCCTGCGCTACTACAACTGTGGCATAGTCAGCCGTGTTGAAACTGAAAGAGTTTATGCGTCCTTTCAGAGCAGTTCTTCAAACTCCCACGAATCCTGTTCTACAATCCTTCCAGATGATACTCGTTGTAATCACCAACGTTGAAGATTGATATATTTCCATATATATTAAAGGATTGTTTACAATAAGGGAAAGGATGGTGAGTAAAGTACAACTCGAACAAATCTTTGCTGAACAGCGGGAAGCTCTGGCTGCGATGCACAGGCAAAGTGGACAGGTGATGGGAGAGATTGCTGATGCTTTGGAAAAATGTATTCGCAGGGGTGGGAAAATCCTCTTTTTTGGGAATGGGGGATCAGCTGCGGATGCTCAACATGTAGTCGCCGAGATCGTTGGCAGATTTACCCGGGAGCGTAAGGGATATCCGGCAATAGCTCTGACAACAGACACATCGATTATAACAGCCGTTGCAAATGACTTTGGGTTCGACAGTATTTTTGAGCGGCAGGTTGAAGCTCTGGCAAATCCCGGAGACATTGCAGTCGGAATTTCGACGAGTGGAAATTCACCCAACGTTTTAAGGGGATTGGAAAAGGCTCGTGAGTTGAAGACGGGTACGATTGGATTCACCGGGGGTAATGGTGGCGAAATACCGGGATTGTGTGATTTATCATTCGTCGCTCCGACCCCGGTTACTGCACGAATTCAGGAGCTCCATATTGCAGCTTGGCACGCAATATGTGACCTTGTTGAGGCGGAACTTGTGGATAACCCGGTTTAGAGTTTATACTTGTCGAAAATATGGTCAATCAAAAAAAGTAGGATAGGCATTCCTGCCTGTCCATCACGCGAAGCGTGATTCTTTTCAAGTACTTGTGATGTACTGAATCAGTCTGTCGACTGATCGTCGAACAGGAATGTTCGACCTACTAAATACACATAATCGTCAGCGGAATATTGTTGGTAAACATGCAACACTACATATACATGCTAAGACCCACTCAGCCGGACATGATGAGTAATCTCAGTGATGGTCAACAATCAATTATGGTTGATCATTTTGATAACCTGAAGAGGATGTTGAGAGACGGCAGTTTGCTTTTGGCTGGTCCGTGCACGGATGAAGCATTTGGGATTGTGATATTCACCGCTGAATCCATTAAGGAAGCTCAGAAGATTGCGGGTGATGATCCAGCAGTTAAAGCCGGGTTGATGACTGCTGAATGTCACGAGTTTCATGTTTCCCTGCAATCAGGGAGAGATTAGGTGACTATAAGGCATTTTATACAGGCGATTAAGACAAATGCCAAACTCGGCTGGGATCAGGAGGGCAACTGGGCTCCTCCCCTTCTCTATCTACTTTTCGCATTAATTGCTCCGATTTCCGGTGTCCTGATGCTGGTGTTTATGTATCTTGTCGTAAAGAAAGATACTTCGGACCCGAGCTTTCTGGCATTTCTTCTCGCTGGTTCAGCAATGTTCCTGTACATCAGGACAATCTTTTCAGGCTCCGGGTACGCTGTTATTGATGATCGCGAGCATTACAAGATACTCAGATATACTTACATTGTGCCCGTGCCTTTCCCGATACAGATCGTTGGTCGTGTTTCTGTGAAACTCATGATTTCAATTGTCGGGATGATCGCAACTATCTCTGTTGGAAAAATATTTCTCGGAATCCCATTTCGACCCGATGGTATACTCTGGGGTCAATTTGCGGGGAGCCTTGGTTTGGGATTAATCGGATTGTACGGTATGGGTTGGATGTTGGCGAGTGTGATGCTTCTTCTTGATCGAATGGGATGGGTTTGGGCTGAAGGAGTTTCCGGCATACTCTTTCTGGCGGGTGGAGCTATTATTCCGCTGTCCATGCTGCCATGGCCAATGGTCTGGCTTGGAAAAATCCTGCCAATGACCTATTGGGCTGATTTATGGAGAATATCCCTATACGGAGATCTTCCTGTACTGGCACAACCGAACCTCAGTGTGCCTCAGCTCTGGACATGGCTGATTACACTGACGATTATCTGGTTTGTTGTGTCACTAATCTGGTATTCAATCTGTGACAGGTTGGCAAGGAAGCTCGGACGTATTGAACTTGAAAGCTTTTATTAATCTCATTAAACGATAACCAGTTCTGATTTTTAGGAACACGTACCGAAATCCCATTTGTTTTTCAGAGGGAACTTGCCTCGAACAGCATAAGTCAATACATTAGAACCTTAAGTTCACATCATAATTAACCAGGTTGCACCCGAGTTTATGACAAACTGCCAATCACCAGTTTACTTCCTTTCTGATAGCCATCTTCCTTTAATCCCCAATTCTGTTGACAGGGACTGGGAAATGAAAGTTGTTTCCTTTCTGAAAAGTGAAGCTAAAAAAGCAAAAACGCTCTTTCTGGTTGGGGATATTTTTGATTTCTGGTTTGAATGGAAACACTCGGTTCCGGCTGGAGGGTTCCGTGTTCTGGCTGCCCTGCACGAGTTGAAACTATCTGGTTGCGAAATACATTACCTTGCCGGAAACCATGATGGACATCCCGGAAAATTCCTCGAAAAAGAAGTTGGTCTTCATGTAACTCGAGGATCAATACAGGCAGAGATCGACGGTTCTCGTTTCTTTATCATACACGGAGACGGTGCTGCAAAAGGAGATTGGGGATATAGAATTCTGAGGGCTCTTGTTCGTTGGAAACCAACTGAGAGCATTTACCGATTAATTCACCCTGATTTTGGCATTTGGTTCGCTAATAGAATATCTAAGGCATCTCGCCAACATCTCTCCAAAGAAGATAAATTCGGTCTCGATCCATATAAAGAATACGCTCTAAAAAAAATTGATCAAGGCTATGATTATGTAATAATGGGACATCGTCACAAAGCCGGCTATTTTCCACACGGCGATGGTGCTTTTCTCTCGATTGGTGAGTGGATCAGAGCCGGGAGTTATGGTGTTTTTGAAAATGGCAAACTAACTTTGAACTACTTCAAAGATTAATTTTCTCACCCCACCTGTTTGAATTAGTACATTCTTTCACTATCTTTTTTCCTGATTGATTACTCTTAGAAAAACTCTTTGATTTAATATTGTTCAACAAGAAGCTGAGGTAAAGTTTTAGTGAATTTTTCGATTAACCACAGGTGGTTGAGATGTCTGATAATTACCCTTATTGCACTCCCACTTTTTATGACCGGATTCACCGGGTGTTCCAGTGATGACGGTGACAGTAATCCGGCAGATAACTCAGGCGACAACGCGTTTGTCTTAATCATTGAAAACGGTGCGCAGACAATCAGCCCGAGCGAAGATCTAACATATACCGCAAAACTGGTTGATCTAACAGGTCAGACCAGCACTCCTGGCAATGTCACCTGGACAACCTCCAATTCTGACGTTTGTACAATTTCCAACAATGGTTCGGTAGCGGTTGTTGCCAATGGAATGGTACAGATTACCGCTGCAACAGCAGTCAATGGTCAGGAACTGTCAGTTTCAGTACCACTAAAAATAGCAATGTCAGAACTGTTCGCAGTTGTTCCTGGTGCCGTTAGAATGATACCAAACGAGACAATCGAGTTATCCCCTGTATTTTTTACGCAGGGTGCAGCTCCTGTATATAGCTTCACCTCAAGCAACACCGGGATTGCAACAGTTTCTTCAACTGGCGTTATTACAAGTGTTTCAGCCGGAATGACAGAGATTTCTGTCAAGGCTACCAACAAAAATAATGCAGAAGTGTTTGTGCCTGTTCTCGTGATTGGTGTACCTGAAATAGAAATTCCTGTAACCCGAGTAGAGTTGGATGCCTTTGGTACAGAAATGTTCCGCGGCGAAGTTGTTCAGTTTAACGCCACAGCATATAAAAGTGATGGTTCAGTGGCTGATGAATCAATCACATGGTCTTCATTTGACAATGATATTGCATCTGTAGATTCTGACGGGCTGGTAACAGCTCACAATGTTGGCGAGACAACTATTCAGGCAATGGCAAAGGGAATGTTTGCACACGCTGATGTCGTAGTATACCCGGACACGATGGTAGTCATTACACCCTTCATGGTTGATCTAAATCCCGGGCAAGAACTCCAATTTACCGCTACAGCTTATCTGCTGACCCATGATTCAATGACTCTACTGAGTGATATTACAACATTCGACTGGTTCATGCCAGATTATTCAGTCTTCGGATCTGCGTTTGAGATTTTTAATATTGGAACACTGTATGATGATGGTAGTTTTGCTGTTAAACCCGATGCTATGTTCGGAATGACCACTTTCGTAATTGCGACTGTTCCCGGCAATGAGGAAAGTGCTGGTGTTGCAATGATTACTGTTGGAATGGGTTTCTAATCCCCATAATCGAAACATGATTATTAATAAGAAAAAAGGCGATTCTACAAAGAATCGCCTTTTTTCTTTGATCTATCAAGGATGAAGGACTGGTGATTTCAACAATTGCTATTTTGTGCAAGAGTATTCTACGCAGTTATAACAATGCTCGAAAGTATTCTCGTGTGATTCACCGGAGTAGGACACAAATAATCTATCGCATGCGAAATTTATTCCAAGCACTGTTATAATATTGAATCTGGAAACTAACGATTATAAATGGTATTCAATTTGTTTTATAACTATATTCCATAATAATCCCATGTGAAGCTAAGGAGAACTATGCGATTAACGATTAGTACTTTTGCTGTTGTTCTGCTTGTGGTATTGCCGGTGATGGGTCTAAATCTTGAGAGATTCGGTTATCATATGCCAGATTTCTTCGTCCATTCACTCGATGTGGAAATTTACGAAGATCTTGCATTATTAACCGGATATGGTGGGTTTATGATCTATGATATATCAGATGGCGGACTGCAATACCTCAATCGATACAACCCCGGTGGTGGTAGAGGAACACCGGTATATGATTGCACTGCCCATGATGGCATTGGATACGTCTTTGGACGTGCTGCAGGGATGTGGGTGGTCGATATCAGTGATCCTCGTAATCCGAGCGCATTATCTTCCTGGCGGCCAAATGGTCAATCGCTCGAAGACGGTGTTTATTGCGGCGATAAACTCACTGTTTCTGCTCATGATGACGGACTGATTTTCCTCGATGTATCCAACCCAAGACAACCTGCAGTAATTGGCACATTCGGTGACATGTCCAACTGTTGGGCGGTCAGGTATGAAAGAAATGGGTACCTCTTTGTCGCAGATGGCCCTGGTGGACTTGCAATATTGAACCTCGCAGGGGATGAACCAGAGCTTGTTTCACGCATCGAAACTACAGGTCAGGCAATTGATCTGAGAATTGACAATGACATTTGTGCAGTTGCTACTGGAGCAACAGGAGTCGATTTATTCGACATTTCCGATCCTGAAAATCCTGTATTTATCTCGAATTTTGTCACTCCCAACTATGCAGGAAAAGTTGGTCTTGACGAAAACCTTGTCGCAGTTGCAGATTGGAATGAAGTATTGGTTTATGACATCTCCGATCCTGAAAATGCTGTGCTAAATGGAAGGAAGCACACCGAAAAAAGAGCGATGGGTGTCGCTTTACGTGGTACAAGTGTTTATCTGGCAGATTGGGGTCCTTTCAGAGGATTCAATTATGGTGAAATTGAAGGTCCTGATATTGAGTTCTCAACCCGGCGTATCAACCCACCGGGAGATGACCTCGTTGACACAACCATCACGGTTTATAACCTCGGCAGTGAGGTCCTGCAAGTAAACCGAATCTCCTGCAACGCTCCAGAGTTCGGTGTTGATCCGGGACAGTTTTCAATCAATCCTGAAGACAGTGTTGAAATTTCTCTGACCTATCAACCAACAGATCAAGTCGCAACAAGCAATATGCAGGTACAGAGCAACGACACCGACGAAAATCGAGCCAATGTGGCACTTGAAGGTATTGGTGGGCTTGCAGAAGGTGATCGGGCTCCAGATTTTACAGCACCAATACTGTCAGGAGGCGAATATACGTTGTCTGATCAAAGAGGTCGAGTGCAGCTCCTGATATTCTGGGCTTCGTGGTGACCAACCTGCGGTCCACAGTTAGTGGACATGCAGAGGTGGGTTCAGGATCGCTATGGTGATCAGGACATGTTTGATTTCTATGCTGTCAATGTCAATGAAAACCGAAATCTCGTCCAGAATTATGTAGAGGCAATCGGACTTGAAACACCCGTGATTATGGTTGGTAATGATGTTTGGGGAAACTACCGGCTGCGTGGTGGAATCAGTCCATGGCCTGTCGACTACATTATTGATGGTGAGGGAGTCATTCAATATGCCAATCACGAGTATGAACCAGAAATCATTGTCATGACCATCGATAGATTGCTCGACATTCAAGATGACATACCCAGAATAATCACCAGTGTGGACTCTGTTGATTTCGGCGAAACTGAAATCGGAGCAATCACCAATATCCCCGTTCAGATTCGCAATGAGGGCAATGCAGACCTGATCATAACGGAATGTGTTATTGAAGGTAATTTTTTTGAAAACGATGTTGAGGCTGATATAACCATTGCTCCAGGAGAAAGCAGCGACATAGAGTTTTCTTTCTCTCCGCAGGACTCTACTGCTTTAGGTCAGAGAAGTGGTTTCGCAATAATATCTTCTAACGATCCAGAACAAAACGAAAAAATCGTTTTTTTAGAGGGAACGGGAATCGAGGTGAATAGTGCCGATCAGAGCGATAACGGAATAATACCGGATGAGTTTTTCCTGTCACCTGCATACCCAAACCCCTTCAATTCAAGCACAACATTCAGCTTCGGCTTGCCGATCAGGACAGAAGTTGAGCTAAATGTGTTCGACATCTCGGGCAAGCTTGTTTCCGTTGTTTACTCAGGCAGGTTGGACGCTGGTTTCCAATCTCTGATCTGGAAAGCAGGGGATGTTTCTGCAGGTGTATACATAGTTAGGCTGAAAGCCGGAGAATTTGATAGCCAGCAGAAGCTTGTGTTATCCCGATAGTGGAAAAAATTCTGCATCTTGTACAGAATTTTTTGATCAAGTAGCAAAGCACGGAGCGAACTTCGTGCTTTGTTACTCCGACTCGAAAAATCTGTTACTAATCTGACCAAGCATTTGAGTTCATTATACCTATATTTTCAGTGTTATTACTTTTGAGATTGTACATTTCTTATTATATTATATACTATTAATGCTATATTAAACAATTCTTAACGAGTGACACTGCATATTTGTGCTCACTAATTTGGTTAACAACTAATGGTCCGGCAGATATGATGTGATAACCTGGACCCGAAAGACCCCAACTAAAATATTATTAGTCACTTAAGTAGTGGCTGAATTTGCTTTTTTTTAGATGTTTTTGTAATTCAAAAGATTCTATGATAATCATCTGCAATTCTATTTTGCGGAAAACAACCGAGGTACCAGATGAGAGCTTTCTTCCGTTTTGCAGCACTTTTAGTAATCTGTTTCCTATCATTCATTCCAACTGTAGTCACATACAGCAGCCCCCCCCCAAATTTACCTGTAACTCCTATCTATCAGGATCTTCATGACTCCCATACTCCTAATCCGTTTAGCAAATCAGGACCTCATCGTGACCAACCAATTCCACCTGAGCTTCTTGCAAACCCTAATCTGATTGAGGATGAGTTGCTTAGGGGAGATATCAGGGAATATGTTGTTAACATAACAAATAACTCAGATGAGGCAGTTTCTTTTGAAATTGATTACGAGCTACTGAATGGTCCCGAAGAGGATGATTTCGGACGTTCCATACGATCCATTCATATTGGTGCTCAACAGGGGCCATACAGGGACGATCCGGGTGATGTCATTGGTGAATATAACATACAATTTACCAATTGTTTTGGATTGGCTTGGGATTATGACAATTCTCTGATATGGGGTTTAAACTATAACGATCCAGGAGTAATTTATTCATTTAATCCTGAAAACAATGAGATCGTTTCTCAGTTTAATGTTCCTCAGGGAATGTATGGTCTGTTTTATCTTGAAGGAGCAATTTATGTTGGTGATGGAGATAGAGACGACAATTTAATATACAGTTACGATACAGAAGGTAACGAGCTGAATCCGCGATGGTCACCGATTAACCTGCGAAGAACATTCGTCGCTGGAACTGAAGACTACTTTTTCACACATGAACGTCGAGTCGGAACAATAAATGTGTTTGATTTTGAGAATCTGGAACCACTTGGGACCATTCAATGCGACCAATTCTTGAATGGTGAGCAGGTTTACGCGATTGTATGGGTCGAAGCACATCCGAATGGACAGCTTTGGATGGCAGGAGAACGTTTCATTTATCAGTTCTTTGTCGATGAGGATTGGAACTGTGAGATGGTGCAGAGCTTCCCGGTACCTAGAGATGGAGAGGACTATAACGGATTAACGCATGATGGAGAAAACATTTGGTATGGATCTTACAACGAGGGAAACGGATTATTCGAACTCGATGATGGTGTGAAAGAATCCCAATGGCTCAGCTTAGACCCGGAAGAAGGTGAGATTCCGGGAGAGGGAGATTTGAATCTTTTGATTCAGATCGACGCATCCAGGCTTATAGAAGGAGATTATGAAGGTGTTGTTTTTGTCTTACCTGAAGATGAAGAAGTACCCGATATCGAGATTATGATAACATTTAACATCACCGCCGCTCCTGTTCTGAGAATGAGCTGGGAGATTGGTCAGGAAGAAAATGTCATTAACTGGAATGAGTATTTCGATGAAGTCTATGTGGAAGGTGAATATGCTGTGCCACTTACAATAACAAACGTTGGCAGCGAGATTCTACGCGTTAGAGAGATTAGATCAGACAATGAGTTTTTTAGCGCGGACCCAGGTGAGCTAATTCTTGAGCCGGATGATTCTGAGGAGATCGAAGTTACATTTTTCCCACCAGAAATGGAAGAATTCAGGGGAACACTAACAATTTTATGCAATGATCCTGGAGAAGAAGAATCCAATATTGATCTCCGGGCAGATGCTTTTAACCCTCCTGTGATTTTTATCGATCCTCTGGAGTTTGTTCAAGAGCTATTGACAGGCGATGCCGTTGAATTGTGGTTTAATATTCAAAATGATGGTGACGCTCCGCTTGTCTGGTATTCCAATATAGAAGTATTAGACGAACCTGATGAAGACGGTTTGGGACGAGGGATTCGACAAACTTCTCTGACAAGACAAGAAGATGTCTCCTCTGGCCCCTGCAGAGATAATCCTGGTGAAGTATTGGCTCAATTTGACATTCCTTACCAAAGAATAGAAGGTCTAGCCTGGGATGATGAGAGATCGATAATCTGGGGATTAAATTATAACAATCAAGGAAGCTTATTTGGAATTAATCCGGAAAATGGTCAAGTCGTTGAGGATTTTCGGATCGGTGAAATGAACATGGGACTGTTTATCCGAAATCGTATTTTTTATGCCGGCAGAAACCAGAACAACGCGTTTATAATAAACTTGTTTGATGTAAATGGTGAATTAGTCGATCAATTCGCTGCCCCTATTGCAGGTGAAAACATGCTCATTGCCGCGAGTGATGAGTATTTTTTTATAAAAAGATATAATTCCGGGATGATCGTTGTTTGTGATTTTGATGATCTTAATCAAGTGGGCGTTATCCAACTCAATCAGATCGACAATGGTGGACAGGAGATCGGGGCTATCGAATGGGTCGAATATCATCCGGATGGTCAGTTATGGCTAAGCGGCAGCAATATGATTTATCAGTGCAGTATTGATGAGGATTGGAATTGCGAAATCGTTCAGAGCTTTCCATCTCCGGGTGGCGGTGGAAATCTGAGTGGGCTGGGACATGATGGAACAGATTTGTGGTTTTCACGTTATGAAGCAATGTCCCTATATCGTCTTGACGATGGCGCAGTTGAAGCTCGCTGGATGAGTATCGAACCGAGGTCCGGTGAAGTTGCCGCTAATGGTGACATGGACGTTTTTCTTACTCTGAATGCTGACCATCTAATGGGAGGCGAGTATGAAGGATCTATCCATATATTATCAAATGATATAAATGATCCTGACTCCGAAGTATTTATTGCAATGACCATTATTCCCGCATCTGTTTTTCAGGCAAGTTGGAAATTTGGTATGGATGAGAACCAGATCAATTTCAATCAGTATTACGATGAAGTATATACGAATGGTAACTATCCCGTAGAAGTGACTATCAGAAACCTCGGGAGCGATGTTTTAAATATTGAACAAATAGAAATAGGAGATGAAGTATTTTCTGCGCAACCGGAAGAGTTTTCCGTTGAAGTCGGTGAGGAAGCTACATTAACAATCACCTTCTCACCGCGGGAAATGGGTGAATTCAGGACAGATTTTCTTTTAACCTGCAATGACCCCGGAAATGAAGAATTTGGAATTGAGTTGATTGCTGAAGCTCTTGATCCTCCGGTGATATTTGTAGACCCTCAAGAAATTGAAGAATTCCTTTTTACCGGGGATGGTGCAGAACATTGGATTAATATTCAGAACGAAGGAGCCGCTGTTCTTAACTGGAACTCACAGGTCGAGATATTTAATGAACCTGACCTTGATCTTTACAGTCGATCTGTTCGCAGCATAAACGGATTATCACCAACAAGTAATAACGGCAACCTCAATGGACCTTATCGCGATAATCCCGGGGATGTAATCGAGACTCTTGATTTTCCACATGCCAACTCGAGAGGACTAGCCTGGGACTCAGACAATTCAATTTTATGGGCAATAAATTATAGCGATCCCTCCTGCATATTCTCATATGACATTGAAGAGGGAAATATCATTGATCAATTTAATGTCTGGGAAAGCTCCTATGGATTATTTTACCTCGATGGTATACTTTTCTGTGGCGGAAACGGCAGAGACGATGGATTAATTCAAAGGTACGATATTCAGGGCAATGAACTTGAACCATGGCGGTCTCCGATTGATTTGAGCCGAACGTTCGTTGGTGGCACAAATGACTTCTTCATGACACATGCGAGGCGCAGCGAAGAAGTTATTGTGTTTGATATGGAAAACCTGGAACTGGTTAGCACTATTCAGATTGGACAGTTCATTGGTGGTGAGCAGACATACGCCTTCTCGTGGGTTGAAGCGCACCCTGAGGGGCAACTATGGGTTGCTGGCGATAGGAATATTTATCAGTTCTTCGTAGATGAGGAATGGAACTGCGAAATTGTACAACAGTTTGTTGTGCCGAATCAAGGTGCCGATTATAACGGCGTTACACATGATGGGGAAAACCTGTTGTATTCACCAAATGATTTTGCGATTCTGTATATGTTTGATGACGGAGTTGAGGAATCAAATTGGATTACCTTTGAACCAAGATCTGGAACAATTGACCCGGATTTTGACACGGATACCTTTGTATTTCTGAACGCTGAAAATTTGATTGGAGGATTGTATGAGGCGTTTATACATATTTTTTCAAACGATCCAGTAAATCCGGAGATTGAAGTACACATCTCTCTTGAAGTGGAGGGAGCCCCAAACATCACACCGGTTTGGGAAATTGGAATGGAGGAAAACAGGATCAATTGGAACCGGTATTTTGATGAAGTTTATGTATCTGGTGACTATGATATTCCCGTTAGAATTCTGAACACGGGCACGGATGATCTGGAAATTGAGCGAATTGAATTTGAAGATGACGTATTCACGGCCCAAGTAGCTCAAATGTCTATCGATCCTCGCGAGGAAGCTGTTTTAGTAATTACCTTTTCTCCACAGGAAATGAATGAGTTTGGAGGCGATATAGTAATAACCTCAAATGATCCGGGCAATGGAGAACTTAGAATTGAACTCGTTGCAGAATCGTTTGATCCTCCTGTGATATTTGTAGATCCGATGGAGGTTGCTGAATTCCTGTTTACCGGCGATGAATCTGAACACTGGATTAATATCCAGAATGAAGGTGCTGCTCCATTAAGATGGACTTCAGATGTCGAATTAATTATACCAGAGCAAGACCAAAATAATCGGTCAGTTCGGAGCATTGCAACTCAGGGGGGGGGAAATAGACCGCCTTATCGCGATGATCCGGGAGAGATTTTAGAAACCTACGATGTTCCACTTGGGCGAACCGAAGGTATGGCATGGGATTTCGATCGGTCCTGGATATGGGGCCTGAACTATGATGAACCATGTCAAATATACGCAATAAATCCAAATGATGGAGAAGTTCAGGTTGAAATAAGATTACCTGAAGACCACATGGGTTTATTTTACCGGGATGGGGTTTTGCATGTCGGCGGTCATGACGGAGAAGATATCATAATTCGGTTCGATACGGAAGGAAATGAATTAGAACCATTAAGGGTTCCGTTTGAAATGGAAAATGTCTTTATAAGCGAGAACGAGGAACTACTTTTTACTAATCAAACTAGATCAGGTGAGCTTAATATTTATACTTTTGAAGGACTCGATCGGGTTACTACAATTAATTACGGGCAGATTCTAAACAACTCCCGTATTTATGCTATTGAATGGATTGATGAACATCCTGATGGTCAGCTCTGGCTTGCCGGAGAGGAGTTAATTTACCAGTGTTTTGTTGATGAAGATTGGAATTGCCAGTTCGTCCAATCCTTTGCAAGACCCGGGCAAGGACAGCAATACTGTGGATTAGCTCATGATGGGCAAAATCTGTGGTTTGGATATCGTGAAGATTTTAATTGGTACGTCATAGATGATGGCGTCTCCGAGTTTAACTGGATAACCTTTGAACCGGGATCTGGAGAAATCAACCCGAATTTCGATATAGATACCTTTGTCACACTTAGTGCAGCTGATTTGATCGGAGGAATTTACGAAGCATCCATCCATATTTTCTCAAACGACCCGGAGAGACCTGAGGTTGAAATCCAAGTAATTTTGGAGGTTGAAGGTGCGCCGAATATTGACATTGTGTGGGAAATTGGTGCTGAAAATAATCAGATCGACTGGAACCAGTATTTTGATGAAGTGTATGTACTCGGTCTGTATGAAATTCCAGTTATTATCAGGAATACAGGTACCGATGTTCTGTTGATTGATGAACTAATAGTTGAAAATGAGGCTTTCAGTTGTGACGAATGGGTAAATGAAATTGATGCTCGAGATGAATCTGAAATAACTATTTCCTTTGCTCCCGAAGAGAATAGAGAGTATCGGGGTGAGTTGACAATCATAAGTAATGATCCCGACAATGATCAGGTGACTGTTGAGCTTAGGGCTTCAGCATTTGAACCTCCCGATATCGAAATTGATCCTGAAGAAATAAACCGGTTTATGTTTTCCGGAGTCAGTGTTGATATCCCTGTAATACTTTCAAATGTGGGAGAAGCACCCCTTAACTGGAGTGCTGATATTGAGTTTATTGAAGAGCTCGGTCTCGATGATCGGACAAGGCAGATGCGATCAATTACCAAGAATGCTATCCCCGCAAGGGACGACCCGTGGGCTTCCGTTCGGATTGATGAAGGTGTTCTACAGGGTGGAAGGGATATTGATTTACAGCTTGAGCTTGATACTGAAGGGATGTTCTCCGGTCAATATGAGGCATTCATACATATACTTTCAAACGACCCGGATGAGCCCGAAATAGAAGTGCATATTGTGCTTGAAGTTGAGGGAGTTCCTGAAATTGAAGTCGAATGGGAATTCGGAATGGAAGACAACCTGATAAACTGGAATGAATATCTCGGGGAAGTCTTCATTACAGGTACTTACACTGTTCCGGTCACGATATATAATCGGGGAACTCATGAGCTGACTATTAATGACATTGTGTTTGATAACGAAGCTTTTGGACTCGAAAATGGGCAATTTGTTATACCACACAGCGAAAATGAAGTTATTGATGTTTTGTTCAGCCCCGATAACGCGGATGTCTATGAAGGTGTGATGACCATCGTCAATGATGACAGAGACGAAGGCGAAATTGCAATTAACTTGATAGGCCGAGGTTTCGCACCCCCGGTAATAGAGGTCGCTCCGGATGCATTTGATGCGGAAGTGCGGGTCGGCGTCAGGGTCAATAGGGAATTCACTATTCGCAACACAGGTGAAGCCAGATTGAGATGGCGTGCAGCTACCGAACTCGTTCTGCAAAATGAAGAAGACATGGGGCCAGTAAGGGACGATCCTGGTGATTTGATCTTCTCATACCGTGTCCCATACGATGGCAATAGCGGATTGGCATGGGATGGTGAGTTGATGTGGGGAATAAGTGAAACCAATCATCGTATGTATTCTCTCAATCCAGAAAATGGTGATGTTGCACATGTTCACCGTATTCACGACCAACCTAACGGGATCGCAGTTAGGAACGATGAGTATTGGATAGGACAGGACGACCGTATGGTTAATGTGTATGACAGAACCGGTGATCTAATCACAGCAATAAACCTCATTGACAACGTTGGACTTTCTTCAGATCAGAACGCTCATCTTTTCCTGAATGATGGTGAGGGCTCGGTCTGGGCATACAATATCAATACTGGGGAATATGATCAGATATCTTACGATAATTTCGTTGGAGGAGATGAAATTGCTAGTATCTACTGGTCGGATGACTGCCGATTCGGCCAACTGTGGTTGATGGGCAACGACGCTGTTTATCAGCTATTCGTCGATGAAGAATGGAATGCTGTCCTTTATCAGCAATTCGAGTGGGCGGCAGAAAGCAACAACTCTGGAATAGCCCACGACGGCACAAATCTTTGGCATGGAACGCGTGATCTGCGTTTATGGCATTGCTATGATGATGGTATTGAGCAGTTAGATTGGATTCGTTTGGATTCATATATTGGTGAAGTAGCACAGAATCGGCAAGTGGATATCACCGCTCAACTGGACGCTTTCACCCTGTTTGGAGGTGTCCATCAAGCGAATATTCACATTCTATCAAATGATCCCGACGACGGTGATGTAGTTATATCTGTTACACTAACCGTGAATGGTGATCCGGAACTTGAAACCGTTCCATTGGCACATCCGAACGAAGAAGCAGAGGTAGTCTCTTGTGGTACTGCATTTGTCGAGGAGGATACAGTCTCGACAGCAATTACGATTACAAATTGTGGCACAAGCAACTTGATACTAAACCAAATAGTGTCATCAAATCAAGAGTTCAGCTTTGGACTGGAAGAAGAAATAATTATCGAACCCCAAACTTCAATGGAAACGGAAATCAGATTTCATCCTGTACATCATGGATTACGTGAAGCTGTTATTGACATCTACACCAACGCCATTAATATCGGTCAGGGTGATGAAATGGGACATTTATGGTTTACAGTAAATGGAAATGGAGTGAGGCATCCTGAAATCACAACAAATCCTCAAAATGATGAATCCCTGGATATATTAAATCCTCTGATTGACGGGCCTATCGAAAGGCAGTTAAACCTATATAACACCGGAGCCGAGGGAGCAATACCACTCAGGTTTATTTTCAATTCTGTAGAACGTGAAAATGAAATGTCTGGTAGTTCCGCCTTTAGAAGACAGGAGTTAATAGAACAACCTGGAAGTTCTTCTAACTGGAATGATCGCGGTCCTCGACGTGATGAACCGGGAGATTTGATTGTTAACCATCGAGGTGCTTATTCCGGTATTGGAGGACTTACCTGGGCTGAAGATCAAATGTGGGGTGTTTCATACACGCGGGAAATATTGTTCGCCTTTGATCCTGTAAACAGTGAAGTAACATTTACAATCGAATCAATCGACGCACCAACCGGGATGACATATGACGGAACACACCTGTGGGTTGGGCAGCGGTTAAGTCAATGGATTTATTTATATGACCTTGAGGGCAACCAGGTTCAACGAGTTTTAATGGATTTTGGTATTATTGGTGGTATAGCATCTGATCAACGCGATTACATTTACGTCAACAGCCGGGAAGACAGCTTGATCCATGTAATCTCAATGAGAACCAGGGAGGAAGTCACCACATTTGAGTTTGAAGCTGCAATGGGAAATGAGGATGTCTGGAGTATTGAATGGGTTCCGGAACACCCGGAAGGACAATTGTGGGGACTTGCCCGGCATATGATGTATCAGGCTAGTGTAACTGATTTAATGAATACGGAGCCTGTCCAGAATTTCCAATGCGATGCCTACCATAGATTTAATGGCATCGCTCATGACGGCGAAAATATGTGGCACGGTAACTGGATGAATACCCGATTAATGGTTGTTGATGATGGAACTGAAGAAATATCTATAATCTCATGGTTGGATATTGAACCTTTACACGGTTTAGTTGAATGTGGCGACAGCACAGCTGTTACCCTCACAATCCATTCAAGTTTCCTTGAGGCGGGTGAAGAATATTCCGGAGAAATTCACATTCTGACCAACGACCTTGACCACGAGGACGTTGTGTTCAACATCAACATATCCTCCGAAATGATCCCACGCTACTTCGATTCTTTTGCAACAACAGAAGAAAGGCATAGTCTTGCCATCATTGATGCCCAATATGAGGATGAGCAAATAGTTAGTGGCTGTGAAATTGGAGTTATCACACCTGATGGTCTGGTCGCTGGAGCAGTAGTCTGGGACAACAATCCAGATACTCAAATTAATCTCGCCGCATTCGGAGATGACCCTCAAACAGAAGAAGTTGAAGGATTTTTACCTGGGGAAAGTATCTTTTTCAGAGCATGGGATTATGTGACAGATACGGAATGGGAATTTGTGTATGCAGACTTTTCCGGAGGTCCTACCGCATGGAGACCCGGCAGTGAGTCAATTGTCTCCATTAGTTGCTCGGACGAATTCTCTGCTCCGAACGAGTCGATGATACCGGAGTTTTATTCACTGTCAAATGCCTATCCAAACCCATTTAACTCAACAACAAACATTGAGTATACTCTGCCCATCACCGGTCACCTTTATATCGGGGTATACGACATCAGCGGAAGAGAAGTTGCTATAATAGTTAACCAGGCTATACCAGCTGGCCGGTACACAGCAACATGGAACGGGGCCGGTGCAACATCCGGTGTGTATCTGATAATGATGAAAGCCAACGGCTTTAATGCTGTTCGGAAAGTTACGCTTGTTCGATAGTCGAAGAAGGTAAAATATACGCGGTATGTCTGGCTCGTCCAGACATGAAAACTATAAATTGTTAGCTAAAGAAACAGCCCCTCAGGTGAGAGGGGCTGTTTCTGTTTGTAGCCTATTATGCAGTTGAATCGGAATGGTCGATTCTGAATCCGCACTTATTCTTGCTTGGAAAACCTAAGAACTCTACTACAGGGAATGAACCACGGGGGTTCCATGCAGCACGGTCACTTTGCATTGCCCTCCCCACTCGCCCATAGCCGGGAAATCTTCCCAGGTCTCAGCACCGATTTTCCAGTGATTGGCAACACCGGATTGGCTTTCATAGACCTCTGACACGACAAAAGTTGTGTTTCCTGTAGGTGTTGAAGACGGATCAAACGGATTAGAAAGCTCGGGGCCTTTTGCAACACTGTAACTCAAAAGGGCATTCTGTCCATCACGCGGATGTGACTCTTCCATCCATTTTGCATGTGACTCGAAAATTCGGTCACCTTCTTTTACTAAATTCGGAGCAGCAGTAAAAATGATGTTCAGTTGAATTTTTCCTTGAGACATGGTATGATCCTTAACTTAAAATTTACTTGATAACTATGTTTGACTCAATCAGGTGAGTCATGGTTGCGGATTCTTTCAATCCTAAAGGTAATACGACCAAACATTGTGATCCAGGACAAATAAGTTGCCCTTAATTAAAAATGTTGCCCACGACAAACAATATGGTCGCTTATTACGGGCATATTGTTTGTTATACTTATTGCACGGGCTATTCATGAATTGCCTTTACATCCTCTTCAGGATACGTGATTCTGACCTTCGATTTACCACAACCGGCGAGAAACTTCCTTCCGGCATTCATATACATGATATTCAACTTGTCTGTGCGACCTGAGTTAACCATCTTCAGTGTTCAGATGAAGATTTGTAAAGCAAAATCCACACGTTCTTTGATCTAGTCTCTATTCAAAGAGGAACAGAATGTGAAACTCATGTGAACGAAAAAAGCCGAACTATAATCAGAAAATCATTTCTTTTTTACCGCTGCTGATCTTTATGCAGTATGTTATCCAAAGCAATCAACAGTTCTTCAATTGTAAATGGTTTTTGTAAAAACCGATCTTCATCAAGCCCTAGTTTTTTAATGGTTGCTCTTCCTTTGGATTGACCGCTGATTACTATGATTTCAACATTAGGATTTAGTTTGGTTATAGCCTTGATTGCAGCTGCACCATCCATTACTGGCATTAACAGATCAATCAGTAAAATATCAATCTTAGATATGTTTTTAGAATATAGATTATGAGCTTCAAATCCGTCAGATGCAGAAATTGTTTTGTAACCATGTGCCTTAAGACTCTCACAGGTTATTTCCCGAACAGCAGCTTCATCATCAGCAACGAGGATCAGCTCACCGTGCCCTAATGGTACAGGGAGTTGAGACTCAACTTGAATATCAACATTTCCGATTGTTGCAGGAATATATATTTTGAAGCATGTTCCCTGTCCTTCTTCGCTCACAAGGTCAATAAATCCACGGTGGTTTTTGACGATTGTCTCTACAATTGACAATCCTAATCCGGTTCCTTTTCCAATTTCTTTTGATGTAAAGAAGGGATCAAAGATTTTTTTCTGGTTTTCAATTGATATTCCAGTTCCCGTGTCAGAAACGCTAATCTGAATATAACTGCCCGGTTTAGAACCGGGAAACTTAGAGGATAAGGTCTTGTCAATGGTGGTATTCTTAGCTTTGATAGTAAGATCCCCACCATTGGGCATTGCATCACGAGCATTTATACTCAGGTTAAGTAGAACCTGATGCAACTGTGTAGGATCTCCCCTTACAATATTCAAATCTGTTGGGAGGTTGGTTTTCAGGAATATGGACTTGGGGAAGGTAGTTTCAATCATCTGAGCGAGATCTTTGATCAGGTGTTTTGCCTGCAATATTGTTTGTTTACCTTCTGCTCCCCTTGCGAATGTTAACACCTGTTTAACTAAATCGGCTGCCCTGGTAACGTTACTATCAATTTTAGAGAGTAAATCCAGACCATGTTCGTCCTTTGTAGTCATTTTCAATAAATAGGTCGCCATCATTATTGGATTCAAAATATTGTTTAAGTCATGAGCTATTCCACCTGCAAGTTGTCCCAATATTTCTGTTCGTTGTGACCGGAATTCCTTTGCTTCTGCCTTCTTTTTCTCTGTTATATCTGAATTCAGTATCAAAATTGACTTAGGTTTATTGTTATCATCAAGCATCAGAGTCCAGTTACTGTCAACATCAATTTCACGTTTATCTCTGCGAGTATGTCTGGATTGTCCCTGCCATTCACCTGATTTAACAACCGTTCGTTTTGCTTCTGGAAAAACATCTGCGTAGTCATTCGTCCCAAAAAGCTTATAGTCATAACCTATTATTTCATCCTGACCGAATCCATAGATTCGTTCAGCTCCTTTATTCCAGAAGATCACCTTTCCATCCAGATCACAAACAATGATGGCTTCTTTGGCAATGTCAATCAACATTGCCTGTTCGCGGATTTTACTTTCCGCCAATTTTCGCTCGTTCATTTCTTGTTCAAGTTGTTCTTTTTTGATGAGCAGTTCGGTATTAGTCAATTCAAGCAACGCACGCTTCGATTTTTCAGATTCGTATAGTTTACTAAGATCTTCTGCGTACATCTTTGCCTGCTGAATGGCAAGTTGCTCTTCATTCAACATACCTGACGTATCCTCATGTTCTGTGTACATAAACATTCCAAAAGTGTTACAAAGGTTAAAAAAGTAGTTAAATATTGATTAGAGAATTATGATCATCAGGACTGATCTAATAAATAATCAACTTTCCTAATCAACTCAAGTGGACTAAAAGGTTTTTTGAAATAATCGTCGGCTCCACAATTCAGCCCAGATTCGATATCCGATTGTTGTCCCTTAGCTGTCAGGAGGACAATTATTATGTCCTTTGTATCGGAATCGTTTTTAAGAATCCTGGTTGCTTCGAGACCATCGAACTCTCCGGGCATCATTATATCCATTAGTATGAGGTCAGGTTTGTGTTTTTTTGCCATCTCAACAGCCATTGAACCACTTTCTGCCTGAATAATTTCATAATTTCCCCTGAAGGTGACTTCTACAAGCTCTCTAACCTCTTGCTTATCGTCAGTTATTAGAATCGTTTTCATGTTTTGCCTCATATATGGTATGTTCACTTATGTAAATTATCTGTATTACCTTATTGCCATCGGTAAAGCAATTCCCAGGATCGTGCCTCTGTTAATTTCACTCTCCGCCCACACGGTTCCACCATGAGATTCGATGATGTGCTTCACAATCGTCATACCTAATCCAGTCCCTTCAAAAGCGGTATTGGATGCATCAGCTCGATAAAACTTCTCATAAATCCGACCAACTTGATCGGGAGTCATTCCAATTCCCTGATCCTTGATCGTAATTTTGAACTGATCACCTTCGACCTTGCCTTTAATTTGTATCTCTCCACCATCTGGTGAGTATTTCGTTGCATTGCTCAGTAGGTTTTCAAAAACCTGAAGAATTTTTTCATTGTCCAATAACAGCAGGATTTCTCTTTTTGGCAGATGCGTTTTGAATCGGTGTTTAGTTGACCTGTCCTTGAAAAGATTGACTATTTCACGAATACTTCTGATAATATCAACCTGTTGCTTAACGAGTTCAAATCCCTTGCCAGACTCAATTCTCGAAACATCCAGTAAGTCGTTAATTATGGCACTGAGGTTTATAGATTGAGTATTGATATAGGTTAAAAACCTGAGTTTTTCCTCGATATTGAGATCATCACGAGTTATTAATACTTCTGAGAAACCTTGTATTGAAGTTAATGGAGTTCGCAATTCGTGGGCAGCAGTTGAGACGAACTCCGTTTTCATCCTGTCAACTTCACGCTCAATTGTGACATCCTGCATAATTGTGACCATTCCTGCTTTAAAGTTCTGCCTATCATAAATTATTGACGTTCTTGCATTAAATACCTGTTTCTTTCCGTTTTTCAACTCAGGCATCTCAAAGTCAAACTCATATTCAGAGATTTTTTTTCCAAATACACCGTGTAGGCGCCCACGAAGTGTCTTATTCTTAATTGCCAAATCAATTTTACTGCCTAATACCTCTGTCATGTTAACACTTAACAATGATTCAGCTGCTGAATTAAGTAGCACAATTTTATTTTCCAGATCGGTTACAACCAAACCATCTGAAACAGATTTCAGGATAGTATCGATCTGATCCCTTGAGTCTTCTGCATGCCTACGAGCTTTTTCAAGTTCAGCTGTTCTATCAGAGACCATACGTTCAAGACTGGTAGAATACTCATGTAGTTTTTCTTCAGCTCTTTTACGCTTAGTAATATCCTGCAAGTTCACAACACGGTACATGAAATTGCCATAATCGTCTCTTACTGCGGTAGCATCAATTTGCGCGGGAAAAGTTGATCCATCTTTACATTTAATAATACTTTCGAAAGATCCATGCCCCATCTTATTGATAATGCTGATTTGTTTCCTGAGGTCTTTTTGAAATTCCGGGTGGAACAGATCGGATAGAGGCAGGTTTTTGAGTTCACGAGATGTGTAACCTACCATTTTTTCATAATTTGGATTCGACATCTCGATTTTTTTACCGTCGGAGGTGCTCACAGCAATTCCAAGTTGAGCATTTTTAAAGATATGCCCCCATTGTTTTAACTCCTGTTCAACTCTTTTTTGATCGGTAATGTCACGGAAAAAACTTTGTGTTCCAATTATCTTATCCCCTTTGATCCTCGGAACTGCTTTTCCCTCCAATAGCATCATTTTTCCGTTTTTCGTAATAAATGTCGTTTCAAAATTCTTAACAGATTCACCTTTTAGAACCCGCTCGAAGATTTCTTGACAGTGCTGAATTGAATCCTGATGAACCACATCAAATGCCGACATATCCTCTAGCTCTTCCTTTCTATATCCCAATGCATCTAACCAGGCCTTATTGACAATTGAAAATTTTCCGTCCGGTGAAACGCTTTGAACAAGATCGTAAGATCCTTCAATCAGGTTGCGGTACCGATCCTCCGATTCAATAACTGCCGCTTCAGCACGTTTTCGCTCGGTAATATTACTCTGTGCTCCCCATATTGCATGTAGATGCCCATCTTCTACAATTCCATGATAGTTCTCAATGAGGAAGATTGGATTACCATCGTTATCAACATCCTCGGTCTCTTCGTTTGTTACTCGATAGTTGTCATTTTCTAATACGAGAAACGCTCGTTCACCGGAATTCGGAGCAAAATCCACAACCTTTCGACCGATCATTTCTTTTGGAGTGAGTCCGTACATTCTGGCCAGAGAATCATTCACTTCTCCAATGACAGCATGTTCATCGAACCACTTTATTGTTTCAGTTCGCGAAAGGTCAACAGGAACTGGTTTTAACATATCAATTCTGAAAACACCCTCCGTACTATGCTGATCGAATCCCTTTAAGCGCTCCATGCTTTCCTGTAATGCTAACTCAGCTTTCCGCCTATTGGTAATATCCCGATAAATGCCATAAACTGCAAGTTGTTCTTCTCCAATTTTAATCGGATGACCGATGATTGAAACATGGATTCTTTCGCCATTTTTCTTTTGACGTACTGTTTCCAAGGCAAAGATCTTACCATCTCTAGCGTCAAAGGTCGCTTTTAAGCCTTCACCCTTCATGTCTTCTGGCACCACCAGGTCATTAATTTTTTTGTCAATCGCCTCCGAGGGTAAGTATCCAAACAGGTTTGTAAACTCGCGATTAACTCTTTCAATTCGGTCTTCATTATCTAAGATTACTATTGCTTCCGGAGCACTTTCAAACAATTCTTCTAAGTAAGCTTTCTGGATTTCAAGTTCCTTTTCCGCTTGTTTCCGCTCAGTTATGTCTTGGACTATTCCCTTAAGAATAATTACATTGTTTTCCACATCCAGAATTTGATGACCGGATGTTGCTACAATCATAATGATGCCGGATGGAGTCAGCAAGCGGTATTCCGCAATAGCTGCCTCATTGTTTTCGTAAACTCTTGCCCCTACTTCCTGTACATACTCCAAATCATCAGGATGTACTCGGCTAAAGTATAGTTCAAATGTTGGCTCCTGGTCGGGACTTACTTCTAACATTCTATACATTTGTTTTGACCAGACAATCTTCTTTGTATCTGTATCCATTTCCCAACTGCCAATTTTAGCAAATTCCTGAGCTTCCTCTAGTGATTCTTCTCTTTCTATTAATGCCTCTTCCGCCACTTTACGGGTTGTGATATCACGAATCATTCCCTGTGTACCGGTAATACTCCCATTTATCCGCAACACATTGCTGCGTAGTTCCCCGTAAAAGGTAGTACCATCTTTACGCTTCATGTTAAGAATAAGTGTATCGTCTTCTGAACTAGAATCAATGGCGTTCCTGAAAGCAGCTAAAGCTTTGGGAACGTCTTCTTCTGTAAGAAATGCAGTGAACCTCCTGCCAATCATATCCTCCGGTTTGCAGCCAAATACATCACTCGTTGACGAGGTAATAAATGTAATTTCGCCCTGATTATCAGTAGCAAAGATAACATCCCTCATGTTTTCAGTGAGCGTCCGATATGCCACTTCACTCTGTCTAATAACCTCCTCAGCCTGTTTAAGTTCAGTTATATCTTGAGATGTACCGAAAAGCTCTTTTATCTCTCCTTTATCATCATAAACAGGGAAGCCCTGAGTGTTGATGAAGTGGTAAGTACCATCACGGAATTTTATTCTCACAACAACATTGTATGGGGTCCCCTGAGTGCAAGCTTGTACAGCTTCATCAAAAAACCCCCAATCATCTGAATGCCAGGTCAGTTTGTGTTCTTCATAGCTGGGTACCCCGTCCTCCTTTTTATATCCACAGACATCGAACATTTGATCTGACCAAGTTGGCAATTGTGACTCAATATCAAACCGCCAGTAACCTACTTTTGCCATTTTTTGAGCAGCTTCAAGTGTGTCATTTAGTTCTCGCAGCTCCTTCTCCGCCTGCACGCGTTGTGTGATGTCCGTGTCAGCTCCTCTGTATCCGAGCAGATCTCCGTTTTCGTCGAGTATGGGGGTACCGCTTGTATCCATCCAAACCACAGATCCATCCGCATGCACGTTTCGATTCACAAGTCCACGAAAAGACTCTTTTTCGGCAAATGACTGCAATGCTGCTTTTTTGAGTTCCTTCAGGTCATCGGGATAGAATAAATCATAAAAGTGTTTTTGCCCGACAATATCTTCGGGTTTGTAACCAAGTATTTTCTCTATCACTGGACTTGCGTATGTGTACAATCCATTCCTATCTACCTCCCAGATCCATTCCTGGGCCTGTTCTGCCACCTGTCGGAAACGTTCAGCTGATTCACGTAGCGCTTCCTCAGCCTCTTTCCGGTCTGTGACATCACGTACCATTCCCTGCGTACCAATAATTTCACCATTTGCTCGAGACACAGTGCTATGCAATTCCCCGAAAAAGGTGCTTCCATCTTTGCGCTTAATGTTAAAAATTACTCCATCATCACCCGAACCAGATTCAATAGCATTTTTGAAAGCAGCTAATCCGTTTGGTATGTCTTCCTCAGAAAGTAATGCAGTAACCCTCTTGCCAATAATTTCCTCTGGAGTGTAACCAAACATCTTAGTAGCTGATGAGGTAATAAATGTAATCTCACCCTGATTATCAGTAACAAAGACAACTTCCTTCATGTTTTCTGTGAGCGTCCGATATGTCTCTTCACTCTTTCTAATCATCTCCTGAGCGACAATGCGTTCAGTTACGTCAAGATGCTGAATGACAGCGTTCACGAGATTTCCTGATTCGTTCAGTATGGGAAATATGGTCACATCAATCCACAAGTCAACTACACTCTTTAGGTCAATATTCTTCAGCTCTGCAGCGTTCCATTTTATTGTGAAATTCACAACATGACCTTCTTCAAAGGCTTCTTTTACCTTAGGTAGGAACCCCTGTTCGATGACTATATTGTCATTAAAAATATTGTACTTTCCAAGAACAGCCTCTTCGGTGATTTTAAGGACCTCACAACACTTGGGGTTAATTCGGATCAGGGTCCCTTCAACATCGGAAATCCAGATTGAGTAGGGGCTCTGTTCAATAATTTGATTGAGAAACGCTTCGGACTTCCTGACCTTTTCTTCGGCATTTTTGCGCTCAGTAATGTCTTTATGCAGGACTAACACGTTTGTTACTGTTCCATACAAGTCTTTGATCGGAGATATGATTACGTCAAGGATTCTGTGCCGAGCTCCACCTGCTTTGACATGTTCAACTCTTAAAAGGTCGTAATCAATCGTAAAGCGAGCTATTTCTCCCTTCTTAAAGACATCTTCAACGAGAGGCATAAAACCTTGTTCGACAATCACGTTATCTTTGAGAATATTGTACTTCCCAACAGCTTCTTCTTCTGTTGCTCCTAACAAATCACAGCAAGCCTGGTTTAACCTTATCAATGTACCTTCGTCATCAGATATCCATAAGCTTTCAGGACTCTGTTCAATAACGTTATTGAGAAATGCCTCAGATATAGAAAGTGCTTCTTCCGCCTGTTTACGCTGGGTGATATTACGCGAACTCACAGTTAACCCTACAACCTGATCATGTAACCGGCGTACACCGGCTCGTGTTTCAAAATATATTCTCGTACCGCTAGGAAGGTCGAATTCAGTTTCATAACTTGCTTCATTCCCCGACTTGAGAACTCCCTCTAAGATATTCCTGACACGATTTTGGTCACTTTTATCTACCAACTCATATAACAACTTTCCCTTAACACCTTTGATGGTCAGCCCTGGTGCGGTATAATTAATAAATTGTATCTTCAGGTCAGTATCCAACATCAGGATATGATCGGGAGATGTTTCGGTTATAGATCTCCAGTTTTCTCTGCTTTCTAACAGTTCCTTTTCAGCCTTTCTTCGTTTGGTTATGTCCGCAGCGTAAGCCGTAATCCCTATTACGGTATTGTTTTTATCATAAATGGGGTTATACCGAATTTCATAATAAAAGCGTGACCCCTCTTCACCATATTCTTCGATTGCGGTATGACTCTCTCCAGCAAGAGCTCGGTCATAATGTGCCTTCACTATTTTTAT
>JABGPL010000053.1 GCA_018644935.1 Calditrichota bacterium | reverse complement strand
AATGACACCTTCCCCAATATCTTCAATCGGATTCACAATCCGCGGTTCCGGGTTATGATCTAAAACAAAGATATGAACAACTAGTTGATCGGCAAAGTCCTCTCCCATTTCACCGCTCACATCAAAAATTATCACATATGGTTCTTCTCGAGCTGCGTCATAGGGTGGTGTCCATGTGAATATTGGTGCGTTGGGGTTGTCTCTGTCAAATCCCGGATTACCCGGGAAGTTCGCAATCATCGCATTCTGTTGAGCGACGTTCCAGAAAACATCATTCCCATCCGGGTTGAAGAGGCCTATCTGGAAGACAAGTTCCTCACCTTCGTCAATTTGAATTGCCCATATCTCCGGTCCGAACTCCATTTGTTCGTCAGGATCAATGACAAGAAGTTGACGAGGAACGTGCTGAACATTGAATTCAACCCTAATCTCATCTGTGTTACCTTCAGGATCAGAAACGACAAAGAATGCAAAGTAGAGACCAGCTTCATCATAATCTGGTGTCCAGATGAATTCGGCTTCACCGTCCATATGGTCGTCGAATTCCCAACCGTCTGGCAGATCATTACGATCCGGATCAAGTATCCATCTGAGTTCTTCCGAATCGGTGTCCATATCATCAGCGATAAACTGAAGCACAAATTCTTCACCTTCAAAGAGTTCGAACGGAACTTCGGGTTCGGGTTCCTCAGACGGTTCATGAATTATCGGACTCGGCGAAAAGACTCTTATATCAACTTCTCCAGTTTCTTCAATCCTGCCTGTTTCATCCTCAACTATAAATGTGGGATGATACAAACCAGCATCCTCAGGTGTGGTTTCCCACATTAGATCAGCAGTATTATCCCGGTTATCAATCAGTTCTGCGCCTTTTTCTACCAGACCATCGTCGTCTCCCCAACGAATTGTCAACTGATCCTCTCCACCAAACAACTGATCGGGATCGAAAGCTTCAAGGAAGGTTTCGGGGAGGTCATCACCAGCATTAACAAAAAGACCATCTTCGGGATAATCAACCCAGAACGGATCATCCGGTTGGGCCGTGATATCAAGAATAAACATATCGTCAACGGTGTCATCACGGTTTGGATCGGAAGGTGAATCGAAAATCGACCTGATGCTTCTAGACCGAATATCTATTCCGCGACCGGCGTTTCTGCCGAACTGCATTACAAATTCTTCCTCTTCCTGACCATCGTTCGCTGTCACTGTAACTTCAAAAGGATTAAGGGTAAAGAAATGCTCCACCGGGTCAATTGTCAGTTCGTTGTTATTATTGACATCCATCTCAAGGAATTCAAAGAATTCGTTGTCATCAACAGCAAATGAGAATTCAAGAGCATCTCCATCCGCGTCTGAGAAAACGCGATTGAGGTCGGCAATGACGATTGGTCTGTTGACATCAGCATCCTCAGCTAGTTCAAAATCATCAATCGGATTTTGAACTTCCGGGGCTTCGTTTTCACCACCATCAATACCCACACCCGTCAAAGTAACAACAACTTCGTCGTTATCTGGATCATTTGAATGGATGGTCAGAGAACCATTATAAACCTGGAAATCTTCCGGAGTGAATGTAACTTCAATGATGAATTCATCATGTGGGTCAACCTGGAGTTGATCAACCTCGATCGAGAAACCGTCACCGTCAATCTCTAACTGGTCAATTTCCAGAACACCGTTTCCGGTGTTTTCACCCATCAATTCCAGCATCCGGCTTTCTTCAACTGCAACATCGCCGAAATTCAACCGATCCCGCTCAAGTGAGATTTCAGGATCCTGATCTACAGTTCCAGAACCAGTCAGGTTAATTTCTAATTCTTCATTGCCTACAACGTTGGTCGTAATTGTAATGGTACCGTTGAAGTCAGCAACTTCTTCCGGTGCGAAGATTACGGTAAACTCGGACTCTTCACCCATAGCGATCAGAACTTCTTCGTCGAAATCAACGGAGAAAGACTCGGCACCTTCAACTTCCATAGCACTGATAAGAAGACCACCAAAACCAATGTTGGTTAAGGTGAAGTTCCATTCCACAGTGGTGTTAATCAGGACATCGTTGAAGTCATGATCCATTGCTGAAACATGAACATCAGGTTCACCGAAGGCATGAAGCTGGGCAACCATGAAGCCGTTACTAACAAAGACCTGTTCGACATTATTCATGATTTCAACTTCCCGCACTTCGACTTCGTAATCTGCTGCATGATCCCAAATTCTGAAGTTTATATCTTCACCAACAGCAAATCCGTTTTCCTGTCCCTGCTCTGTACCCCAGGCAGCCAATCCAGCTGCTTCATCCGGGAAATCAGGCGGAAGCCGGTCACCACCAGCACACAAACCTGCGTTAGTGAATAATCCGATTTCATCATTCTCCCCGAGTGACTCATCGTTCAGAGTCGCGGCTGTAATGAGGATGCTCATATTAACATCTGTTATGCCAAATTCAAAGTGAACATCTTCTTCAGGATCAAAACCTAAACCGGTGAGCGCAACCACGGCTGCTTCAACGTTCGGGTCATTTGAATGAATCGTCATGTCAGCTTCAATCAAACCACGTTCGTCAGGTGTGAAGGTCACGGTTAAAGCTGCTGACTCACCGCCTGGAACTTCTATTACGTTCTGGAAATCGGTGCTGAACACATCATTACCAAGGTCAATAGCATCAATAATAAGGAATTCATCACCTTCGTTGCTAATTATGAGCTCAAGACTGCGATCCAGACCAAGTACAACCTGACCGAAGTTAAGATCTACGTCGGAAAGTGCGATAGTGGGAGGTTCATCCTCTTCGAGTGTTGTACCTGTCAAGGTAAACTCTATAACACCTTCATCAGGATCATTTGATGTAATCGTCAGGGTTGATTCAAAGAAACCCTCTTCTTCAGGTGCAAACGTGATCAGGTAACCGCGATCTGCATTAGGCTGCAAGACAACTTCATCTTCAAATGGAACTGTGAAATATTGACCGTCAATTTCCATTGAGTTTATTGTCAGATCAGCATCACCATTGTTGTTAATGTTCAGCAACCATTCATCAGATTCACCAACAATGACACGACCGAAATGATGTGAGTTTTCTTCTATGAAGATATCCGGCTCTGGTTCGACTTCAGCAGCGAGGCGTAAAACAATAAAAGCATTGATAATGAAAACAGGCTCGCCGTTACCAATTACTTCTACAATTTCCGCGTCGATTTCCAATTCTGCTTCAAAGTCCCAGAAACGGAAATTCAAGTCTTCTCGAGCCTGGAAACCATTATCCCGGTCCTGCTCAGTTCCCCATGCAGCTAAACCAATAGGTTCTTCCGGGAAGTTGTCAGGAACCACTCCACCACCAGCACACAACCCATCATCAGTAAATAAACCGATCTCATCATTACCCACAAGTGACTCACCACCAAGCAATGCTTCGGTAATCAGAACACTCATGTTAACATCTGTAATGTCAAACACGAAATGCGGTTCATCACCCGGTATGAAACCTGAACCCATTAATGGAACAACTACTGCTCCATTTTCCGGATCATTGGAATGAATCGTCATATCGGCAGCGTAGTCTTCAACCGCTTCAGGTGCAAATGTAACTACTAATCCAAATCCCTGACCGGCCTCAATTTGGACTGGGTCGTTGAAATCAACTGTGAACATCCCATCTTCAAGATCAATTGCGTCAACAACAAGAAGTTCATCTCCACCGTTGGTGATCATCAACTCAATGCTGCGGTCACCTTCGGTTGATACCCGACCAAAATCAAGTACTTCCGGATCGAGAACAATCATCGGAGGTTCTTCCTGTTGGACAGGTGTTTGACCAGCCAGAGCAACATCAACATCCCCGTCGTTAGATTGGATTGTCAAGGTTGCTGCAAATTCACCTTCTTCTTCAGGTGAGAAGGTAACTAAGAAATTATCTTCTGCATCCGGTTCGATTACAACCTGGCCGTCGAATTCGACAGCGAAGTAATCACCATCTATTGCCATTGCATCAATGATCAAGTCAGCATCACCGATATTCCTTATACTCAGTGACCATTCACCAACAGCTCCAATCTCAATCTCGCCAAAGTCATATGCTTCGTCCTCAACGAACATGTCGGGCTCAGGTACTGCTTCACCATCAGCAGAGATGGTTATCACAATAAATCCGTTGGCTGCCCAGACTGGTTCGATACCATTTACAACTTCGAAATCGGCGGCGACATCAATATTTGCATCAATGTCCCAAACTCGGAAGCCTAAATCTTCTCCGGCCTGGAAACCATTTTCCTGTCCCTGCTCGGCACCCCATGCAGCTAAACCAAGAGCTTCATCCGGGAACCCGGCTTCTACTTCCATAAATCCGGCACATAATCCCGCGGGTGTAAAGACACCAATGAGGTCACCTTCAATAAGCGATTCATCATTAAGAATTGCTTCCGTGACCAATATGCTCATGTTTGCATCAGTTATATCGAATTCCCAAATGAAATCCTGTCCAGCTTCAATACCTGAACCGACAAGTGCCACAACAGCAGCATCGTTTTCGGGATCGTTTGAACGAATCGTCATATCAGCTGCATAATCTTCGATTGCTTCAGGGGTAAAGGTCACGGTTACTTCAATTGCTCCGCCACCCTCAATATCAACTGCATCATTGAAATCAACGCTGAAAACACCATCTTCAAGGTCGATACCTGCAACAGTCAACATTTCATCGCCGGTATTGGCGATGGTGACAACACGGTTACGATTGCTTTCTATCTCAACATCACCGAAGTCAATCGCTTCGGGATCAACATTGATCATCGGCGGCATAACCTGACCGGGTACACTACCGCTTAAGGCAACATCGACATCCCTGTCATTTGAGCTGATTGTAAGTGTTGCATTAAAATCACCTTCTTCTTCAGGTGCAAATGTTACGGTGAATTCTGATGCTTCTCCTGCTGCTAATATCACTTCCTCATCGAAGTCCACAGCAAAGTAATCACCGTCAATTGCCATCCCGTTGATAATGAGATCCGCCTCACCGGCATTGGCAACATTCATCTGCCATTCAGCAGCATCACCGATTTCAACCTCTCCAAAGTTATGAGCATCTTCCTCAACAACTATATCCGGTTCAGGTTCAGCACCACCCTCAGCAGAAATGGTAATAACGATGAAACTATTTGCCTGCCAGACAGGTTCGACACCGTTTACAACCTCAAATTCAGCTACAATTTCAAATCCAGCACCAGCATCCCAAATTCGGAATCCTAAGCCTTCACCAGCCTGGAAACCGTTTTCCTCTCCCTGTTCTGCACCCCAAGCTGCCAAACCAAGAGCTTGATCGGGGAAGTCTGCTTCGACAGGACCAAATCCAGCACATAATCCTGCTGGCGTAAATACGCCAACCACGTCACCCTCAACGAGTGATTCTCCATTTAAAATTGCTTCCGGGCACAGGATGCTCATGTTTGCATCCGTAACAGCGAATTCCCAGTCGAATCTCCCAACATCAATACCTGATCCATTGAGTGCAACGACAACGGCATCGTTATCAGGATCGTTTGAGTTAATCGTCATATCAGCGGCATATTCCTCATCCGCTTCAGGGGAGAAGGTTACAGCGACATCAATAGATGCGCCACCTTCAAGCTCGATTGGATCGTTGAAGTCGACTGCAAACACACCTTCTTCAAGGTCAATAGCATTGACAATCAATAGTTCCTCACCAACATTGCTGATTGTAACATCCAGGCTCCAATCTCCACCGATTATGACATTACCAAAGTCAAGAGCCTGCGGATCAACTGCAATTGCAGGAGGATCTGGTTCAACGTCACCTTCAGCTGCAAGTCGAAGAACGATGAAGCCGTTAGGAGCGAAAACAGGCTCAATGTTGTTGACGACCTGAACAATTTCAGCGACAAATTCCTCTTCTGCTTCAAAGTCCCAGAAGCGGAAGTTCAAGTCTCCACCAACTGCGAAGCCATTGTCCTGACCCTGTTCAGATCCCCACCCAGCAACTCCCATCGGATCACCGGGGAATTCTGCGGGAACTATGGTTCCACCTGCACAAAGACCGTCGTTGGTAAATGTCCCAACTTCATCACCCTCAATCAATGTCTCATCATTCAGCAAAGCTTCTGTAATGAGCATGCTCATGTTGACATCGGTTAGATCAAACATGAAGTGTGGTTCATCACCAGGTATGAAACCGGTACCGGATAACGGGACAGCGACCGGGTTATTATTTGGATCATTAGAGTTAATCGTCATTTCGGCTGCGAATTCTTCAGCTGCATCTGGTGAGAATGTGACGACTACGCCAACGCCCTGACCGGCTTCAATTTGAATTGGGTCGTTGAAGTCAACAGTAAACACACCATCTTCAAGATCAACGGCATCAATTACCAGTGCTTCATCGCCACCATTGCTGATCATCAGCTCAACACTGCGGTCACCATTGACTGCGACTCGACCGAAATCAATTGCTTCCTGATCGAGGACAATCATTGGTGGGTCTTCCTGTTGTTCAGGAGTGCGACCACTTAACGCCACCTCAATACTTCCAGCATTAGATTGAATCGTCAGGGTTGCAGCAAATTCACCGTCCTCTTCAGGTGTGAAAGTGACTAAGAAGTCGGCACCGCCATTTGGTTCGACAACTTCCTCTCCTTCAAAACCAACGGCGAAATAATCACCGTCAGTTTCCATTGCGTTAATTATCAAATCGGCATCACCCAAATTGACAACATTTACTGCCCATTCACCAACGGCTCCAATCGCTATCTCGCCAAAGTCATGTGCGTCTTCCTCAACACCAATTTCGGGTTCAGGATCAGCATCACCTTCAGCGTTTAAGTTGACAACTAAGAATCCGTTTGCCTGCCAGACTGGTTCGACACCATTGACGACCTCGGCAACCGCCGCAACGTCAATATTAGCTTCGACATCCCAAACTCTGAAATTCAGGTCTTCTCCGGCTGCAAATCCATTTTCCGCTCCCTGTTCTGCACCCCAGGCGGCGACACCGGTTGGGGCATCCGGGAAATCAGCTTCAACTTCAGTGAAGCCACCGCACAATCCGGCAGGGGTGAATACACCAATTCTGTCCCCTTCTACTAATGATTCACCGTTCAGCAGAGCTGCCATTACGAGGACGCTCATGTTTGCGTCTGTCACATCAAACTCCCAGACAAACTGCTGCCCACCCTCAACACCAGAACCGGCGAGGGCAACGACAACTGCATCATTGTCGGGATCGTTCGAGCGAATCGTCATATCAGCGGCATAATCTTCAGCAGCCACAGGAGTGAAGGTTACTGTCACTTCAATTGCACCGCCACCCTCGATTTCAATGGCATCATTGAAATCGACACTGAATACTCCCTCATCGAGATCAATAGCATCTACAACCAGCATTTCGTCACCATTATTGCTGATTGTTATGTTTAGATTCCTATTATTATCAACCTCTACATCACCAAAGTCAAGTGCCTGTGGATCAACTACTATTGCAGGTGGGTCCATTTCAACAGGTGTGCGACCACTTAATGCAATATCAACCTGCCCGGCGTTTGAGTTAATTGTCAACCTTGCATCGAATTCACCTTCTGCCTCTGGCGCAAATGCAATGACAAATTCAGCAGTTTCATCAGGTTCAACAACTATGCCATCACCAAAGTCAACAAGGAAGAATACACCTTCTATCATAATGTCCTCGATAGCCAGAACACCATCACCGACATTGGAAACAGCCAGCACCCACTCAGCAACATCATTTATTGCAACTTCGCCGAAATCATGTTCATTTGCATTAACTTCGATTATCGGCTCTAGTTCTTCGGCAAGCTCCGCGTTGATTGTTACCACCATGAAGCCGTTTGCCTGAAAAACAGGATCAACTCCATTTACAACGTCAAAAGCGGCTTCACCCTCTAATCCTGTGTCAAGGTCATAGACGTGGATGGCAATATCCTCACCAACAGCAAATCCGTTGCCTTCTCCCTGCTCAGCACCCCATGCAGCGACACCCATTGGAGAATCGGGGAAGTTACCCGGAACCACAGATGCGCCAGCACAAAGACCGTTGGTTGTGAAAAGACCTACTTCATCATTCTCAATAAGTGATTCACCATTGAGGATAGCCTCGGTTACGAGAACGCTCATATTAATATCAGTTTGAGCATATTCGTAAAAAACGTCCTCTCCCGGAACGAAACCACGCCCTGAGAGCGGAACAACAACATCTGCGTTATTCGGATCGTTTGAGTGTATCGCTAATTCAGATACATAATCTTCCCTTGCAACAGGTTCAAACCCAACCGAAACTTCGACTGATTCACCACCGGCGATTTGAATTTCTGGTTCGAAATCAACATTGAAAACACCTTCATCAATGTCCATTGCGTCAATAATCAGCAATTCTTCACCATCATTTGTAATGGTAAGATTTTGAACACCTGCGCCATCAACCTCAACTCTGCCAAAGTTTAATTCCGCAGGTTCAATAGTAATTACGGGAGGACCATCCGGTGCATCAGTTCGTCCTGAAAGACCAACTTCAATGATATCATCTTCCGGATCATTTGATGTGATTAGGAGGGTTGCGTTAAACTCACCATCTTCTTCAGGTGTAAATCCCAGCGTAAATTCGCTGCCGTTTTCAGCTGCGATAATTACTTCTTCATCAAAGTCAATTGAGAAGTGCCTGCCATTAATGTCCATCTCGATGATAATCAGGTCTCCATCACCATGATTCTCAATCATCATGTTCCATTCACCAGATTCTCCAACCGGAACAACTCCAAAGTCGTGATTTTCTTCGGGGAGGAATATATCGGGGCTTGGTTCAGGCTCACCTTCAGCGGACATTGTAATAACAAGAAATCCATTTGCCTGGTATACCGGCTCAACTCCGTTAACAACTTCAAACACTGCTTCAACTTCGAAATCGGCAGCAAAGTCCCAAACGCGGAATAACAGGTCTTCACCAGCTTCGAAACCATTTCCCTCACCCTGTTCCGCACCCCAGGCAGCAAGACCTGTCGGGGCATCTGGGAAATCTGCCTCTACTACAGAAGCACCAGCACAGAGTCCACCCGGAGTAAATACACCGATTTCGTCATTCTCAACAAGCGATTCACCATTGAGCAATGCCTCCATAACAAGAATGCTCATATTGGCATCTGTAGGATCAAATTCAAAGTGAATATCCTCCCCGGGATTTACACCCGAGCCATCGAGTTGAACTGCAAATGCACCATTATTCGGATCATTTGACCCGATCACTAATTCTGCTTGATATCCTACAGCTTCTTCAGGTGTGAAGGTAACATTGATCTCAGCATTTGCACCAGGTTCAATTTCAAATCCGTCCTGAAAGTCGGTAAAGAAAAACTCGTTTTCAAGAACTATAGCATCTACGATCAGGTTTTCATTACCTTCGTTGAATATCGTCAATGGAAGCGTACGATCTTCATTTACGAGGACGCGACCGAAATCAAGTGCATCCGGTTCGACAACAATAATGGCTTGTTGTTCCTGAGGTTCAAAAGTTCGTCCGAAGAGCTGAATTGCAAGTGCTTCATAATCAGGATCATTTGTTGCCAACCATAATGTACCTTCAAATTCACCTTCTTCTTCAGGTGCGAAGGTCACTACAAATTCAATCTGAGCATCTGGCTCAATTACAACTTCCTGCTCAAAATTGACGCTGAAATATGCGTCTTCAATTCGCATTTCACTGATGATAAGATCAGCATCGCCGGTGTTTTCAATAACGACATCCCATTCTGCAGATTCACCGACAGGAACCAATCCGAAATTGTAGGGTTCCTCATCGATGACCATATTCGGTGTCGCACGGCTGTGAGCTTCTAATTCAACAACAATGAATCCGTTTGCCTGATAAACCGGTGCAACTCCGTTAATAACACTTAGATCAGCATCAGCTTCTACTTCCGCCATGTGATCCCAGACTCGGAAGTTTAAATCCTCACCAACTTCGAAGCCGTTTTCCTCTCCTTGCTCTGTACCCCAAGCAGACATCCCTAATGCTTCATCAGGGAAGGCTTCAGGTATCGGACCACCACCCGCGCATAAATCACCCTGGGTGAATACACCAACTTCATCGAACTGCACGAGTAACTCACCATCTAATGTTGCGGACACAACAAGGATGCTCATATTGGCATCTGTATTATCCCATTCATAATGGGCTATTTCACCAGGAGCAAATCCTAAACCAACCAATGCTACCTGAATCTCTGGATTTTCCTGATCATTCGAGAGAATTGTTGCGATTCCTTCCTGTTCTCCACCTTCTGCAGGTTCAAATGTAATCAAGACCTCTGCCACCCCGCCCTCAGCAATCTCAATCTCGCGATTAAAGTTACTGCTGAACATATCACCCGCGAAATCGATACCGGTTACAATCAACGGCTCCTCGCCGGCGTTGCTGATTTCCACAGGAAGAGTGCTCTGCTCTCCGACAACAGTACGGCCGAAATCAAGCGCACCCGGCTCAACAGCAATTGATGGAGGTGCCGGTGCTTCTTCACAGAACCCAATAAGAGATATTTCAACGATCTCGTCAATAGGATCATTTGATGTGACATATACGACTCCTTCATATTCACCAACTTCTTCAGGAGAAAATGTCACTGTATAACTATACTCTTCTCCGAACTCGAGTTCCACATCACCACCGAATTCAACTGAGAAACGATCTCCCTCTGTTGTTACATCGGTGACCACGAGAGTCGCTCGGCCGGAATTGCGAACCGAGAATTCCCAATCTCTGGAACTGCCGGGTCTGACTTCGTCGAAATTATGATTTTCATCAGAGAGTCCTATAACAGGTCGAACACCACCCTGCTGACCCTCAGCAGAAATATTTACCACCAGGAATCCATTGGCGACAAAAACCACATCTCCATTCACGCCCTGGGCTTCAGCGTCTACTTCAAAGTCAGCGGCAAAATCCCAGATTTGGAAAGAAATCGCCTCGTTAGCTGTAAACCCATTATCCATTTCCTGTTCGGCGCCAAAGGCGGCAATACCCATCGGTTCATCAGGGAAATTTGCCGGAACTTCACCACCACCAGCGCAAAGACCGGCTTCGTTGAAAACGCCAACTTCATCATTCTCTACCAGCGTTTCACCATTAAGGGTCGCAGCGAGAATCAGGATGCTCAGGTTAGAGTCTGTCTGTTCCCAAACATAATGAGCCTGATTCGGATCAAATCCGGAACCCCACAGAGTGACAACTAATTCACCGTTCTCCTGATCATTTGAGCGGACCACCATTTCAGAGACATAATCGTCGACATCCTCAGGTTCAAACGAGACGGTTAGATCTACAAATTCACCACCCGGGATTTCAATCTCATCATCAGGATCAACGGCAAATACTCCCCGAGCGAGGTCAATTGCTTCGATGACCAGTAGTTCATCACCTTCATTGGTTATGCGAAGCGGCAATTCTGCAACTTCCTCGATGGAAATTCTTTCAAAGTCGATCAAATCCGTCGATAAGGCGATTGTGGGAGGAAGTATTATCTCAGCTCCCGCTAAGATTGAAATCTCAAGGATATGTTCGTCAGGATCGTTTGAAACAATTCTGAGTGTTGTATTAAATTCACCTTCATCCTCTGGTGTGAAGGTTACCGTAAAATCATGTGACTCTTGAAATTCAATTACGACCATGTCCTGAAAATCAACTTCGTAATATTCACCATCAATCTCAACATTACTGACTAAGAGGTCACCTTCAGATCTATTTTCAACGGTAAAAGTCCATTGGCTGTTTCTACCAACCCGAACCATACCAAAGTCATGTTCATTTTCTTCTACAAAAACGTCAGGAGGTACTGTTAAACCAGACAATTCTATTATTGCGAGCTCATCTCTTTCCCAATTAAGATTTCCTTCAATTACTTCAGCTATCGCAAGAAATTCCTGGTCTATTTGATGGATGAAATAGACAAAAGTCAGAACTTCACCATCCTGAAATCCAGCAACCTGACCTTGCTGGTCGGCACCCCAAGCTGCAATTCCTAACCCCCGATCGGTAACAAAGCCTGATCCAGCGCACAGTCCACCAGGCGTAAACACGCCAACCTCATCATTGATTGCAAGCGGTTCACCGTCAAGGAGGGCTTCGTTTACAACCACCGACATTGAATTGTCAGTCGTGACAAATTCAAAATGGTGATCCTCACCGGCAACAAATCCATTTCCAACAAGACTAAAACCAACTTCCGGGTTTTCCGGGTCGTTGGATTGTATTATGGCTTCAATTGCAAGATCACTTGATTCTTGAGGATGGAAGGTGAAAGTAATTTCCATGCTTTCACCGCTCAAAATTTCAATTTCACCCTCGAGATCTGAACTGAATCCTTCGTTGTCGATTACAATCGCTGGAATTATTAACGGTTCGTCACCTTCATTTGAGATCGTCATAGATTGGGATCGTTCATCACCAACTGGAACATTTCCATATTCCATCCCTTCAATAGAAAGAACGATTGTCGGTGGTATGACCCGGTAGCCAGCTCCGATGAGTGATATTGATATAATTTCATCATTCGGATCATTTGAAAAAATGCGCAATGCCCCAAGAAGATCGCCCTCTGCATTTGGTGCAAACGTCACAGTATATTCTGCTGATGATCCTGGCTCAAACGTTGTTTCTTCCTCAAAGTCGACGGTGAAATAATCAACCGTGGACTCCATATTTGAGACAACCAGATCGTGTTCACCGTCATTTGTTACAGTGAATGCCCAATCTGCAGATTCCCCAATATTGACAACCTCGAAATCGTGAGCGTCATCAGACAATATTAACTCAGGTGGGGCATCACCAGCGAGTGCTACAATTAATAATCCATTCGTTACATAATTCGCTTCTCCGCGAATGATATTCATTCTTGCGAGAACCTCAGCTCCCACCATGTGATCCCAGAGTCGGAACTCAATTTCCTCGTCCGCCTGAAAACCGTTATCCTGCTCCGGTTCGGATCCGAAAAGCGCTATCCCCATCGGTTGATCCGGGAAATCATCAGGAACCACACCGCCACCACCACAAACACCTTCCTCGGTGAAAGCTGCGACTTCATCACCTTCAGAGAGGGACTCACCGGCTATAGTTGCACTGGTTATGAGAATGCTCATATTTGTATCAGTTACATCCCATACAAAATGTGCTCCAGGGCTTTCGGCTGAAAGCGATAAAACGATAAATCCATTGGGCTCAAAAATTGGCTCAGCTTCATTCCCAACCTGAATATCGGCGATTACCTCAAAATCAGCTCCATGATCCCAAATACGAAAGCTGATCTCTTCCTCAACCTGAAATCCGTTTGCCTGTCCTTGCTCAGCACCAAAAGCTGCGCAACCCAAACGCTCATCAGGAAAATCATCAGGTACTACCGCGCCACCGGCACATAAACCACCGGGGGTGAATATTCCGATTTCATCATCAACAACGACGGTTTCGTCGTCAATAGTGGCTCCGGTAATTAAGACGCTCATATTGGCGTCAGTTTGAACCCAATCGAAGTGTTGTTGAGCCATCACATTTGGAGTAACGGCAAGTACAAGTACAAAAATCGATACGGAAATTTCAAGGATGCTCTTTTTCACTTTTCCTCCTGAAAACTACGTTCTGACGATAGTACCGGAAAGAGCGTATTTCTATCCTTATCAGAGGATAGAGTCAGCCTGGATGCTTCCGGTTTATCGAAGCAATAGCGGATTAAGAAGTGTCAACAATCAGTCTGCCGACCCTGGTATTAATGTGCTACGGTTGTCTTTGTAAATTGTCTCATTGCGGGAGACATACTAAATGGTTGCTGCTTGCCAGAGAGATCAAATTATGGGCGTGGATTCAGAAGCAACATTTCAATTCAATTTTTAAAATCAATGTCCTACAAGCATTATGTCCGGACCATCCATGTCAAACCATCTTGGATATTTTGTCAACGAATCCAGTTCGGCCTGCAAAGTCCGTTCGTGTCCTTCTTCAAATGTAGCGAGATATTCAAGCAGTTGCCTACCTGAGTTATCTCGAGCTAACAGAGCTGCATCTTCGTAAAAAGCCTTAGCTTCCTGCTCTTTAGAAATGGCAAGCTCAAGGATCTCTTTTAGAGAAGTGCTTAATTCTTTATCCTCATCGAGACGAGGAGCACTTCTTGGTAAGGGAGGTTTATCTTCATTAGTGAGTTTTTGCAACATCGTATACAAAATCTCACGATGTGCTTTCTCTTCGTTAGCGAGAGAATGGAACCTTTCTTTAACGAGGGGATTCTTTACCCGACCTGCAAAAAGCTGGTAGCGTTTATAGGCTGTAATTTCCTGTACAATCGCCAAACCTAAAACTTCGACAATTGTAAGCTGAGGGTTAAGCATTGGGTGCCCTTTTTAAATACAGATTTCAACCAACGTTTAATATAATAATAAATACAATCAACAGGCAATATGCAATGTTACCCGTCACAAGTTTTTTGCCCGTGCGAGCACCTTTTCTACATGCCCGGCAACTCGAACATTTCTCCATGCCTCCACAATACTCCCCTCAGCACTGATTAAAAACGTACTTCTCTTAACTCCAACAGACTCCCTACCGTATAAAACCTTAGTTCCCCAAGCACCAAGTAATTCCATTAATTCGTGGTTCTTGTCAGTGAGAAGAGTGAAGGGTATGTCAAATTTTTCTATGAACTTAACATGACTATTTGCACTGTCCGGACTTACTCCAATGACCCTTATCCCAGCACCTGTAAAGGCAGAGTAATTATCCCTGAAACTGCATGCTTCCTTTGTACAACCCGGAGTATTGTCCTTTGGATAGAAGTACAATATGAATGGCTCTCCTTTAAGTGAACCGAGATTAAGTTCAACTCCACTCTGATCCGGCAAAGATATGTCCGGAATTTTGTCTCCAACCTGCAAAATACTCTCTTTAATATCGGGTGTCATTCTGGTAATCCTCTATTTGTAAAACAAAACTCTGTTTTTCGTAAATGAAATTTCTAAATTTTAAGTACTTAATGAAATCATCAATGTAGAACTCTTTTCTAAAAAAAACTAATCCGTCTGGATTGTTTTCAAACAAACCACTTTTCAGAATAGACATTAGCCTTCATCAACGAATCTTCTTTAGAAATATAGCAAATAAATCTTCAAATAAACGCGGATCCATTTTGCGGAATCCTGTTTCTTAGTGGTTTTACGATTTTGGCTGCCAACATTTTGTTAAATCAGCTTAAATTTATATCTTTTGAAAATCTAAAAACCAAGACTGCTCAATCGGCAAGGTGTGTTCATGCCAGTTGAGCAGTCTAAATATTTTTGATCTTTGCAGAAAAGTTATCTTACAAGCGACACCTGCCGGTTTGAAATTCCTCCGCGATGGTGCGCTTGAATAATATATATCCCTGAGGGCACTCCTTTTGCATTCCAAGAAATATTGTGCTCTCCAACAGTATAGGTTGTATTAGTCAATGTACTAACTTTTCTGCCAACCATGTCATACACCTCAATTCGGATGTTGTCGGATTTGCGTAGAGTGAAGCTTAAGTTTACCTGACTATTAAACGGGTTCGGGAAAGGTGTTGCCAGAACAAAATTACTTGGCATTACACTTTCGCCAGGCTTCATCGGAGCGACCATCAACTCTTCTCCTTCATTGACGATCCAGCGTTGATTCACCGGAAGATCAAAATAGCGATCAGTATCACCTCCCATCCAGTTAACCACAAGGGAATCAATCCTTTCAGCGCCGCCTAGTCCGAAATGTTGTGTCATACTATTCTGGCAACTTTCTGATCCTGATCCGCCTTCAACCTGTCGTAGACAATGCATATCCCCGACATGCACAGATACTTGTGATCCAAACGCAAATTTGTTAACAGTGTCACTACTTCCGCGAAGCACAACTTCAGTCCAGATCCCCTCCTTGCTGGTATTCTCGAACAACCCGCCATTCCCAATGGCGATATCCAGATCTCCATCATGATCATAATCGCACCAGGTTACTCCGTTTGAGTTGTATGCTATTCCATGAAAACCGGTTTCGTAATTGACATTCTCAAATGACACCCCATCTCCTGTTGCTCTGTACATAAAGGGTTGTCGACCATCATACACAGATGAAATGAACAAGTCCTGCCACCCATCATTGTCAAAATCTCCAAACGCCGGACAGAATACAGTCTCGCAATATTCTATACCCGCACCTTCTCTAATTTCTTCAAAGTTATAGTTCGGATGTCCACTGCTGCGACAGAACCATATTTTGTCCTGATAATCAAGTCCCCAGGGGTGAGCAAAGTTGCCAACTAAAAGATCAAAATCCCCATCGTTATCAAAATCAGACCATGCAGAACCGATGGTATGCCCAAATGAACCCCGCCGGTTTCCACCCCGAACGCCATGTCTCTCCGCTTCATCGTCAAATTGAAATTCTCCCATGTTCACCATCAGGAAATTTGGATGTAGCCTATAATTAGAAAGATAATAATCCATGTCACCATCCATATCGAAATCGCACCATGCGACCGACCTTCCATAATACCTCGCACGCCCGATATCTGAAGGAGTCATTTCAAGGAACAATCCCCATTCAGGATCGTAGTTATACAAATAATCTCTGAAGTATTCAGGATTCCCGTCATTCCAGTGTTCGGAATTAGCAATATGAAAGTCGAGGAAACCATCATTGTTTGCATCTCCCCACCCAACGGCCGCGGTTGGATTGTCCCCATGGTGAAACTCATATTGGTCGTTCACCATTTCAAACGTCCCATCAGCATTATTGCGGTATAATCGATCCTCAGCAGCTCCACTTGTCAGAGCCATAAAATCGAGCCATCCATCATTATCGAAGTCACCCCAAGTTCCAGTGTGACTCGGATTATCCGCTACAATTCCGGCAGCTTGAGAAACATTTTCAAACGTCCCGTCACCCAGTTTCCGATACAAGGTCCTGCCTCCCTGCAGCATATCCTCCCAGCCGTCATTATCATAATCACCCCATGCTGTCTTGGAAAGACCGCCAACACCGGCTTCTACATTGACTTTTCTAAATGTGTAGTTGTGACGTTCATCAAAGTACTTAACATTCACCCTAACAACATAATTGCCCGGAAGCGTATGCCACAGATCCTGATTTAATCCCTGATTAAATGTCCAGAGGTGCCCTCTTTGCTGATATCCATTTTCGCTGTCATCAAGCCAGAATTGAGGTCCACCATCCCGGTTTGCATGCCCAATATGGAAATCCTCAGGAGGATCGAAGACAAGGTTCATTCCCGAAACATCAACCTCAACCCAATCTCCATCGTCCTGAACATCAACGATAATCGGATCCGTGATGTCATTTGTCTGATCAGGCTCATGTGCTCCGTTATCACCCCAGACATGCAGCTCCAATTCTCCTTCACCGAGGACTCTGATACTTATGGAAACAAGCGAACAAGGGTGGGCAGGTGTAAAACAAACCCCTTCCATATTTCCATCTCCGAGATTCTGAAAACTTCTGTCTGTGCGCCCGGAGTCATAGCTGAGTTCGACTGTGTCATCCGGATCTCGTCCCGTGCCCAACATGCTGACCTCTAAATCCTGCACATTGTTATTAATCGAAATAATCTCTCCAAACACACCAGCTTCCATTGGAGAAAATCGGACAGATACTCTGTGAAATTGACCCGGTTCCAATACCAGTTCGTCTGGTTGATCATGTTGAAAAATTTCTCCAGGGATATCAAAACTTTGAATTACAAGATCTTCATCACCTGTATTTTTAACTCGTATTATTTTGGCAGCGGTGTGACCTATCCCAACTTCCCCGAACTCAAGCTCAAGGTGCGATACCGAGATATTCGGTTGCGCGAAACAAACGGAGAACAGAGTCAGGGATAATGCGAAAATTATAATCACAAAAGTTCTCATTAAAGACACCTCCCGATTTATGGTATGTTAATATAAAATCAAGATATCAGTGAAGAACGGCTAACCGAGGGAGAAATTCAATTGTTCAAGGCACGACCTTTCCACCTGACCTTTCCGACCAGGGAAATAGGAACGAGTACCGCGAACAATATGGGAGAGATTACTTCACCTGTAAGAAAAGCACCGATCCAATTCCGGTGATGCAATAGACGGGCACCTCTATGAAGTGTAAGCCAGTCTGCGAACACTTTGAACCCCCAGATTGCAATTACATGAATTGGGCTAATTTTTCCAAATGTAGCGAGACCTGCTAAAATTAGCAATCCAATCTGGAAGATATACAGAGCAGATGAAAATAAAACCAGTTTCGGTTGGTATCGCTTCCCTGCGGACAGATGGCGTCTTTTCATGCGCCACCAATCACCAAGGGTAGATTTTGTATTCGACCGAATCACAGTGGAGCGGTCTGTGCTGAAAACTATATGACCACCATTGGCGGCAATGCGTTGCAGCATCAGGTCGTCATCACCGGAAGCTCCCTCTAACGTGGAGCCAAATCCCCCAACAGCATCCCATGCCGTCTTTCTGTAGCTAAAATTACGGCCAACTGCAGTGGTGGGATGACCTAAACCAATTGATCCAGCGGAAACAACTGCGTTGACAAAAGCATCAAACTTCCCGACAGCACCGGTTACTCCATCACCTGAGAGTGGTGAATAACCAACAACTGCATCAATTCCAGCCGAGAACTGCCTGGCGATTCCAGACACCCAACCGGGTCCCGGCACGCAATCAGCATCAGTAACGAGGATTATCTCACCCGCAGCAACCGACATGCCTTTAATGAGAGCATTCTTCTTAGGTGCAACTCCGTTCGGAGGAATGCCAACTTTAATTAGCTGCAACCTCTGTCTCTGATCAAAATATTCATGGACAATCCCGACGGTATTATCCGATGACGAGTCGTCTAAAATTATCGTTTCCCATCGTTCTTTAGGATAATCCTGCAGCTGGAGAGCTTCGAGTAGTTTACGAATATTTTTTTCTTCATTTCGAGCCGCAACTAAAACAGAAATTGACGGTAACTCACCTGCTGGAGTCCACTCATTTAAGGGCTTGGATTCCTCAGTCCGTCTTGCCACCCTTCCTAATCCCATCCAGAGGGCGAGCACTGAACCGATCCAGAAAATCCCTCCCAAAAGAGTTATCAGAAAGAGGATGTTATATGTTGAAAAATAATAGATAAAGTTTTTGTGGTTTGACGAACAGGGCTTAAAGAGGGCGATTCTAACCTTCTCTTCGTACATTTAAATAAAAATCAAATAAAAGCCTCACGTTAATCTCGGCTTTTCACTGAGTCCTCAACGATACCAACCTCAAAGAAATCGTGTACGGATTGGACATCAGTCCTCAGTGCTTCCTCCAATGAACCATCGAAGATAATTTCACCCTTCTCGAGATATGCGATTCGATCGGCAACGCGCATAATTGATGCTATTTCATGCGTGACTATTACAATGGTGAGACCGAGGTTGTCTCTGAGGTTCAGCAAAAGTGAATCCAGTTGCTGTGACGTTACGGGATCTAAACCCGCGGATGGCTCATCACACAAGATCAACGGGGGGTCTAACGCCAACGCTCGGGCAAGAGCGGCTCGTTTTCTCATGCCTCCGGAAAGCTCGGAAGGCATTTTCTCAATTGCTTCTTCGAGTCCAACCTGATGAAGTTTTAACCGAACAACCCTTTCCACGACAGATTCAGGAAGCTGAGTATGTTGTTCAAGAGGAATTGCAACATTCACACCAACAGTCTTTGAACCAAGTAAGGCCCCATTCTGAAACAAAACACCAATGCTGTGCTGGGTGTTCTCTTTTTCTTCCTCTTCCATCCCCCACCAATCTCTGCCAAATACTTCAACACATCCCCGGTGTGGACGCTCAAGCCCCATCAGGTGCTTAAGCAGAGTTGTCTTTCCTGACCCGCTCCCCCCGATGATGGTCAAAATCTCGCGAGGAAAAATTGAGAGATTTACCCCATCAAGAACAACTCTATCTCCAAATTTGGCGATTAGATTTTCAATTTTCGCCAGTGGTTCAGTAGCCATATCGTTTTTTTACGTTTTTTTACGGTTCTTTACGTTTCTTCAGTTTTTTTGTGGTGAGTCATTTCCACGTTTTTTTTGAGCGTGAAGAATATATTCCCTTAAACTGTTAAGATAACTTCAATATCATTACTTAACAACATCGGTTTCCGCAAATAGGTTATAATTGTGCTAATTTGACGACATATTTTTCTATTGTTACTAAACATTGCTTTGTAAATCAAAGCCAAATGTACTATATTTTGATAGATTCTGGAATAGGCGTTTTCACATGCACAGTGAACCTTAAAGACTCCTTCCTCCGAACGATAATAATTTCGTCGTCTGGGAGTAATTTATGCTCAACCGAAAAACTCTCGTTGTTCTTATCTTTGCCGTCTGTGTTATCTTTAGCACAGGACAGTTGCATGCCAGTCGAGTATTGTGGGATGTAAGCCATGGACCTATCGGGGATAACAACCTCGCAGGAAACTATAATACTCTATCTCGCATGCTTCAACAGAATGAATTTCTGATCTCTGAAGGGAACAGTCAACACTTGAGTAGAAATATCTGGTCAGCAGATATTCTGGTCATTTCTATCCTTTCCAACTATGATGAGGAGTACTCCGAGGATGAAATCAATCGCATACTCTCATTTGTCGAAAGTGGGGGTGGTCTGATTGTTCTATCTGACAATTCTCAGATGCGACCGGATAACATTGAGGCCTTGCTCGGTGAATTCGACTTCCTCGCCGCAAGAAACAACTTCATTTCGGATCTCATTGAATTTGAAGTACACGCTTTGACCGAAGGCATTGGGAGTATCTCTATTCGCGGTGGTGGCGAAATTGTTAGCCTTAATCAAGAGGAAATTCAACCTCTTGGCTGGGATCAAGGTGGATTTATGGGATTTGGTTTAAATGAATCCCGTGGTGGTCCAGTAATATTAGTCTGTGACGCTGATGTATGGCATAATGATATGCTTGAGAATGAGGGCAATGCTCAATTAGCTCTGAACTGTCTGAATTATGCAACTCGAAACTCCACCGGAAGGATCACCGGAGATTTCAACGATCTCGAATCACACCTTATGGCTGGAGATCAACAAGAATTTAGTTTATCTCTGGTGAATGAAGGCGAAGGAGTTCTCGAAATTGGACTCGAATTTGCCGACGATGAAGATGTTGATTGGCTCACCTTCGAGCCAAATTATGCCATGGTTGAATCAAACCAAGAATTTGACTTCAACTTAATTGTTGATGCGAGTGGTCAACAGCCGGGATCAAGTGAAACCACTGAAGTGGTAATATATCATTCTGATCCAACTAATGAATTTTTCCAATTTCAAATATCCATCACTGTTCTCCCGGAAGAGCCCACGTATTTTGAATCCGTTGAACCAACCGGAAATGACCATAGTTTGCTCATTCAGGAGTTGACCATTGACGGCGCACCCCCACGATGGGGAATCGAAGTTGGGATATTTACTTCAGACAATATCTGCACTGGAGCCTACAGATACTCGGGCGTAGCCTTTGGAATGGCTGCGCGTGGTGATGATCCCATTACAGATGAAATTGAGGGATTTGTTACAGGTGAGAGGATATCTTATAAGTTCTATATCCCATGGGAAGACCGCGAGATCGGGGCAACACCTGCTTACATACAAGGAGGCGGCGACTTTCGCACAGACGGGCTATCAATTCTGAATCTGTATGGAAACCCATATGGCAGTCAGGTCCTATCTTTGCGAAACAGATGGAACCTCATTTCATTGAATGTCCAACCAAATAACCTTGATTTTGAGACCATGTTCCAGCCTCTTTTAGATGAAAACATGCTGCTGATGGTCAAAGATGGTCGCGGGCATTTCTGGGATGTTGATAATGGCTTTAACAATCTGGGCGACTGGAGTCTAACACAAGGTTATGAAATTTGCGTGGCACATCCGACTGAACTGGAGCTCGATGGTATTGAAGTGCAGACGGATCTCCCGATCCCAGTAAACGCAGGCTGGAGTCTTATTCCATATCTTCCCCGTCGTCAGATGAATGTTTCTGCTGCATTAAATTCAATAGAAGATGATCTCGTATTTGCAAAACAGACTAATGGCGCTTTTTACGCTCCCGAATGGGATTGGGACGGAATTGGAAACCTGATACCTGGAAAAGGCTATAAAATCAGTATGGTAGGTGCAGGTACACTGATTTATAGTAATGACAACGGTGATGATATGGTAAACATGATTGCGCATAACACATCATCTTTTACCCCTTCCCCGACAGGAATTGACATGAGTCTGCTTCTGAACAATCTTGAGTCAGGTGCTTTTGTTCGAATTGTAACAGCCAATAATATCGAAGTCGGAACGGGAATCGCCGGTGATGATGGGAGGATTGGCTTGTGTGTGTTTGGGGATGATCCTTCGACACCAATGATTGAAGGATTAAGCAGTGGTGACGCATTTTTTGTTCAGGTTCAACAATCTGGTGATTGGATAAATCAACCCCTCGAATGGTTGAAGGGAGATAACTCATACTCAACAGATGGATTCGCCGTCGGCAGGTTGATAAATGAGTCTTCTCTACCGAACGATTTTAATGTTAGCTGTTTCCCGAACCCGTTTAACGATAGATTCAGTTTGAATATATCCGGAGGGTCTGGAAAAGCGTCCGTCAGAATTTATGATACTTCAGGCAGAATTCTTCAGAAATGGGATGGGAAATTATCCGATAGTCAGACATCACTGAAATTCAGTGGACAGGAAATGCCGGCAGGAGTTATCTTCATCGATGTTCAAACTCAAGAAAACACAAGGAGGATAAAAGCTGTTTATCTTCCATAGTCGATTATAAGTAAGAAAAAACGTAAAGATTATTCATTGTACTTAGTTGTAATCGTGGATATCTGCAAAACCGCTCCTGGAGCTTTATGATCAAAAAAATCCTGGTTATCGGCGGTACCGGATTGATTGGTCGTCCGGTAGTCGAACAACTATTGGCTGACGGATTTGATGTGACCATCGGCTCCCGGTCACCGGGTCATGTCCAAGATATATTCGGCAATCGTTTCACTGCTATCCCCATAGACCTTACCGAACCAACAACCATACCTAAAGCTATCGCTGATCAGGACGCGATTCATGTCAGCCTGCCGAGCGGTCCGCGCTTTAAAGACTGCTTTAGAACAGAGTATCAGGGTATCATCAATCTGATGTCAAATGTTGGCGAATCTAACCTGAAGCGAATCAGCTATCTCTCCGGGGATAGCGTAACTCCCGACGAGACATTCCCACCTGTACGAGCCAAATGGCTCGCCGAAGAGGCAATTCGTTCCGGTGACATCCCTTATTCAATCTGGCGTCCCACATGGTTTGCTGAAACCCTGACAAAACTCGCACGATTCGGCACGATAGCTATGATCGGGAAAGGGGAAGTCGGGGCTCACTGGTTAACCGGGCGTGATTTTGGGAGGTGGGTTTCGAAATCAATGAACGAACCGAAAGCTGATAACCAGACATTTAACCCGTATGGTCAGGAATGGTTATCAATGAAAGAAGCTGTTGAAATCTACCGGGATATTTGCTTTCCCCTTCGACCAATAGCCTCATCTCCCATAGGAATGGTCTCTTTTATCGGAAAAACACTCAGAAATTGGGATATGTGGTTCGGTGCCGAGATGTTCCGTTTTCTGGAAAGTGTTGGTGAGAGGGGAGATCCCACGACGGGAAACGAGTTGTTTGGGAAAATGTCCCAAACGGTCGAAGATTTTGCTCGTGAACAGGCGGGGATATGAAAAGAAACTGCTATTTCCGCACAAGTGCGGATACCCCCCCCTTTAATTCCCCCCCTACAAGCAGGGGGGGGAGACTTTGTGTCTCAGTAAACCAGCATATTTCAAATTGAATCAGCCAACCGCAGGACGGTCAATGGGCGGAATGCTGATTCTGCGGCTGATATCTCAGGCGGCAGTTTTCGGCACTACAATAGTCCTCTCCCGCACCTTATCTCCTGATGGTTTTGGCAGATATTCATATGTTTTTTCCGGCTTCCTGTTTTTCTTCACCATTTTTAATGTCAATGGTTTAAACGATATTCTCGTCCGCGAAATTTCAGCAAATCCAGACAAACGAAGTTTGATTTATCGGTGTGGCTTAGGATTGAAACTCGTTGCAAGTCTTTCCGGGTTCGTACTCGCTTCGATTGTAATAGGTCTGACTGGAAATTTCAATTTACCAATGTGGGTAGGTTTGATTGCAGCTCTGACGCTAATATTTTCATTTTCAATGGGATCTTTCAGGCTCGTCTGGGATGTTCCCTATCAGGTTGATTTTCGGATGGTTTCAACATCGGTCATAAACCTTTCGAGCAAAGTCCTTTTCCTCATTATCGTCTTGCTATGGCTGTTTCTCGATCCAAATCGGGAAAATAGCAGTATTTCAAATCTACTGAATATCGGATTGCGTGGCGGGGTGATTTTCGCAATTCTGATGCAGATTGCGACCGAAGGTGGGGGGATGGGTGCTCAGGCTGTGTTAAACAAATTGTACCGCTATCCGATGCTTCCCAAATGGGACCCGGAAACGATAAAACACCTGTTCAGACAGGTCTGGCCTCTGGCAATATCCGGCGGGATGCTTATCGTAATTGGTAAAGTAAACATGGTGATGATGCCGTGGTTTTTGAGTGACTATCAGATCGGTCTCTTTTCAGCTCCGATGCGCCTTGTTGAAGCATTGTACATCGTGCCAACAGTTTTTATTGCCACTCTGATGCCAGTTGCATCAAAGATATTCAAACATTCAAATCATGACTTCACAGATCTTGTCAGGTTAAGTTATAAACTGATGATAGTGAGCTCACTTACTGTTGCTTGTGTGGTGTATAACTACAGTTCTGAAATAATCCAAATGTTTTACGGGGCGGAGTATGCAGGATCGAGCTCGGTGTTTGCCGTTTTCATCTGGGTGGGGGTCGCAGTTTTTAACGTTGCGGTTTTACAGACGGTGGTGATTGCTGCTGAAAAACAGCAGTACCTGTTGAGGATTTTCAGTATTCAGGCGGTAATTACGATAATATCAAACCTGATCCTGATCCCGATGTACGGAATAATTGGAACAGCCTGGGCAAGTTTGATAAACTACGCTGCATTGTTTATAACGGCACTGGCAATAAAGGAAATCCGATTCTCCGGAAAGATCTTCCTGCAATCATTACCAATTCCACTTTTCATTTCATTTAATATTGGTCTCGCAGTAAAAGCACTGGAAGTAGGCTTGTGGTATGCAGTAACCCTCATCCCAACCCTATTCCTGGGAACACTTTACGTTTTCCGTTGGATTACGGCAAAAGATATAGCAATGCTAAAGAAATTCATCGGCACCAGAAATGCGCCCCAGTAGGTTGAACATTCCTGTTCGACCATCCGCCAACAGGCGGATTCAAATTTACCGCACCAAAACCACCTTCCGCATTTCCGACACTTCACCTGCACTCATCCTCACAACATAAACCCCAGCCGGGAAACCATTGGCATCCCAGATGAAAAATTGATTTCCAGCAGTTACATCCCCATCAACCAATCGCGAAACCTCCCGCCCATGAATATCAAATACAGAGAGTGAAACGTGTTCTGCTTGAGGCAAATACATCGACAACTTGACCGACGAATTAAACGGATTCGGGCTTGCCGGATACAACACCGGTGAGGTCGGCAAATCTGCTAAATCCGCGTCATCTGCTGTGAATGACCATTCCGCTACATCTATTGTCCAACTAAGGGTATCTGCTTCAATTCCGTCGCGGACAATGGAGGTGAGCTCGTTTTGTCCTGTCTCTGGGAAGGTGATCATGATCGAAGCACTGTCACTTTCAAGTTGCTCATCATCCAGTAGCCATAAGTAGTCGAGCGAATCGGATTCTTCATTGAAAGGTGTAATCACAAACTCAAGAGTACTGTCCACATAGGCAGTCAACTCATGTTCTGAGGGCCACCATGACCATATTGCTGAGCGGACATTGATTGTCCATGTAACCTCATCACTCACATCTTCATGTGATAAAAGAGCCTGTAGTTGATGTCTTCCCGATTGGTCAAATAGTACAGAAACCACATTCTCATCTCCGATATCCTCATGTTGATCGTTTCGATGAATCAAAGTCCAGATGTTCTCGACATCGACCTCCTCTAACGCGGCAACATCGATTCCAAAGTTTATTTCTGTTCCACGCTGGAGGATCAATTCAAGACTGTCCGGTTCAAAGCTGCGGATGTAGAATTCCTCAACGTGAACAGCCCATTGAACAGAATCGGCTTGATCACCATCTGAAACGAAGCACTCGACAAAATGGTCACCGAGTTCTTGGAAGGTTATAGTCTTGGAAGTATCTGTTCCAACTGTATCACCATCAAATGTCCAAAAGTAAAGGAGCGAATCATTTTGTACATCTTCTGCTTCTATAATAGCAAAAGAGATTGAATCATTCTGTAAAACTGAAAACTCCAGATCTTCAGGGATGTATGCCCAAATAGTCGGGGGAGATCGGTCAGGTACAATCTTAACCAGCACTCCGTCAATATTCCTTTCCACTCCTCTATATGTAGACCCAGCAACCATTAGCAAATTATCCCGACCCACAATTGCAGATTGGTACCTGTCCCATCTTATTCCTCCATCGTGATTATTGTCGATTCTGCGCCACTGCTCATTGCCGGCCGAATCAGTGCGGATAATAATGGGTTCACTGGACCTGGTACTGCTTTGCCCAACCATGGCAAATCCGCCATCTATCGCTCGTGTTAAACACCAAAGTTGTTCACGTTCACCCAAATTAAAAGATCGAGTCCAAAGTGATTCGCCTTCATCATTTGTTCTGAGAAGAAACCAGGCATTGTCGTTCTCGAAAAGCATTATTCCTCCAGCAGCGAACCCACCCTCCGGACAGGAGACCAATGAAGTAAGTATCCCGCGACCGTAATTTCTCGACCACAGTCTCTCACCGTCGAAATCGGTTTTTAATAACCAGCGGTTTGCATCGTTATCCGTACCGGCAAAGAGCAATCCTCCTTGAGTCTCACGCATTGCATAAAACGTTCTTCCGGCGTATGTATTATCCCATAGAACATTGCCATCTCCATCCACCATCACAGCATATGCTTCTCGAAGTGGAGCTCTCCCACATCCTACAAACTCACCACTTTTGAGCTCGATAACCGCCAGACAGACAGAGGCAGCCGCCATGCCGTATGTTCTCCACCAAAGTCTCTCACCCTCTGCATCAACACGAAGAAGACTGAAATGGCGAACAGGAGTGCGATCAAGGACTTGTCCACCGAGTACGAATCCCCCATCATCTGTTTGAATTAGAGAATAACTCCTCGCACTTCTTGGAAACCTCTCATCTGCATAGATTCTCTGCCAGATTTCTCCACCCTCTGCATCAGTCACGACAAGCCAGAAGCTTTCTTGTTGATCGTTAATACCTGAATAACCTGCCATTGCATAACCTCCCTCGGCAGTGGCAAATACATCATAGAAATAGTCATGATCATTGTTCCCATCATAATTCCTGATCCAGCGGTTGACTGGTTGGGCGTTGGTTCCAGTTGACATTGCAACAATTGCAAACAGCAAAAGGAGAACAACCATATGATCCATAGATTTCTTCACTGACAAATCTCCCCAATAAACTCGATTTTATCCTGCACTACCTAACCAAAACCATCTTCCGCATTTCCGACACATCACCTGCACTCATCCGCACAACATAAACCCCAGCCGAAAAATCACCTGCATTCCACACAAACGTCTGCCTTCCAGCCCCAACATTCCCATCAACCAACCGCGAAACCTCCCGCCCATTAATGTCAAATACAGAGAGTGAAACATGGTCAATTTTAGGCATGTATATTGACAACTTGACTGTCGAATTAAACGGATTCGGGCTTGACGGATACAACACAGGTAAAAACAGCAATTCTGCTAAATCCGCTTCATCTGCTGTGAATGACCATTCCTCTACATTGACTGTCCAGTGAATCGTATCAGTTTCAATGCCATCATGGACAATCGAGGTGATTTCGCTCTGTCCGGTCTCAGGGAATGTGATTGAAACAGAAGCGCTATCACTGTCGAGAGGTTCATTATCAAGGAACCAACTATATTCAAGCGAATCCGAATTTTCATTGAAGGGAGTGATAACGAACTCAAGCGTTGAATCCACATAAGCAAAC
>JABGPL010000052.1 GCA_018644935.1 Calditrichota bacterium | reverse complement strand
TCCATAACCAACTGAACGAGTAAACAAACCAAGGCCTGCTCCAAGTAATGGAAAACCAGCTCCTATAATTGCACCCTCTTTTCCAAATTTAATTTTGTTAGCTAATCTTGCTGCTGCTAATTCTCTACCTGATTTTCCTTTTTCATTTCATCGAGTTGTCGCAATAAACACCCAGGAGAATCAAATGGTTTGAACTCGCCTTGTTCGACAAAACCGCAAGCCTGATTGGTCTGATCTATGATCATATTACAAACACTACAAGCATCTACACCCGAAGTTATCTCAGGTTGTTTTTCTGTACATCCTGAAACCAGCAATAAAAGCATGAAACTCAATAACAATATTTGTTTTGGACGCATCAGTTTTCTCGATTTACATTAAATTGTTTTTTTAGCAGCATATCCCAATCAGGTGGATCAGAATGAAATTCTCTGATAACTCCTCCTGAATTCTCAATAGCGCGAAGGATGTCTAACCGACGGTTAGGAGGAGCTTTGAACAGCATATCATTGCCCTCCCAATTCATAAATGTAGCACCGGCATTTTCCGCAGCTATTGGAATTGTTTTGTTACCTTCCAAGAGGATTATTCGCATTGAAGTTTCAAGTGAGATACTCTCACGGAATTCCGGTATCTGCATAACCGAAACCATCTTCCCATCAACCAGTATCCCTACCCGATCTGCAAGAAGTTCCGCCTCCTGCATTATGTGCGAAGACATGATGACCGTGGAGCCTTTCTCTTTAAGTGACAGGATAAGATCCCTGAACGTTTCCCGTCCAAGGGGATCAAGATTTAGGGTCGGCTCATCCAAAACCAACAGCTCCGGCTCACTTAGAAAAACTGTCGCCAGTCCCAATCTCTGAACCATACCTCCTGAAAATTCCTTGATAGATCTATCAGCATCATTTTGAAGTGAGACTAATCCCAGAACCTCCTCCACTCTTTCTGGATGCATGTCTTTTATTTGAGCAAACAGAGTAAGTATTTCACGAGCAGTCATCAATCCCGGCATTGTAACTCTCTGGGGTATGTACGATAGCATTCTTTTCAATATTGGCGATTGTTCAGCAACATTAAACCCATTGACAACTATTCTTCCTTTACTTGGAAAATGAAGCCCCACCAATGCTTTAATCGCCGTCGATTTCCCACTTCCGTTTGGTCCCAACAGAGAGAAAATCTCGCCGCGCCTAATGTTTAAGTCAAGAGGTCCAATTGCATGGTGTTTTCCATACCACTTTTCAAATGCCTCAAATCGTATTATAAACTTATCCTGATTTTTAATATTACTCATAATCCTCTCTTCCCTGATTGTTTACGTCTGCTCATGTACAGCAAAATGAGCATTGGTGCAAAAGATCCAATTAGATATAGCAAAGAGCTTATTCGGCTGGAGGTGTATTGGATTTTATCTATCTCTGCCCAGGGTGTCTTCTCATTTGGGATATTTCTAAAGACAGGAAAAGGATCTTTCTCAGACCCTAATCCCAAAATCGGGAGAGAACGTTCAGCAGTTTCCAGAATCTTTGCAGCAGGGCTGAGCAAGAACAGCCGGATTTCAGGGATTTTAGTTTCTATTACCTGGAAAACATTCTGAACCTTATGTGGAATATCGCCAATACCATCTCCATCTAAATCATATCCCTCGTAATCACTCCAGTAATTGCCTTGTCCCTCATTGGTCCATTCTGTTTTGGAGCGATCATTGTCAACAAGAACATTGCTCAGATTTCCCATAAAATTGTTTTGGAATATTCTATTTTCCTCACAGCTTCCGTTGATCTGAATCGCCAAGTCATTATCAACTATGTCATTTCCAAAAAATACATTTCGATCACTATTAAAAAAGTAAAGCCCACGGCTGTTATCGATCACCAGATTACCCTCAGCTACACTGTTATCCATTGATTGATACAATATTCCATAGGCTCGAAATCCTCTGCATCGAGCAAAGACGTTGCGATAAAAGTAAATTTCCTTTGAGTACATCAGAGCAGCCCCAGCAACATTTTCTTCAAAAATATTCTCAGAGAATTTGTTTACATTAGAGTACATATAGTGGAGGCCATATCGAACTTGAGAGATGATGTTAGATGTAATATCAGTGGAGTCTGCAAAGGAGAAATATATTCCATCTCGAGTGCCGGATATCTTGTTTTCAATAAGGCTGTTGTGTTTAGAATTCCATAGATGTATGCCGTTGCCACGATCAGATTCGTTCAGGTCAGGTCTTCCCTCAATACGGTTATTATGGAGATTAGCGTAGCTTCCTCCCTTCACATAAATGCCATGTAACGGACGGGTAATCAAGCAATTGTCAATTTCAACTGAATCCGCCTCAATCCTGATGCAAGCCATGTCCTCAATCAATCTCTCACCGGATTCACTTACCTGTATATTCCGGATAATAACACCCCCGGCGGTTACGAGAATTGTGTGTCCTTCGTAACCACCACGGATGTGAGCTCCTTTTCCTGTCAGTAAAACACGCGTTTCAATAACAAGATTCTCAAAATACTCCCCCTCAGCTAACCGGATTGTATCTCCATCAGCAGCTTGATCCAAAACCGGTGTTATCTTTTCACCCGGTTTTAATCGATGAATTGCTGAAAGAGCAGTTCCTGGCATAATCAAGTGGAAAATCAGAACAAAGAGGATTGTCAGAATATGTAGTTTAACCCACATTTCTTATTTAAAGCTCCACAGGGTTATAATTTTGCAAGTTCCGTATCCATCATCGATTTGGTTCTAAGACCTGCAACACCTGTTTTAACTAAGGTTTGCCAAACACCCTCAAGGTCTAGAAACAGTTTTTTATCGATCTTTCCAGCAGCCTTTTTCTCTGTACATACACCATAATCAGTGAGTGCTTGAGTTAACTGAACCTGAGTGTCTCCCCATTCTTCATGAAGGAATTCACTGAATTTCGAGTCATACTGCTTAAAACCCTCGACCAGATATTCTTTTACTGGAAGAAGTATATTGATGACTTCAATTACCTCGATTTCCTTGTTATGCACCTTTCCCGCCCAATCCGTATCGGATTTTACCTCAACACGAGTTGGTACCTTCATCAGTTCTGGTGCTTTAACATTCAGGGTAACTCCCTGAGGAGCAGTTTCCATCTGGTCAGCTGTCTCTGTCTCGTTGGATGTGCACCCAACGATTAAGATCATGCACGCTAACAATGAGATCAACATCTTCATAGTTGACTCCTAAAATTGCTTTTAAATTGCCGTCGTCTCATACAACGACAACTAAATTAAATGGATGCAGGATTCATTTCTTATTCAGTTTCTTGAATGAGAAATAGAATCCTGCAATCAATAAAAGTCCAAACATTGCAAACAGATAAGATCCAAAAGCTGGGTAGGACCAAACTTCAAACTGACCAACCATTTTATGACCAAAAACCGGAGGTGTAAACGGTGCTACATCAACAGATGCCTTTGGATCGAGGTTATGCCCATAACTTGAGAGTTTATAATAAAAACTCCACACCGAAAATAGGGCAAAATAGCCAGATATCGCAATTACATCAATGATTGATCCCAATGTTCCAATAAAGGCTGCACGGAGAGTTAAAACAGCCAGCAATCCAACAATCAGGGGTATCCATTTAAGCTCCGTAAAATCCTCAGCATTAAGCTCCGCCATACCGATATAGTGGTTCAGAACATTAATTTCAGTTAGGTCGTTACCATCATCACCACCAATCAAATTGTGGCTGTAGATGTATAACTCAAGTCCTTCAGGATATTGCTGAGCCCAGAAACTCATTCTCCATAATGGGACGAAGAAGGTTGGGATCAGCATTAGTGCTGCCAGCAAAACCAGAATACGGCTTTGCATTGACATGGACTTTGAAAGTGTATTGGTCAGATTTTGAAATATATCTTTCATGTTTGCTTCCTTCGTGAGTAAGAACGTTTAGCTTGAATGTTTTCAAATACTAAATGATCTTACTTTACGAGAAAATATCCCTGCATTTCCTGATGCAATGCACTACAGAAATTGGTACAGTAGAATGCGTAGACACCGGATTTATTTGCCTTAAATGTCACTGTTTTTGTTTCGCCTGGATCAATCACAAGATTTATGTCATAATTGTCAATTGCAAATCCGTGCAGTTCATCACGAGTCTGTTCAATATTGGTAACGTGTATCTTAACAGTATCACCCTTATTAACACGAATCACATCCGGAGCAAAATAGGATCTGACCGCCAACATCCAAACCTCAACATTCTTGCCCTTGCGCTCGATTCTCGCTTCCTCTGCACTCCAGATAGCATTTGGGTTCTTATGCCAGTAAGGATCATCCTTTTTGTAAACCTCAACTGTTTTGATCTTATCAGCCTTGATCATAACGGCATAATGAGGTTCGGGCTCCGTGAATGCGTCATAGAGAAGCTTCATCTTGTCACCTGAAATATCGATCAGCTGAGCAGACTCGGGAATTGATGGTCCGACACTAAGATGACGTCCCTTGGATAACTTGTTCAGTGCAACCAGGTAGTTGCCGTCAGGCGATTTAGAATCGCCTTCTGCTGTAACAAGGTGACCGATGTTGTAGGCGACAGGAATTTTCTCCAGAATGACAGAACTCATATCAGATTTGTCTTCATATGGAGGTAATTTCCATTTGCAAACAGCACTTTCAACAAAAAGTGAAGTATAAGCATTTCCACGACCATCGAACTGTGTGTGCAAAGGACCTAGTCCTACCGGGATTTCTGCTTCGCGTACTGAGTTATAAGTCAATACTGGAATGCCGTCAACTTCGTCTTCAAAGTCTTTTTCGGCAATGGCTTTCTTAATTTTCTCGATGTCAAACACTGTCGTTGTTGGAGATAGTTTGCCAGATCCAACAATCCAGCGACCATCAGGGCTGACATCCACACCATGTGGGGATTTGCCCAGAGGGATTAAATAAACCACCCCTTTGGCCTTATCCGGATATATGACCTTCGCGCCCTTGACAGTTTTAAATTTACCTGCGCTGATGGCTTTTTCAGCTTCGCGATAATCTACCATTGCGATATAGTCTTTATCCCGTTGGGATGCAGTGATCTCAAGCTTGCCACCTTCAATAAATTCTCGCTCTGAGTTGTAGCATGTCCAGAACATGAATCCATGACTCGGCCCCTTTCCTGCATCGCCAAGATCATAATTGAACGGAGGCATCAGGATTTCCCAGCCAAGTGTCAGGTCACCAGTCTTTGGATGAATTTTAAGACCAGCCAGGATACCCTGATACTTAGTTGCATATTCAGTCACATCCGCATATGTTCCCTCAGGAAATGGCACAGACATACGGGTTGCCATCGTTACATATTCCGAGTTAGGCGTAATAAACGAGCTGCCGTGATTTGCTGAAATATTGGGAATGCTCACAATCTGTTTAACCTTGAAATCGCGAAGGTCGATTCTTGCAATACGTCCTTGTGCGTTGTCATTGATAAACAACCATCGACCGTCATATTCCCCATCGGTTTCAGAGAACCCGGGATGATGGGAATCTCCCCACGAATAACCACCCAACATGGCTTTGGTTTCATCATCAAAGCCATATCCAGTTCCTGGATAAGGGGTAAATACGGGTATTGTGGCGATATGTCGCATAGACGGCACACCAGCTACAAAAACTTGACCACTGTGACCACCTGAGTAAAACAGGTAGTATTCGTCCATGTCACCAGGGGCTACGTAGGTTGCCAAAGCTGCTGCAACTTTGTCAGAAGACTGACCTGGGTTGGCAGAACCGCCACGGCCTCGCTTGGATTTCGGACCACCGCATCCTGCAACAATCAAACTTGCGACAATCAACATGCTCAATACAGCAATGAATCTGGTTTTAAATAACCCTTTCATTGTAAAACTCCTCATAAATTGAGGTTATTTGGAAAAATGGATGAAGACTGATTTTAGTTATGGTTCTTTTCCGGCTTATCTTCACCCGACTTGTTTGTAACGATATTGTATGCTTTTCTTATCTTTTCAATCGCTTCCCACTTCTGCTCATCGGTGAGCACAATCTGACTTTCAAAAATTATTTTCATCGTACCCGTTGGATCGAAAATGAAGTCCTCAAGATCCCGGCTGAAGCGTGCCCGAACATCATCTGGTGCATATGAAAGATCAGGTCCTTTTTCGGTTGGAGACTTGATATTGAATCCCTTGATGCTATGGCAAATAAAGCAGCTGTTTTCAACAAAGAAGGCTCCATCACCTTCCCGCATCTCGCGCTCCTTCTCAACTTCTTCAGGGGTCTGAATATCTTTTTTGTTTAAACCCGGTACATATGCAATTGGTAGCTCTGAGTTGTCTTTCCAACTCATCACAAGCATTGATAACGCTACAGCATCTTTAGTCTGGAAGTTCATCTCCGGCATTATGCTTGATGGGACAACGTTGTTTGGAGTTTGAAAATGATTGACATGCCAATTTAAAATAGTTGTTTGCTCTGTGGCGAAATTAGAGAAATCAAAACCTTCCGCGTGCTTGTCTCCCTCATGCGTCAGATCTGGACCGAGGCTGCCCCCATCTCCATTAATCACATGACAAACCTTACATGCTTTATCACGCAACAGTTTCTTGCCGTGATTTATCAAATCCATTCCTGCAGTTTCTCTCTCATACCGATGACAGAAATTACATTTGATTTCATTCAATGTTGGTGGATTGCGTGGATCATATTCCATTCCAATTGTCTTCCCAAGCAAAGGTTCTTCCCAATGCTTGACAAATCCATGAGCGTCATATTCCGATAGAGCCAGTCCCTGTCCGCCGTGACATATTGTACAACCGAATTTCTCAATTGGATGATCCTTAAATAGTTCGGGATTTGGGTGTGTTTTCCAGGGCTGTTCAATGTTCTCCAGTCCTTTCCAACCGATCCCCTGATGGCAGGTAATGCATCTATCTGAGCTGTTCAAATCTTCAACCCAGATCTGCTGTATCCCTCTCGGAATAGAATTCAAATCGACTGATCCGAAATTTTCCGATATTATTTGCCTGAATTCAGATTGATAATACACCCATTCCGGTGAAGCATCATAAATGATTGCCGCAGCTCCAAGTCCCAGAAAGATTATTGAGGAGACAAGAAGCAGTGTTATTTCTTTTTTTCCAATCTTCTTCATGTGATCCTCTTAGAATTGAATGGGATGTTCTGGCCAACTCTGCCAGGGCCAATAGAAGTCCCAATTAGGACCCCGCAAAGCTGTACCCATATATGTCAGCAAAATAAACGAAACGATAAACCCGCTAAACGTTGCGGTTGCCGCAAGTCTGGTCGACCCCGTAATTTTCAGTACGAGGAAGTAAAGAGCGACGAAGGTTAACAACAGCAGAGTTGCCGGATTGACAATGTCGAAGAACAATTGACTTTCAATGCCTGGAAACATTTCTCTCACAGGCATCGTAACTCCAATTCCCATACAAACGGCAGTAGAAACTATTCCCCAGCCAGCACCTGCAACGCTCCATTTGCGTCCAGATGAATTGCTAAACCATCTACCGATATATTTCTGTTCACGATCAAGAAACGGAATTAACGCTAATCCAAATATTACCAATCCCGGAATAATTACTCCTCCAATCAAAGCCGAGTACCCGACTAACTCCTGTAATCCGAGAAAGTACCAGGGAGCTTTTGCAGGATTTGGTGTCACCTCAGGGTTGGCAGGTCCTTCCAGTGGAGCAGGTGTTATCAATGCGAGACCGATTGTAAATACCAGCGTCAGCAACACTATCGTTAGTGTTCTGAAAGTAAGGAACGGGGAGGATGGTACCGAATTTGCCTTATTAAGTAGAGAAGGCTCTTTTACGTGTACAGTTGTGCCTTTAGCGATTCCCAGTATGCTATACGTCTTTGTCTTCTTGGGAAGTTCTGGAGGACTTTCTACCGCTTCTTCGCGAATCTGTTCCACAACTGCGAGACCACCGTCCTTGCGAATCCTCCACATATGCCAAATGGAGACTCCAAATAGAATTAATGGGAGAAATGCAACATGCAGAACGTAGAAGCGGATTAAGGTATTCTGACCTATGATGGTACCACCGAGTAGAAATTGCCTCATCTGTTCTCCAACTAGCGGGACAGCGCCTGCAATACTCGTTCCTACCGTTATTGCCCAGAATGCCAGTTGATCCCAGGGCAATAGATATCCTGTAAAACTTAGCCCTAATGTTAGTACCAATAGTCCGACTCCGAGTACCCAATTAAATGGGCGCGTCGATCCATTGGCAGATCCCTTCTTATATGAACCGGTGAGAAATACACGGAACATATGCAGGAAAACTGTTGCAACCATCAGATGAGCCGCGATGCGATGAGTTCTCCTCAGCAGCCAACCAAAGCTGACCGCAAAATCAATATCCTTTATAGACCAATAGGCTCGTTCAACTGACGGCACGTAGAGAAACATCAAAACAATGCCTGAAAGAGTCAATATCAGAAACAGGGTGAATGTAATGGTACCAAGATAGAGAGAATAGCCAAATGCCAAGCTTTTCAGCGTAACCCGGTTCGGAAACCAGTGCAATAGGAAATTTGAGACAATCGAACTACCCGCTTCTCGATTTGATTCAGGTCTCCATGACCAGACCAGCTTATCCCACAGTGTAGTTTTTGGTGTTAAACTCATCAGACCACCAACCTGAAGTCTCTACCGACCTTCTGGGAAATATCTACCAATAATTGACCATCGTCCGGTGAGATTTCGAGCGGATGCCAAGCGAGAGGTTTCGGTGCTGGACCAGCATAATTGGTGCCTTCATCACGGAACTTAGAACCATGACAGGGACAATGAAATTCTCCAGTTGAAACTACATCCAAATTCCGAACTTTCATTTCTTTTTGCTGCCGGAATGGAGTGTACTTTACTGTACAACCGAGATGACTGCAGATGCCGGAAATTGCATGAAAAGAGTTGCCCTCCCTGAAAAGGTAAACTCGTTGCTTCTCAAGAAATTCTACTCCCTGAGAGAAGGTCTCCGGGAGGCCTATCTTAAATCGTTGTGGAGGTTCATAGAGTATATTGGGACTAAGAGATCTTAAATAGGGCCATGAAAATGAGGCGACACCAGCCCCGAAAATACCCATTGTTAACTTTGTTAAAAATGATCTTCGTTCATTATTAACTTTTTTGTCAGCTGTACTCATACAACACTCTCCTCAAACTCAAATCTTTCCATGGTGATTGCCTCCGTTGGGCATCTTACAGCGCAAAGTCCACACCTGATACACGCTGTATCATCTTTTATCAAAACAGTTAATGGTTCATTATCAGTTAGTTGATATTGCTCTTTTGCATATTGTTTTTGATCTTCAGGCATATCGACATCTTCAATTGGAACGAATACCAGACATTGTTCCGGACAAACATCAGCACATCTACCACAGAGCACACAAAGCTCCGGGTCGTATATAGTATCCGTATGACATTGGAGACAGCGCTGGGCTTGCTCAAGCGCTTTTTGTTCAGAATAGACTTCTTCAATTTCTGTTATTCCAGTTCTCTTACCGGAATCAATTGATTCCGGTGACTGACGAGATTTCTTCTCGTATGAATCTGCCATCCGGTAGTTATCTATAGGAGTCTTGGATATGGTAACTTTTAGCCGGGTTGCTGTAGCCTTTCCTGAAAAAAACTGATGTATTGAATTTGCAGCTGTTTTGCCATTGGCAACCGCCTCAATGGCAATTCGAGGTCCAAATGCGACATCCCCTCCTGCGAAAACATCCGGAGATGAAGTTGCTAAGGATGCTGGATCTATTTTTAGCGTCCCATAGGGTGTTAGTTCAATCTTATCTTCTTCCGACAGAAAACTGAGATCAGATTGCTGACCAATTGCGAGTATGACGTTATCTGCTTCCAGGTTTAAAGTTGAGTCTTCATCAAACTTAGGATTAAACCTGCCATTTTCATCGAACACTCTGGTGCAGGATATGAGTTTGAGGCCCGTGACGTTATTATCACCGGTTATTTCTTTCGGACCCCAGGAGTATTTGAAGTTAATCCCCTCCTCAACTGCCTGTTCCAATTCCTCTTTGGATTGTACAGTTTGAGCAGCGGGAAGCTCCTCAAATGATTCGAGTGATATTATTGAAACTTCTTCTGCCCCTGAACGTAATGCTCCCCTGGCAGCATCCATCGCCGGTTGCCCTACAACGGAATCTGCGGTTGCTTCAATTTCATCCATCGGTTTATAAATTTCTCGAATTGCGCTTCGAGCTGCGTCAAGAGCGACCGAACCACCACCGATCACAACAACCTTTCGCCCCAGATCTACTTTATAACCCCGATTGAGGTTCAGTAGAAAATCAACAGCTTTGATTACTCCGTCTTTTTCATGTCCAGGAATATTTAGGTCCCGTCCCTGCATAGCTCCTACAGAAAGGAAAAATGCTTCGAATCCTTCCTTCCGAAGAGTTTTTAAATTATACTCTGAAGTCAGGGGTGTATTGGTTCGTATCTCAACACCGAGCTTTTCTATTATTGAAACCTCCCGATCAATTACACCCCGAGGCAGACGGTATTCGGGAATTCCGTACCGGAGCATACCTCCGGCGTGTTCAAGAGCTTCAAATATCGTGACAGAATAGCCCTTTAATGCCAGGTCGTGTGCGCATGCCAATCCGGCAGGTCCAGATCCGATTATTGCGACTTTTTGAGAGCTTTCAACCTTGTCCTGATCTCTCATTTGAGACATATGCCATGAACGTTGGCAGCCATCATCAGAAGTATCTTTAGTCAGGGATAAAAGTGTGTCGGGATTTGAAGATTCTGCACCGAATTTTTCGGTAATGAATCGTTTCAAGGGTCGGATACTCACGGGATCGTCGATCCAGTGACGACGACATGCGTCTTCACATGGGGCAGCGCATATACGACCACAAACAGATGCTAATGGATTTGGGGATCGAGCTACAAGGAAAGCGTCTTTGTAGCGTTCACTGGCGATTAGCTGAACATATCTTCCTGAATCGGTATGAACTGGACAAGCTTCCATGCAGGGAACGTTTTCCCGATACCAGGATATTTCTCTAAAAACTGCTGGATATCTTCGCGACATATCTAGCGCTTCTCCGCGTCAATTGTTTTTCAGTTCGATTCTCTTCTGTTGTGGTACAAGTTGGCAAATCATGGAAAGAGTAGTATTTTTCAAAAATTTCATTATCTGCTGTTTGGGTTCCGCCCAATACTCATGAATTGGGCAGGCTTCTCCCCGTTCGCACGAGCCGTATCCTAAAAGGCACTTTCCCGAAGCGTCGAAATGTTCAATTAATTGTGCGATTTCTAAAAGAGTAATCTTATCCGGATCGGCTTTAAGAACAAAGCCTCCTCTGGGACCACGTGTAGAGTCTATGATGTCAACACTGGCTAATGTCCCGAGAATTTTCGCAAGAAATGGGCTGGGGATTGACTCTTCCTCAGCAATAACTGAACGCAAGATAGGTCCATCATCTTTGTGTTCGGCCAGATAGATCAGAGCCCTGATCGAGTAGTTCCAGGCTTTTGAAAAGAACATAAGAGGAATTGTGGATATTAATGTCTTTTTTTCTTTAATATAGGTTAGCTATATTAAAATGTCAAGAAGAATTGTACCTTATTTTGATTTTCTCTAATGTAAACAGAGAATTGTTTTCATGCGATCAATGTTAGAACATCCGCTTTGCTCGACTTTGAGTGATTCTACCTGCTTCTGCTTTTCTGTTAGTTTTCCTCAAACGATATGGATATTTTGTAAAAGATAAGATATTACTCCTGATGAGTATTTCAGGAGAATCTAACCTCAGATCTCACAAATGCACCTATCAACTTTTTGACCTAAATTGTGCAAGGCTTCCCACTTTAAACAAATTTGCAGAATTGACAAGGGAGTATGCAGGGACAAATAAAAAATCCCTGAGAATTTTGAGAGAGAACAGCTATCCTTTACACATTTAGTCAGAATTTAGGTGATATTCCAGTTTTAAAGATTATACCAGCATTGATCGAGAAGTACAAGTACAACACGCTGAAGGAAGTCCCGGATTCAGCAGTTAATATTGAGATACAGATACTCAACCCATCATCTAACAAGGCCAAAGAAATGAATAGGGAAGGAAAGTTTCCCGAACAAGCATTTATACAAATTATCGACCTGACGCAGAGCCTCACCTATGGCTTGATGAAGAGTGACTAAATATGGTTGCCTTCAAAGGCAATTGACGACCAATATAATTTAAAAAGTATATTGTGATTGGTCAGAAAGGGGGATTGCGGAATTGAATACAAGTCCCATCTCGACGGATCGGGATGGGACTTTGCTAGCTTTGGTTCAATCAGGAATAACTTAGTCTATAAAATCTTCCTGACGATGACTCTGCTCGAACCTCTTAACCTCTGATGAATTTGTTGGCGACAATTTTATCGAGTTCAATCTCAAATCCGATGAAACTGCCTTCAGCCACCGTCTCGTTGTCAATCTTGAATTTACAGAAAATCTCGTATATAGTTGGATGCCGGATATTTTCCTTGCCTATCTTTGCCTTATCAGGCCTTCTCTGTCATCAGTGATTTTCCCATTTGTCGCCATCACGGGCGGTATCACCAGAACCAATAGAGGATTGTTTCTTGATTTTTATTTTCGTTGTGCAACATACTTTGGGTCAAAAATCTTCAAATCTCTATTTTGGAATCCTATAATAACAAGCACTTAAGCTAATATATTGCCACTTCACAAATCGCAATCCCCTAAACTCGAGGAGGCACACAAACTCATAAGCAGGGTTTTAGAACTTATTACAAAAGACTAAATATATAAGAAGGCGGCCTGAAAAACGAGAATATCTCTCTTGTTTGAGGCGGCAATAACTTTAGGTCATTGTTTGGAATTTATGAATTCTGTTTGAATTGGTTGATTTGTTTTATGTCATTTATTATTCAGGTTAGCTCCCCAGTTTCTTACTACTTTTCCATCTCCAGCAGAGTCTGAATCCGTGTTTGTGGTTTGACTGTTACTATTGATTTCTTCCAATTTTTATGGTATCTTAAAGTAATGGAGATCAAGATACCATCAGAAGTTAATAACTTATGTTTCTTTGTTTTCCGTTTCAGAATATTCAATTTTGCCGATACAATACAATTTCCAATTCGAGTTGGTGCCTTCTTTTCTTAAACAAAGCACGGAGCTCAGGAGAATGATTTGTTTTTTTTAATAAAATCAAGATATCGTTTGAGCTTGAAAATGATATAGTCACAGGTGTTAAACTTTAAAGACCATGGACAATACAGATTTTAAGCAGTGTTTTAGAGCTCATTATTATAGAACTTTACATAAATAAAGCAACTTGACAAAACGCGACTTTCTCTCTCGTTTTGAGAGGGTGATAACATTTGGATTCAAAGGATTAATTATGTTTTTTCAATTAGAAGAGATTTTTCAGGCTAAGAATTATGGTTTTATGTTCTCACTTTCTTTCTTAATTCTACTTTCTATTTTACTCGCACCTTTAGTGCAATTGTGTGCACAGGATATGGAATCCAGAGTGCCGGAGGTTGAAATCGAGCCGGCATCGTTCGAACTTGAACTCAACGTTGGTGAAAGTATCGAAGAAGTTATCTTCCTCGCAAACCGAAATGATTTTGAAATTAGATGGTCAGCACAAGTTAATCTCGATCAATTCTATCCTAATCCCCTCCTACAATTTTTTGAAGAAGATCGACAACAAGATAATCCTGGAATTGTCCCAGGGAGAAGACAAGTTTTCCCCCATACTGATCTACCTCATCGTGATGAATTTGGTGATATTATTGAGGAGTTTAATGTCGAAAACCGTAATGTTACCGACCTCGCCGTTAATGGAAATGATATCTGGGGATGTACCTCCCATGATCACGTCTTTGGATTTGATCCTATTCAGGGTGAACTGATTACTGTATTTTCCGTTGGAGCAAATCCTCAAGGAATCGTTTGTGATGGTGAAGAATTAATTGTTTGCAGGTCTACAGGTAGGGGAAGTGTATTTCATGTCTATAATATTCAGGGTGAACTCCTTGAGTGGTATCATCTTGACGAATCGGTGCGAAGTATCACTCGATTTACGGATGAGATATGTATCTTATTGTCAAACGATCGACCGATCCTATACTTTTATAACATTGAAGACAGAGAAATTCTGCATGAATTAGATATCTCTTCCCTGTTCGAAATAGAAAGTTATCGAGTTTTATGTATTGAATGGGTTCCGGTTCATCTTTCTGGTCAACTTTGGGTATCTGTAAAAAACAGCTCAAACCGGCGCTGTACTCTGTACCAGATATATATAGATCCTGACTTTCATATGGAGCATGTGAAGTCAATCGAACCTCAGCAGGAATGTGATGTTAACATAGCTCACGATGGCCAGAATTTATGGCATACCGGGCAATCATCTTCCAGTCGGTTGACGGTCATTGATGATGGAATTGACGACCCCCGATGGATCACCCTCGAACCGGATGAAGGGACAATTGTCGGCGATGGGGATGAGAATATTTTTATTAACATTGATGCAACCGGTTTCGTTGAAAATGAATACCAGACGAACATAATATTAACGACAAATGATCAGAATAATCCGCAAATCGACATACCTGTAAGATTGACAGTTGATGGTTCACCTGCAATCCAGGTGTCTCATAATGAAGAAACTGACATTCAAGAGATAGTCTGGAATGATGAATACGAAGGCTTGCTGTATATGGGTTGGGAATATAGCATTCCGATCGTGTTTCAGAATGTAGGCTCTGATATACTGAGTATTGAAAGCATAGAAACTGACCATGAGGCATTTTCATGTAATCAAAACGACCTGGAACTACAACCTTACGGACGACGGACTGTGTGGATAACCTTTCTGCCAGGTGAATCAGGTGAGATAGAATCTGTTCTGACCATAGTTAGCAATGATCCGGAAAACGAAGAATTACAAATCCGACTTGTCGGTGAAACCGTCCGTGGTCAGACGCTTTCTCTCGAGCCAGCAGAAATTACGACAGAGTTAAATGTCGGCGAAAGCTCGGAACATGTAATTAATGTCATGAATATCGGTGAACTTACCTTGCATGGAAATGCCGAATTCCAATCCACTAATGAAGCGGAACGAGAACAAACCGGTGATATTTTAAGTGTCCATCAAGTTCCTTACATCGAAACGCGAGGTCTCGCCTGGGATGGTGAATCTATGTGGGGCATTTCTTACAGTGAAAACAGGCTTATCGAGATTAATCCTGAAACAAATGAAATCCTTCAACGAATCGGTATTCATGCCATGCCACGAGCGATGACGTTCGATGGAGAAAACTTCATAATTGGTGAAGTGAGCCGCAGAGAATTATTTGTGTATGGTCGTGGAGGAAACAGGCTTGCCAGGTTTGAGCCCGGTCTGGATTATGATGGAATTGCGTTCGGTGATGGACTCCTTTTCATTAACTGTCGAATGGATAATCAAATTCACGTTTTCGATTATGAGAGCCTGGATGAAGTTGCCACCATTGCTTACAGCGGATTAGTCGGAGGTGTTGATATAGACTGTATTGAGTGGGTTGGTGGTCACTTTGAAGGAAAACTCTGGTTAAATGGCGACAATCATGTTTTTCAAATTGGATATGATCGCCATTGGGAGTCCTGGCTTGCGCAGGATTTTGAATGGAACGTCGATCAGAAATATTCCGGTATTGCCCATGATGGATATAATTTATGGCATGGGATGCGGAGTGAAACAAACTGGTACAAACATTCTGACGGAATAACCGAAGTCCATTGGATTTCAACTCAATCCGATACGATTTTACTAGATCAGGAAGAAGATGTTGAAATCTTTTTTACTTTTGAATCTGAAGATCTGATCGGAGGAGAATATGGTGCTCTGATTCATTTCTTGTCAGACGACCCTCGCAATCCCGACAAAACTGCTGATGTAAGCCTCAGTGTTCACGGTGTACCAGACATATCAGTGGAGTGGTCGTTTAACAATGATAATGTACTTGATTGGAATGCTCATATTGGTGGAATATTCCCCGAGGAACAATACAGTGTACTAATTCGCATAGAGAATGAGGGTAATGGACAATTGGTCATTGACAGCATTGCCTGCGAAAATGAGCAGTTTTTCTGCAATGACCAGGAGATTCTTGTACAGCCCGAACAACATCGGACTATTGCGTTATTCGCTACGTCAGAGGAGGTAGGTGAATATCGGGAATCGATGGTAGTCTACAGTAACGATCCCAATGAGGGGGAATTCGAGATTGAAATGAGGATTGAAGTTATTGATGCCCCGGATATTCAAGTTGATCCGAATCAATTTGACATAGAGCTTGAGATTGGGGATCAGGTTGATGAGACGTTGACTGTTTCTAACCAGGGTGAATCACAATTATCCTGGGAAATTGAAATTGACGAACTGTTCGAGTTTCCGGAGAGGGGAGAAATAGTTCGCATGATTGACTTACCTTATGAAGAAATAGAGGGATTGACATGGGATGGTGAACTCTTATGGTGCTCATCAGACGATGCCGATGAAAGACTATTTGCAGTACACCCCATAACCAGAGAGGTCGTTCATGATTATCAATTCCGAAAGGGAGCCCTGGCTTTTGAAGATGACAGGATTTGGATTTCGTATAGAAATATTATTTATAAATATGACAGGAGAGGATTTGTTTCCGAACAAATAGGAGTTGAAGAAGATGTTGAAGGAATTGCTGTCAGTTCGGATGGATTTTATTTATTGAATCATAGGGATATTTATACTATCAGGGTTTTTGATTGTGAAAATAACCAGCAAATCGGTGCCATTGATTATAGTGAAATAATCAATGAAAACACCGGACGTATTGAATGGATTGATGAAGCAGAAGATGGAAAATTGTGGATTGTTGAAGGAAATTTAATTCATCAGATTGATGTTAATGAAGATTGGGAACCGGAGATTGTTGCGACCTATGATTGGGGTTTAAATAACAGGCATGGAATTGCTTGTGTTGACGAGTATCTGTGGATAGGACATTATAGATATAATACCATAGAGAAACGTTTTATCGGAGGTGATGATCACACCTGGGTTGAATTAAATACGGATTCAGGTGAACTCGAGCCAGGAGAGGATTCTGAGATTGAATTTACAATTATCTCTGACCGGATCAGAGGTGGTGTATATAATCCACAATTCCATATCTATTCCAACGATCCCGATGAAGAGCACATGATCATTGACTTGAATCTCACCATAAATGGTATTCCTGAAATTCTTACTATTCCTCATTCACATCCATCTGAAGATGCTGAAATAGTCGAGTTTTCCTATGGCGAGAACGGCGAGGAGAGTTTACCGATTGAAATTTGTCTTTACTCCTCTGGGACCGATCAATTAGAGATTAATGATTTCCGTTTTGATAATCCCGATCATTTTCGAACTGATCTTGAAAGGGGAACCGTGATTGCACCAGATGATTCGCTGGTGGTTAACCTGATCTTTAATCCACAGGAAGTCGGTGAAATAGAAGGCGAATTTCATATCAATACTAGTGCAATGAATGTTGGCGATGAACAGGAGCAAGGAAATATTTGGTTCGATTTGGAAGGTTTAAGTCTGGCTTCTCCAGAAATTGAGGTTGAACCTTCACCAGATAATCCTATACTTGTTCCGATTCATCTCAATGAGGAACCTATTGAAAGGGATATAATTATAAGGAATGTTGCAGACGACAATTCAATTAATCTTGAATTTACTGTTTATGCAGGAGTTATCAACAATGAGCAAGTTTATAATCATGAGAACTTGAACCGACCACCAAATAGGGATGATCCCGGTGATATTCTTCAGGAACATGATGTCCCATATTCCAACACATCTGGTCTTGCCTGGGATGGTGAGTTGATGTGGGGTGTTTTTCGTGATGCCGATCGAATGATAGCCTTAAATCCCGAAAACGGTGAAATTGAGTTTAACTATCAAATGCCCTTTACTCCCATCGACTTAGCCTGGGACGGTACCTGTTTCTGGACGACGCATAACCCACAAAATGTTTTAACAGTGATTGACAGAGAAGGGAACATAGTCGCTCAACATGAATTACCCTACGAGCGTATTTACGGTGTTGCTTATGATCCGAATGGTTACATATTGGTTAATAATCCGTACAGCCATGTGTTTTATGTATTAACGATAGATGAGCTTGAGGAAGTTGCAACAATTGTGCTGGATGATTTTCAACGTTTCATAATTACATGGGTACCAGAACATTTTGATGGGCAGCTCTGGATGAATCACCGTAGTCAGTTGAAAGTCGATCAATTTTTTATTGATAGTGATTGGGAAGGTGTGAGTGATAATGAAAGAACCGTTAGGAAAGTCAATGAGATTGAGTGGAATTGCGGGGATCACAATCGCGCCACTGTTGGCATTGAACATGATGGGCAAAATCTATGGCATGGAATGTCCAATGAAGCGAGATGGTATGTCCACGATGATGGCATTGAAGAAATTCCTATCCCTCACTGGTTAAGGATTTATCCAAACCGAGGTTCTCTTTCAAGAGGTCGTCGTTCAAATATTGAAATCACTTATGATGCGAGAGATCTTGACGAAGATTCCGAGTATTCTGCAACGATATTTATTCGATCCAATGACAGGGACAATCCTGAAATAGAAATCCCAGTTCTTTTGTCGACTGGTCATGCGGCAAGACATTACACAGAATTTCAAGAAATGAGTCATCCTCATAAGCTTCAAATAACAGAACTTACTGTCAATGAGGAACCAGCACCTCTGGGTACAGAGATTGGTGTATTTACACCAAATGGATTATTGGCAGGGAGTGGAGTCTGGCTTCCCGAAAGGCTTGAACCCCTGATTGTGCCTGTACACCGTGATGACCGTCAAACGGAAGAGGTGGAAGGATTTGCAAGGGATGAACGATTCTGCTTCCGCCTATGGAACCCTGAAACTGAAGAGGAGATTCCGATTGTTGGTGCGGAATTCACAAGGGGAGATGGGAATTATCATTTTAACCAGACTTCAAGATGTTCGCTTCATGGTAATACTTTGAGAGAATTAGAAGTCAATTTTAATGAGGGTTGGAGCCTGATATCGATTAATGTTCGACCCCTGGATAGATTCTGGACAAGGGAAGAAGGACCGGATATACTGTTGATGACAGATATTTTCCGTGACGAACAGGATGAAGAACATAGCCATTTGATCATTTTGAAGGATAACCTGGGTCGATTCTGCCTACCTGAGTTTGAGTTCAACAACATTCCTTTTTGGGACCTTACCCAGGGATATCAGGTTCTGGTCGATGAGGACTTGACAACCAGCATCGAAGGAATCTGGTTTTCACCTCAGCACCCGGTAAATATGAATTCCGGTTGGAACATGATTGCATATTTTCCGGAATATGAACTGGATGCCTCAGCTCCAGATTTAGAAGTATTGACTCCTGTCATTGACCGTGTAAATATAGCGAAGGATGGGCAGGGAAGATTTATGGTACCAGCTCAGCAATTTTCCAATATGGAAGCCTGGACTGAAGGGAACGGATATCAAGTCAACATCAGCGAAGGTGAACCGGTTGTATTTAGATATCCTGTTGAAGACCTTAACGACGAAAATCGGATCAACCATTTCGAAAAGCAGTTTGAAATATCGAAGGGCGAGCACTGGATTCAGCCAAATCCAACCGGTTCGAACATGAGTCTTTTAGTTACCGGATTGGAATATGAAGAAATCAAAGGTTTCGAAATAGCAGCAATTTCATTGGACGGGATTATAGCAGGAGTCGGCAAGCTCAGCCGAAGCTCATTCCTGTGTTTTAACTCAAAAGCAGTATGCGGTTTTGCGGTTTGGGGAGATGATTCTCTGACAACCGAAATTGAAGGACTGAAAGCAGGCGAAGGTTTTGCATTAAAATTATGGAATCCTTTGACTAAACAGGAAGATCTACTTAGAAACGAATTTGATATCAATGTTATTGATTTATCGTTTGAGCAAAATACACTGTTAGTCATTGATATCGACAATCTCACGGCAATTCCAGATAATTTCTATTTTGCAGGGGGATATCCAAATCCGTTTAATAGTACCGTCAGATTCAATTTCGGATTGCCAGAACATACCACTGTTGAAATGCGTGTATACAATATCGCGGGGAGGTTGGTTCACACAATTCCGCAAAAAGGGTATGAGGCAGGTCATCACTGTATATCCTGGAAATCAACAGAAAACAGCTCCTCTGGATTGTTTTTTGTCAAAATGAGCACCACAGACTACAATCAAACTCGAAAGGTCATTTTGATTAAATAGTTGTCGTTTATCAAAAGTCAAAACGCATCAAAAAACGATTTGATTATTAAATCTGTATCGGATTTTCAATAGTATTTCTTGATGTTTTCTTCAAATCTGAATCAGTGAACGATTATATTGAAAATTGAAAAGAGAAATTCTCTGATTCGTGGAATTTGGACGGAGAAACCAGAAGGAAGGGAATAGTTTAATCCTCGTTTTTCAAAACTGAAAGTTGACTTTGAAGGCAAGCTCGGGTGTTGCAAGTGAAGGCATTTAGTTGCATTCTAAGGCAATCGACGGCCAGTATACTTTAAATTGTAAATTATTGTTGCCCAGAATAGGGTAGGGGATGTGGTTGTTGCCGTTTGGCGATCTTTGCATCCATTGGTAGTTTGAGATCTTGCTTATTAATTGTTTTTTTTGATAATAGCCTTTATCTTCTCTACTCTGAATCTATTCCAAGTCCGGCATTACTGAATGATTGAAAGAATTGTCAGTCAATGCATAAATGTCATTGGTGTTTAAAGTAACTCCCTCCCTCTTCATCTGAAAAGAAGCCATTGTTTTAACATAATGATCTTACTTGTTTAATTCAAAACCTAGCTTGTAGGTGCAAAGTCGTGGGTTTAAAGCAGGTGAAAGATTATCTTAGTTAAAATAGTACCATGTTCAGGTTGTGATGACTAAATTACTTTCAAACATTGCACCATTTGATTTTAATTTCGTATTTAATGCTCTCTTCTCTTCTTAACAGAACCACTCTCCTTTGAATCATTTTCTCAATAACGTCGTATCATGCATTTTGAGATGATGGAAAAAAGTCTACTCTTCATAAATTAATGTTCCTGATCATAAAAGCGGATATTCCAAATCCAACTGGATTATCCCTTCAGACAACAAGTAATTTTGAGCTATTTGATCAAAACTACTTTTCTTGTTGCTTTCTGACCATTACTATTCTTAATCAAGCGGCAAAGATACAATCCAGATGCATAATTTTGCCCGGTTATCTGAAGAGTATGATTTCCTGGTGCTCTTTGTCCTTCATAAAGTGTAGCAATTTCACACCCAGTCAGATCAAATAGCTTGACTGCAATGGAAGCATGTTCATCGAGACTATATGTAACCATTGCGGTTGAATTAAATGGATTAGGATAGACTGATGTAATGCTGAATTCATTTGGAACCAACTGATTATCAAAAGTTACAACTCCTAAGCCGTCTTTTTCAAAGGAATTACTTCCACCCTGGAATTCTGGCGACATTGAGTATTCTGTGTTTCCATCCCATATTCTGAATTCAAATTGTTCCCCTTCTTTTGCACCATCAAGGCTAGTTGTTGTTTCGTCGTCACCCCATAGGGCTATTCCCCAGGGGCCATCACCATCGATCACGATACTACCGATGCAAACATTGGATGATGAAATCACACCCAGTTCATAACGATCAGAACTTGTGGGGGCTTTCGTGATCAGCAACGACATATTGGAGTTTGTCAGTTCTGGAGTCTTGAAGAAAATTGGTTCAGGGATAATCAGCTCATTTTCTCCGGATGCAATAAAGAGATCGCCGGTACTCCAAACGAAATCGACATCATCAGAAACTTTGACCTGATATGCTCTATCAGGTCTCAAATCACCCAGGTTACAAAAATTCCATTCTGGGAGATAGAAATTCCCCCATGCATCTTTTGCGATCTCGAGGAATGTTACAATTTCAGCCGGTTGGAAACCATTCATTTCATCAGGCACTTCTACTTCAACTAAATTATCGAAAGCGATAATCGCATCAACATCTTCCTGCAGATAATACGCGATAATGGACCACCCAACTCTTAAATGAATTGAATCGTCCGGATCAACAACAGCTCTTCCCCTGATTATTAACATATCCTCTGCGGAGCATTTTACCTGGTAACCATATTCCGTTCGCCAGCGGGGAATATTATTGAACCCCCAATCGGGCAGATAGAAATTTCCGTGATGATCCTTTAATATTTCTAGATGTTCTCTTTCAACTACATCTGCCCACATATCGATGATACTTTCCCTCACCAGGTCGACAAGGTGCGTTGAAATCATCTGCCAGTCACCAGTTAGTTCTATTCTCTGTTCAAAGATCCTTGTAGCTCTGATGTTTACTCTTGACCTGCCATGTCGAACGAAATGCTCATCACCGGCCAAAAATTCAACTGCAGCGAAATATGTCGTATTGCTAGAATGATCCCAAATTTCAAAATACATTTCGTCACCATCTTCAAAACCATCTAATTCGTGAGTGCGATTGTCATCAGGGACAGCAGAGAATCCCACCCTTAAGCTCTCTAACCATGGTTCATTTTCATCATTTGGTACCCCAATAAATATTGTTGCACCAACACACATTCTATCCTGAGCAAATGCTCCAATTTCATCACCTATTTCGAGTAGTTCATCGTCGAGAGTAACTTCTTCAATTAGAATTGAATGTGTTTCCTGGGCATTGCTCTCAACAGGATCATAATGCAACAGTTGAATTATATTACAAGAGTTAGATGATCCGGCGACCTGGAGATTAATTGAAGTTTCACTATCCACTGTATAGGTACGTACCGGTTCTTCATTGATGTATTCTATTCTCCCCAATAATTCTCTTTGATCAAATCCTTCAATTACTCGGAAATGTACCGATTCACCTTCAATGAATCCATCGATTTCCTCTGTATCAGGGTTGTTACCGTATGCAATCAGGTCAACTCCGTCATTATCCCAAACGACATGTCCAACACATAAACTGTCAGGTGTGAAAGCCCCTATATTACTGCCATCCGGCAGGGGTCCGAATTGATCTTCGAGGTAAAGGTCACACTCACTAATTGAAAAAACATGCCTGAAATCGGTTTCAACCGGTTCATCCCAGTGTATTGGTCTATTTATAGTCAGGTTGAACTCTGCGAGTGCAACAGCGTTTTCATTGTCACGCGCAATTATAACTATATCAACACCATCAGGCAATTCAAAATCTCCTTCAGGATCAACACTCAAGACATTCTGCTCAGTTATATTGATGTTCAACTCCCCGGGAATTTCTGATATTGTATATCTCAGTAAATCGTCATCCGTGATAACATCTGGATCAAAGAAGATGTCATCCAGATCAGCAATCGCGACATACCCGGGATTAAACTCGAGAGTTATGTCGGGAATTTCCATTTGAACAACCGGAGCATCGTTTATCGCGCGGACAACAAGCATAAATGAATCTTCAACAGAATCATCACGTCGAGGAGAGTTTTTTGAAGATATGTCAGCAGCGATTTTCCGAACTGAACGGGTATCTCTATCAGTATTGACTGCCTGATTAAAGTTAGTATCAGGAACATTCGACGATAACGCGATCCTCAACATGCGGTTTTCAGCACCATCGTCTGCGGTAACGACAACTTCTATACCTTCCGGCATATTAAAATTATCTTCCGGTTCAAAGAGCAGTAAATTATTGTCGTTTATGAGCAAATTCAACTCGTCCGGGACATCTCCATCGTTGAGGGAAAACTCTAGGTCGTCTCCATCCGGGTCGTAAAAGACATCATCCAAATCCGCGATTATCGTATGTCCGCAATCCTCGTTTACGGTTACATCACCAATCTCATTTACGACAACAGGTACATCGTTAACAGCATCAATCATTAAGTGGAATACGGTTATGGTCGTTGCACGGTGATCGTCCTCTGCCGTTACTATAATTTCGACAGGCTCATTTAAATAATAGTTCTCATCCGGATCAATAGTCAGCCACCCGTTTTCCTGAATTTGCATATTGACTTCTTCCGGATCACCTCGGAACGTGTAATTTAACGCATCACCTTCAAAGTCGATATCTACATCATGAAAATATTCGTTGATATCTGCTATTGCAAAATATCCGGAATCTTCCTCTCTGACCACATCCTCTATTGGATCCATCACGTAGGGAGCATCGTTCACTGGGGTTATGATAATTACGAAAGAGGTACTGACGTTTGCATCCCTTTGTGGTGATAGTATGGAATCATCAGTTTCAAGAAGTGTAAAGTTTACGGATTCAATATCAGTACCCTCACTAACACCCCTGACCGTTCTCGACTGTCTTATCTTACCAAAATCGCGATTGTCGTCCTGCCCATCATCTGCGGTAACTGTAATTTCGACTCCATCAGGAAGGTTGAAATTTTCAACTGGTTCAAAGAACAGGACATTCCCATCATCAATCCTAACGTTCAACTCTTCAGGAGCACCTGCGAAAGTGAACGTCAATTCATCCTCGTCCGGATCGACAAACACTTCATCAAGGTTGATTACATCTACTCGACCGGGGTCTTCATCGACAGTGATATCCGATATTTCACGTATTACCTCGGGTGGGTTGTTGATAGAAACTCCGACACCCGATAGAGGAACTTCAATTTCAGGATTGACTGGATCATTCGATGATATCATTAGCAAGCCATCAAATTCTATAGATTCTTCCGGAATGAAAGTGACAGTAACCTCGTGTTCCTGTGCTGGTTCGATTACGAGTTCACCTCCAAATGCAACGCTGAATGGAGCTTGGGTGGAAATGTTTGAGACTGTCAGGTTAGCATCACCGTTATTAGAAATTGTCAAGATAAAGTCAGAAGCTTCTCCGAGGATGGTAGCAGGGAATTCGAGGAATTCTGGGGATACTTCGATGTCCGGTTCATCTTCCTGATTATAATAATAAGCTCCCATATCTGCTCTTGTCCCATCTGGATCAGGTTCTGATTCCGGATCACCGGTGTCAATGCAGGGGGAGTTTGCCGACAGGTGGTACTCGCTGTTGTCGGGATCAGAAAAGAGGGGGTCTGAGTCTATGTTATTCCCACCCCAGTTTAACTGGGCTCCCCTGGTGTTGTCAATATTGTTTTCACCACCTTGCAGGTCAGAGTAGTTGATATTGAAGACATCACTATCCCATAAGACCATGTGATTTTCACCATTACCCCATGCAATACTATTGGTAAAATCTACCTCGCTCATAAAACTCCATATTGTTCCACCATTGTGATTTTCACTCGCTATGTTATTTGCAATTGTACAATTTGAAATTGTTACATCAGACCAATAACAATCAATAGCTGCACCCTGATATCCAACATTATTGGTAATTTCAGTATTGTAGATAACAACTTCACTTCTCGCAAGGATAATTGTACCTCCAGAATTAGTATTATTATCAAATATTTGGCAATTTTGAATTGAAATACTTGTCATTTCCCCTTCAGGAGCACGTGAATGTATAGCACCACCATCATCTGCATCATTACCTCTGAAAATGCAGTAGGTAATTGTAGGGCTTGAAGGTTGTGAGTAAACTCCTCCACCTCTTCGACCGCCTCCATCATTAAAATCCGTTCCAGTTCCATTGGTAATTGTAAATCCTGTTAAAATAGCATCATTGGTTTCCCAGTTTTCAAACGTCACTACGCTTCCATTTTGATTTCCATCAATCACTACACTAGTAGGGTCATCAGGATCACCGATTAAAGAGATATTCTTGCCATTGAAATTAATATTCTCCATATACGCACCATTCTCACCATTTCCGCCACCTGGTGCAACCCGAACTTCCGCACCATCATGTGCTGCGTTAATGGCTGCTTGAATTGTAGCATATTCGTCGGGAACATTGAGAATACCATCCTCATCCCGGTGAAAATAATACGCCCCCATATCCGCCCTTGTCCCATCCGGATCAGGATCAGTGTCTGGATCACCGGCATCTATGCATGCGGAGTTTGCTGCTAAATGAAAATCATTGTTATCCGGGTCAGTGAAGAAAGGATCTGAATCTATGTTGTTTTCACCAAAAACTGCACCATTAACATCACCGCGGAACATCCCGTCTATTCCACCTTCAACATCTGAGTAATCAATCTCGAAACCCCAACTACCTTCAGCATTGTAAATGCTAAAATCCTCGTTAGTCCAGAATATCGAATTTGTAATGATGGCTGATCCAGTGTCGCGGAGATATAATCCAGTAAATGAATGCCCGTAAATGGTTGTGTTATTAATAATGGGATGACCACCCATGGCTACAATACCATTGCTTCCCTCACCCTGTTCGCAAATATTATTGCTTATCTCGCAATAATTAAATTCAGGAGTACTCTCGCCTAACACCATCACGGCTCCGCCGGAAGTCATGGTGTTGTTGGTTATAATCACTCGATTGAAAATCGGATTTCCACCTCTGACATCAATTCCGGTTGCACCATCGTTGCGACCAGCAATAAAATCATTGTTACGTATTACAACATCCGTAACCTGCGGACTGCATCCATCGATGGTCAGTCCGGAACCACTATTCTCAGAAATATCCAAATTAGACAGGGATCCTTCAGATTGTTGTATATATAAACCTGCTCCCCGCCAGGCGAGATTATTTGAAACAACTGTTTCTGAAATCTCGAATTGAGAATTTTCAATAATTGCAATTCCTCCTCCGAGTGATTGCCCGTTACTGATTGCATCATTCCCAGAGAATTCAGAATTTACAATGTTCAAATTGCAATTATTTACATATATTCCGGCACCGAAACCATTTTCAATAAAGTTCCCGGTTACGATCAAATTTTGGAGTGTTATCGATGTTCCAGTTCCATGGATTCCCCCACCAAATTCGGAATTTCCATTCCTGACGGTAAATCCACTTAAAACCGCGCCTTCACCCTCACCTTCTTCAAATATCACTACACTGCCGTTGTCATTTCCATCGATAATCACTGATTCAGGGCTATCCGGATCACCGATAATGGAAATGTCCTTCCCAGAGAAATTGATATTCTCGACATAGTCACCAGCTGAAACTCGAATTTCATCACCATCCTCGGCCGCATCAATAGCTGCCTGAATTGTTTCAAATTCATCAGGAACATTGAGTACTCTCACCTCTTGATGGAAATAATACACTCCCATATCCACCCTAGTCCCATCGGGATCAGGATCGGAATCGGGATTACCCACGTCAATGCAGGGTGAGTCTTCGGTCAATTGATAATCTCCATTCTCTGCATCAACGAATTGTGGATCTGCGTCAATATTGCCTTCACCTTCAAAACCACCCTGGATATTTGAAAATGTGATCTCCGCAAGTTCACCTTGTTCGGGAAATAAACCCCAGATATCATTATTGTAAACAATCGAATTCTGTATAACTGTACTGCATTCTGCCTGTACGATAAACCAGCCTGTCCTTGAATCTGAGACTGTGCAGTTGTTAAAAACACATTCAGAATTGGTAAGATTTATGATCTGGTGATGTGATATGTTGTGATGCAGAGTCACATGATCGATTTGAACTGAAGCGTAAGCAAAATAGATTACAGAACGGCCTGTGTTTTCATATATCTCGCAATTATGTAAACTAAGGATACCATCCTCGTTCTCCCAGCAACTTAGAAAAAGACCACCACCTTGAGCACCGGCTACATTTCCTGAAATGTGAGAATTGGATAAACTCGCTTCGCTATGGTTAATGTAATAAATCCCTCCACCATCACGACTACAATCGTTGTCAGTAATAATCAGGTTATCAAAAGTTGAGATTGTATTTTCACCGCACCAGATTCCACCTGCGTCTCTCTGTGACGAGTTGTTCGAAATTGTGGAGTTTGAAATCGAGATTTCTCCTTCGTACAACATTATTCCAGCTGCGCCTGAACTTTGGTTTCCTATCACTTGAAGGTTTTCCATACTTATCAAACTCTCTCGATCCCCGGAGTAATAAATGCCTCCACCACCAGATGCAGACATATTTTCTCTTACAATCAGGTTCAGCAGATTCGGGTAGGAGTTGTTACAATATACTCCACCTCCCTGATGAACGTTTCCACCATTTTGAAGAGTAAATCCACTTAGTACAGCTTCATTCGTCTCTCCATTACTAAACACAACTACACTGCCATCACCGCCTCCATCAATCACCACTTCTTCAGGATTATCCGGATTGCCAATCAGAGATATATCCTTACCAGTAAAATCAATATTTTCGACATATTCACCCGCTGAGACA
>JABGPL010000051.1 GCA_018644935.1 Calditrichota bacterium | reverse complement strand
CTGCTATTATTTCCATTTGAACCTAGCCCATTTGCTCCACCACCTTGCCCAACTACTCGCTCACAATTGAAAATATTGCATGTGCCCCCATTTCCACCATTGTCTGGTGCCCAAAAATAATCATTCTGGTTTGGTCCTGGGGGATAACCTGCACCTCCTTGACCACCACCATATCCACCACCACCACCGCCCCCATTACCTAATTGTCGATTTGCAGGTGGTGAAAAATATGATCCATTGCCACCATTCCCTCCGTGACCAAAGGTATTCGGCAATAGCACAATGCTCCCGACTTCGATTGCATGTTCTGGTATATTGTTTAAATTGATATCTTCAGCTGAATGCGCTGGTGCTCCTGAATAGAATCCATTCCGTACACGAATAACTACATTATTGCCCAGAGAGAGGTATGTAGCTTTAATAACGAGTTGGGAAATGTTGGTGTTTGTTATCTCAACATCATCGGCGATAAAAAGGGTATCGAATTCATAGATTCCAGCAAATTCGTAGTCCCCATTCTGCCCGAGTACCTGATTTTCGTTCCATCTCGCAATTTCAGCAAAACAGGCGGAGGATATGTGAAGTGTAAAAATACAAGCGATAAAAACTGTTACTATGCAGGATCATGCTGACATTATTGGACTCCCATCTTCGGATTAAACATTTTGAAGATACTATATTAATCGAAGGTACAAATGATCTGTATCATTGTCAATTAGTGATTCCGCATTGTCATAATCAAACTAAATCAATTGAAAAAGAAGTGAAGCATTACACTTCACTTCTTCAATACGCACGCTATCACCAACACGACAGTCGCTGCTGGTCAGATAACGCAAAGCACCCATAAATTGACATGTCCATAAGTCATTCCGGTCTTTTCTGCTATCCATTTTAATGTTTTAACACATCCGCTAAATACTTTGTCTGTACTGGTCATACGTATGCCAGGATTATTGAAACAAACACAAATGCTACAATTGCCGGTACTACCAATTCTGTAACTATCCACATAATGTGTACTCCTTTTAGATTAGTCACTTTCTTATGCCAGAAGATTATATGGCAAAGTGAATTGTGGTAGATTAGGTACTTCCGACTCTTGGTAAACTGAGTATATTACTGGATACCGATCTGACAGATATTTTGATAACATCACAGTTTTCTAAACATGTTTTAACTATTATTACTCTTTTTTCTACCCGCAATAAACTCACGACATTTTGCATCATACTCACGGTTTCAAGCAAATGAAAGAAGACCATTATTAGCAAAAAAAATATTCTTCATTAATTGCTGTGGTGGGACAGGATTATGGGAGATAAAGAAGACATCCCATCCTTTGCCTTTACGCAATCCAATGATAACCTTCTTAATTTTGAATTACATCAAATCGATATCGCGGTATTATCAATATGTTATTGAAGTCAATCATGTCCTCAGCATTCGGCTAGTTTTCAGCAGTTACAATCCAATTTCTGATTGGTTCAAGGATGGAACCGGATAGAAATCCAAAATAGTCGCACGTTCATATCGAGCTGGTAAAAATCCGGGAATTTCACATGATTTTAGTGTACAAGACCCTGCTTCGAACAATAATGAAGTATTGCAAAGTTTAATCATGGGATTTGAACTAAGGTCAAGATCTTTAAAAAAATAGTGGGTATCAATATAGTCTATCTACTGTACTATCATTAACATGGGGCTTCTTGGAATAGATGCAATTCAAAGAAAGTTGTCTTAAAAATAATGATCAGAGATTGATCCTGATTGGAGTTAATGATATAAAAATCCCATCTCGAAGGCTCGGGATGGGATTTTTTGTTACTTGGTTTTGCAATTTACCTGGTTAGTAGCAGTTTCCTGACAATTACCTTGCTGGAACCGGAAAATCTTACGAAATAAAGACCGGTTGAAAGAGATTTAGCGTTCCAGGTTGCCATGTGATAACCCGCTGGTTTGTACCCATTCACGAGCTCAGCAACCAAACGACCGGAAACATCGTAAACTTTGATGCTGATGTAAGCGGCTTTTGGTAAACCGTAGTTAACAGTCGCTACTGCGTTAAATGGATTAGGATAGGAACCAAGAACCGCTTCGGTCGGAATCAGAGGATTATCAACCAGAAGCTCAACTTCACCCGGTCCACTGTCAAGGACAATACCCTCATTACCACTGTAGCCACCGTTGAATTCGATTGTGATGTTCTTATCGAGTTCAATTTCAAATCCAATAAGACTACCTTCGATAGTTGACTCCTTGTCAATCTTGATTTTTCCGGTAATAGTGTAAATGTTTGCATGCCAATTGTTTTCTTTACCGATCTTGACCACATCATTTGGATTCAGCCACCATTGATCTTCCCACTCATCCTCATCGTCGTCGTCCTCGTTTTCACCTTCGTCGCCGTCATCTCCACGACCCCGACCACGGTCACCACGACCACCGCGATCATTGCAATCACATTCGCCCCAGCCAAATGGTGACCAATTGCATTCGCCTAAACAGTGATTTGGTGCTACAGGCATTTCACCGACATAGAAGAGGATATCCGCAGCAGTAATGTCAACATCTTGACCAGGACCAATATAAGCTCCGTCCTTTGTTTCGACCTTTTCTTTTACCCTGATTTGGCACACATCATTGCAGATGAAGAAAGCATCTCTCTCGACCTTCAACTCCTTACAATTATATACTCCACCTGTAAGGATCAGAGTCGCGTCTCTTTCTACCTTTATTTTGCCAAACGTACCTCCGGCCAACTCAAGTGGATCATCATTACGTCTGACAGTGATGTCCTCCAAGTTGCATTCAAATATAGGGAAATCTGGCATATGAGCTGCATCGATAAGTGGTATAGGCGCAAGAGGTGACGTTTGTACACCAGTTATTACTCCTCTACCGCGTAACTCGTTATAGGTTACATCAGCTTCAATGACAGCATCACGGTCGATGTCAATTCGACTGGCGTTCACATGTAATCCGTCCGCAATATGTACGTTTTTTTCGAGTTTTAGCTCTGGACCATTACGGTGTTCTCCATTGACCCAGACATCACCCGAACCTATGGCGGATTCCTTCTTGATCTTAATTTTTCGCTGTGCAAACATTGAGGAATAGATCCAGACACCACGTCCACTGAGCCCGATTGTGGTTTCAATCTCGTCCGGATCATTGGAAACAAGAGTCATAACATCATTGTACTCCCTGTATTCAACGGGTGTGAATGTCACATTGAGTATGGTGCTTGCACCCGGTGCTACAACTATGGGGTCGGTGAATTGTGGTGTGAAGCATACATCAGCATTAAGAACATCTGAGACAACCAGATCAATGTTGCCGACATTGCTGATGGTAACCCCCATTGTTTTGTCATGGGTATATTGAACATCTCCGAATTCGAGTGATTCAACATCAACCGTTATATCGGAGGCCAATCCGATAGCGGTCAAATCGACCATCATTTCCGGATTGACCGGATCATCACTGAGAACATCAATCATGCCGTCAAATTGACCGTAGGTTTCAGGAATGAAGAATACCTCAATCATCTCAACATCACCTGGTGCGACAACAAACTCATAATCAGCATCTGTTGAATAATAGAGGTCTTCGAGGATAAAGTCGGATACATGCAGGTCGGAAGTTCCGTCATTACCAACTTCTAGAATGAATGAATCGTCTTCTCCGACAAGGACACCACCGAAGTCATAGTAATCGGTGCTCAGTGTGATGACAGGGTAGAGGCAGGTTCCGCTCAAGTCGATATCAACAACCGGATCAACAGGATCGTCGGTGGTGATAGTGATAAGACCAGTCACAACGTCGTACATGTAGGCTGAATAAGTTGCATTCACCGTTTCCGAACTTTCAGCCCCGATGACAAATTCACCTCCGAAGTCAACGCTGAAGTCATCTCCATCAACAGATATGTCGGTTACAGATAGATCATAGTTACCGAGGTTGACGACATCGAAGGTTATCTCAACAGTGTTGCTGTAGATGACATCTCCGAAGTCAATTGATTCTGTCGAAAGCTCGATATCTTGAGACAGACCCAGACCGATCAGATCAACAAATACTTGACCATTGACTGGATCGTCTGAGTTAATCGTTAGCATTCCGAAATAATCGACGTAAGTATCAGGATCGAAAGTAACCATCAAGCCTTGGGTTTCACCTGGTGCAATGACAAATTCTCCACCGAAATCAAAGGTGTAGCTATCTCCATTCAGATATGCATCAGGGACTGTCAGATCAGAGGTTCCTTCATTACCGATTGTAACCGTCATATCAGTAGTTTCTGTTACATGAGTTTCACCGAAGTCGAGTATTTCTGTTGACAGGGTGATCACAGGATAAATGCAAACACCTGCAAGGTCAACTGTAACTTCTGGATTGAGTGGGTCATCGGTGTAAATCGTAATCAAGCCAGTTACGGCATCAAATGTGTTTGCAGTATATGTGGCCGTTTTCGTAACCTGACTCTCAGCACTGACAACAAAACTTCCATCAAAGTTAACTGCGAAATCAGCACCGTCGACAACCATATCCGAGACCATTAGGTCATAATTACCGAGGTTGACGATATCGAATGTCAATTGGGTTGATTGCGGGTAAACCAATTCACCAAAGTCAAGAGCATCTGTTGAAAGCTCGATATCCTGCGATAATCCAAGCCCCGTGAGGTCAACTGTGACTTCACCATTAACTGGATCATCTGATGTAATAGTTGCTAATCCTGGATATTCGATATAAGTATCAGGATTAATTGTCATCATGATATTTTGTACATCACCAGGACCAACCACAAACTCTCCACCAAAGTCAGATACGTATCCATCACCATTGACGAACAAATCAGAAACGGTGAGAGCAGAGGTTCCATTGTTTGTAACTGTGAACGTTAAGTCGGCAGTTTCCGTGACATGAACTTCGCCGAAGTCAAGAACTTCGTCGGAAAGTGTGATGACAGGATAGATACAAACACCACTCAGGTTAACTGTTACTTCCGGATCGAGTGGATCGTCTGTATGTATTGTTATTACACCCGACACAGCATCAAACGTGTTTGCAGTATAGGTAACTGTTCTGGAAGTTTGACTCTCGGCATCGACAACGAAAGTTCCGCCAAAGTCAACGACAAAATCTTCACCATCGACAACTATATCGTTTACGGTTAGATCATAGTTACCGAGGTTGATAATATCGAAAGTCAACTGATTTGACTGAGGATATACAACCTCGCCGAAATCAAGCGCATCGGTTGAAAGTTCTATATCCTGTGATAATCCCATCGCAACAAGTTCAATCTCAACTTCTCCATTTACCGGATCATCCGAGGCGATTGTCACCAATCCGGGATACTGAATATACGTGTCGGGATCGATGGTTACTGCAACATCCTGTGTACCGCCGGGAACTACTACAAACTCATCAACAAAGTCAGAGACATATCCATCACCAGTAACCACAATATCTGAAACTGTAAGGTCTGAGGTACCATTGTTCGAAACTATAAAGGTCATATCTGCGGTCTCTGTGACATGAACTTCACCGAAGTCTAGTACTTCGTCGGTAAGGGTGATTACAGGGAAGATACACACACCTCTAAGCTCAACTGTTACTTCCGGATCGAGTGGGTCGTCCGTAAATATTGTTACTACACCCGAAACGGCATCAAACGTATTTGCAATGTATGTTACTGTCATGGTTGCCTGATCTTCGGCTCCAATTACAAAAATTCCGTTGAAGTCAACAGAGAAATCATCACCATCGACAACCATATCATTGACAGTAAGATCATAATTACCCAGGTTGAGGATATCAAATGTCACGTCAATTGATTGTGGATGAACAACTTCGCCAAAGTTAAGAGCCTCTGATGAAAGTCCAATGTCCTGAGACAATCCATGTCCGGCTAAATCAACCGTGACTACTCCATTAACAGGATCATCAGAGGTTATAGTAACTACTCCCGGGTATTGGATGTACGTATCAGGGTCAAGTGTGACCGAGATATTGTGAACACCACCCGGAGCAAGCACAAATTCACTTTCAAAGTTGCAGATATATCCGTCACCGCTGACTGCAACCTCAGAAACAGTTAGGTCGGATGTTCCGACATTGTTGATCAGGAATGGAATATCTGCCGTTTCTGTGACATGAATCCCACCGAAATCAAGGGCATCTGTAGATAGCGTAACTACAGGATAGATACAGGTTCCGCTTAAATCAATTACTGATTCCGGTGAATCGGGATCATCGGAATGAACTGTAATCGTACCGGAAGCCTGACCGAAAGTATTTGCTGTGTAAGTTACCGCCCGTGTTGCACTTTCACCCGCACCTAAGACGAAACTGCCGTTGAATTCCAGGTTAAAATCTTCTCCCACAACAACAATATTCTCAACGGTCAGGTCAATATTACCGATATTATTGATATCAAATGTAAGTTCTGTCGACTGTGGATAAACAACCTCACCAAAATTAATTGCTTGTTCAGAAAGTTGAATATCCTGTGACAAACCTGATCCGGTCAGATTGACAACAACTTGATCCTGTTCAGGATCAGTAGAGGTAATCGTTAATGTTCCTGCATAATCAATATAATCCTCCGGCAGGAAGGAGACACTTACGGTGTTAGTTTCATTAGGAGCCAGGATCAAGGCTTCGGCGAATTCGCAGTCAAAACCATCACCTGCAGCCACTGCATCTGAAACTGTCAGGTCATCATTTCCTGTATTGGTGATCAGGAGGTCTTGAGTCAAAGTTGTCGAAACTACATTTTCTCCAAATTCCAGAAGCATAGTTGAAAGTGTCATTTCCGGCAGCAATGGAACAAGCTCTCCAATTTCAAAGCCGAGCAGTCCATTTTCACCATCAGCCAAATAAGCTAATCCTCCGGAAATGAAGATAGCATTACTCTGTCCAGGTGTGTCAAATGCTTCTATTTCAATCGGATTCGCCGGATCACTGATATCGACAATTCTGAATCCGGCTTCACCATCAGCGATCAGAATATATTCACCAACCACATTTAAGCCCATGGCTGTGCCAGGGGTTTCAATTGTGCTGATTAATACAGGATTGTCAGGGGAACTAATGTCAACTATTTGTACTCCGGATTCTCCATCTGCCAGGAAGGCAATTCCACCTGAAACGGCTACGTCAAATGCAAAGCCCGGTGAGTTGTAACTGCCTATTTCTGCAGGATTCGCAGGATCGGACACATCAACTATCATCATCCCGCCTTCACCATCAGCTACGAAAAGTGATCCTCCTTCTACCCACACCTGTCGCGCTTCCCCGGGGGTGTCAATGGTACTTAACTCAACTGGGTCGCCGTTATTGTTAACATCAATTATGACTACGCCATTCGTACCATCGGCGAGGTAAATCACTGATTCTTCAATAGCTATGCCATATGCGATTCCAGGTGTGTTGAGATATCCTGTCTCTGAGATGTTTCCGGGATTACTGACATCGAGAACGCGCAAACCGAAATCGAAATCAGCGATGTAGGCATATTCACCTGTAACCACAACATCAGCGGTTTGCCCTGGAGTATGGTGTACACCAATCTCCTCGGGATTCGCAGGATCTGTGATGTCTATAATATGGAGACTACCACCAGGTGCAGCTACATAGGCTATATTGCCAACAACGCATAAGTTGCTCGCTGTTCCATCAATTTCAAATTGTGTTTCAACGTCCATATTACCAACACCTGTGCCCGACAATTGAATTTCGAGATCAACATCATTGGATTGGACTGTCAGGACACCTGAAAAATCCCCGCCATTTACCGGCTCAAATGTAATAGAGTATTCTTCGTTTGCACCAGGTTCTATGGAAAATTCACCGTTGAATTGTGGTGTGAAATAGTCACTGTCCACTGAAATATCGAAGATATCTAGTTCTCGGGTACCATCATTGCTGATTAAATAAGAAAGTGTATTGGTTTCTTCCAGTAACACTTCTCCAAAATCGATAGTTTCCTGATCAAGGGCGATAATTGGGAAGTGCTCGAGGTCTAAGGTCAATTGAGCTGCGACATCACCATTTTCGGGATCATTAGATAGAATATGCAGATCAGCAACATAGATTCCATTCTCAAGATCCTCTGTGTTGATAGTCACCGTTAAATCACTGGACTCATCCGGGGCAACTGTTCCTTCGGCCGGTTCAAAGCTGACCCAATCCGGTCCTTCTGCACCACCATCATCCACGATGAGGTAGTGAGCAAGGTCGTATCCACCGAGCCATAAATTCTCACCATCATAACCGATACCATCCCAATTGTGAGTTCCATCCCATTCAAGGTGTTGTACAACTTCAAAGGTTCCCTCTTCGAGGTCGGGATTTATCTGCCAAATGTTGCCTGCTGCGTTGACCCAGATGTGACCGGACCTATGTTCATCGACCCATAAAATACTGCCGGGAGTAACATTAGCAAGTTCATTCTGACGGATGTTAAACCGCCATTGCTGTTCAATATTATCACCGTTCACGGTGTATCCATAAACATGCCAATCGCCTTCGGAAATCGTAATTAACCATTCATTCTCTCGGCTGCATGTCATTCCCGCCGGGTAGTAAGGGAAGTACAGGTTGCCCAGGTTACCACCATTAGAATTAAAACGGTTGGCGTAAGAATTCCAGTTTGCATATGTATACAAAGTGCCATTCATCCAACCGGCACCCTTTGCATAGGTGAGATTGAATTCTCTTTCAACTTCATAATTGTTGGCTGGATTAACCGCACCGATAAAATGATTAGTATATGTTGTAAGCCACATCCATTCGTTGTCAGTATCCCAGGCTATGCCTCCCTTGATATAGGTTACCGGAGCACGATTCCAGGTGAATCGACCGATTTCATCACCAAGCTCATCTCGTTGTGGACCAGATTCATCACCGGCTGTACTGCGAACCCTGCGCTGTTGGCTACCATCTTGTCCAGGTTCAGCAAGCACCTCAAGCTCTGCATTCCAGTTGAGATCAAAGTCACCCACGTTTGAGATGGTTACAATATGCTCGCTCGTTTCCTGTGTCTCGATTGCATCGGGATCAAGAACAATTGTAGGTGGATGAAGACCGACACCAACCAGTTCAACAGTCATTTCAGCGTTATTGTCATCATTGGAAACTATTGTGACAATTCCGTTCCAGTCAGCATCATCAGGTGGATTGAAGAAAACTGCAAATTCGGAACTCTCGCTACGTGAAATTGAGAATTCCCCTTCAAAGCCAGTACTGAAACCCTCTCCCGCAACCGTAATATTACTAATAACAAGGTCTGTATTACCATTGTTGCTTATTGTCACAGCAAGTTCGTCTGTTTCACCTACTGTAACTTCACCAAAGTCAAATGATTCAGGATCAAGTGCAATCACAGGTTCTGCTGCGACCTCAAGATGAACATTTACGGTGGCATCGGCATTATTCAGATCGTTGGTCAGGAAGTGGATATCTGCAATATAGTCACCTGCGTCGAGGTCGCTGGCATCGAAGGTAACGATTATCTCGCTGGACTCATCCGGGGCTATCGTTCCATCAGCTGGTTCAAAGTTTACCCAATCCGGTCCCTCTGCACCACCATCATCAACGATGAGGTAATACGATGGATTGTATGCACCGAGCCATAAATTCTCACCGTCATAACCAATACCGTCCCAATCCTGAGTTCCTTCCCATTCGAAATGTCGAACTACCTCAAAAGTTCCTGCTTCGAGGTTGGGATTTATCTGCCAAATGTTGCCGGCTGCGTTGACCCAGATGTGACCGGATTTATGCTCGTCTACCCATAAAATACTGCGAGGATAAACATTAGCAAGTTCATTTTGACGAATGTTGAAACTCCACTGCTGTTCAATGTTGTTACCGTCCACAGTGTAGGCATACACGCGCCAATCATTTTCGGAAATTGTAATCAACCAATCGTTCTCTCGGCTGCATGTCATTGCCGTTGGATAGTAAGGAAAGTTCAGGTTGCCCAGATTTCCACCATTGACATTGAAACGAGAGGCGTAAGAATTCCAACGGGCAAACGTATATAAAGTGCCATTCATCCAACCGGCACCCGATGCATAGGTAAGATTAAATTCTCTTTCAACTTCATAATTATTCGCTGGATTAACTGCACCTATAAAATGATTGGTATATGTTGTGAGCCACATCCATTCATTGTCAGGATCCCAAGCTATACCTGCCTTCATGTAGGTTTGTGGGGCTCGATTCCAGGTGAACCTACCGATTTCATCACCAAGGTCATCTCGTTGTGGACCCAAACCTTCAATCCCACGAACAGAACGCTGATTATCATCCATTCCTGGTTCTTCATGAATTTCCAGTTCGGTAGTCCAAATCAGGTTGAAATCACCCTCATTGGAGATATTAACGACGTGATCTCCAGATTGATCAGTTTCGATTTCGAGTGGATCTATTACCGCAACTGGCGGATCAATATTGAAAATAATTTGAACAGGCAGGACATCGTTGAACGGATCATTGGATGTGAAGTTCAAGTCAGCTTCGTGTACACCGGCTTCAAGTCCCTGCATATCGATGGAAACAGTCATTTCCAGGCTGCCATCCGGCTCAATGGTTCCTCCTGCCGGATCAAAACCAACCCAATCGACTCCCTCATCCTCAATGTATACTATTGCAGCCTGCCACTCAAGATCGAATCCGCCATCATTCGTGATCGTTAAGATATGTTCGCTGGTAACACCTGATTCAATTTCCATCTGATCAACCACTATTATCGGCTGATTAACAGCGATTGCTGTCAGAGGAATAATAAATTCTTCCTTATCGGGATCGGAACTTGTTATTGTTATTGACCCTTCGTAATCACCAATTTCAATCGGTGCAAATGAAACTGTAAACTCACTCGAAGTCTCAGGTTCGAGTGAAAATGCCTCTTCATAATCAAAGCTGAATCTGTCACCCTCTAAAACCATATCTGAAATATCAAGATTGACATTCCCATCGTTCCGAATCATCAATACAATATCGGAACTGTGATCAATGTTCACACCTCCGAACTCCAGCACTTCCGGTTCCAGGAACATCACGGATTTTACGGAGTGCATGACAATGTTCACAGCTAAATCTTCATTTTCTTCATCATTGGAAAGGAAATGAAGATTGGCTTCATATTCACCAGCGGGCATATCAACTATTGTAAGATCAATACCTACTTCAGCCGATTGACCACGAGTTATAGTACCATCAACAGGTTCATAAGTAATCCAACCGGCTACTCCCTGAACCAATTCAAGCTCAGTTACGTAATTCAAGTCAATATTACCTTCATTGGTAACTGTGACTGAATATTGACCTCCATTGTCAGATTCAATTTCCTGTGGAGCAACAACAATATCTGCGTGTCCTCTACAAATAGCTGTCAGACTGACTGTCTCGGTTTCATTTCTCGGATCGTTGGTCGTAACCGTTACCGTTCCATCAAAATCACCCTCTGCTTTAGGTGAGAAATTGATAGTAACATCATTAGTGCTTTGGGCACCAACGGCAAATTCATTCGCGAAGTCAGAAGTGAATAATCCGCCATCAAAAGAAATATCAGTCACAACCAGATCAGCATTTCCATTATTATGAATTGTAAATGCGAGATCATTGCTGGTCTCGAGATCCACCGTCCCAAAATCAAGTACATGAGGTTCGACAGTAAAGATTGGCAAACTTACCTGCAATAGAATGTTTACGGCGAGGTTGTTACTGCCTTCGTCATTGGAGGTAAAAATGAGGTCGCCTGAGTAATCACCTATCTCAAGATCTCCAAATCTAAAGGTTAACGCTATTTCTTCTGAACTACTTGGCAAGACCACACCTTCTGTAGGTGTCGAGCTAAACCAGACAACTTCCTCATCTCTGTTGGTGTTATTGTTATTAATACTCCTGACAGAACGTAAGCTATTGTCACGATTCAGAAGTACAAAATCAGTCCCCCATTCGAGGTAACCGTTACCTGTATTGGATAACTCCAGTGTATAATCACCATCGTTGATTGATATGATTTCACCAGGATCAACACCGATTTCAGGGATTCCGTAACAGAAACCGGAAAGCTGGATTTCCAGCTCTTCCCGGTTCAGGGCATCTGAGAAGATGGTCAATGTTGCTGCATGATCATCAAGTGCACGAGGAGCAAATGTAAGTCTGGAAAGTACGGAATCATTCGGTTGGATTGTGAACTCGTTTTCAAAGTCGGTTGTGAACCATTCATTATCGATTGTGATGTTGGATACATTAATATCCCATCCGCCCCGATTGTAAATCCACACATCCTCAACAGGGCTATCTTCGAAATAAACATTACCGAAGTCTACCACGGAAGGTACTGTAAAGATTGGTGAATCGATAACATGCATAAGGATGTTGACGGCGACGATATTATTTTCGGGATCATTGGAATTGATGAAGAGGTTTGCCTCATAATCACCCAACGGAAGTTCCAACTCTTCACCGAATAATCCGATTGTTATTTCCTGAGATCCATCTGGTTCCACAACGCCATCCTCCGGACTCCATTCTAGCCATTCTACCTCATCATCACGAAGTGGAGTACTTTCATTTTCAGCTTGATTATTAAAGAATTCAGCTGTTAAAGCAGGATGATTATCATAATCTCTGAAAGGTCCAATTGTTCGGACATGTCGAACCATACCATCCTGATTTTGCTGCTGAACAATCTCGAGCTCAGCAGACCAGGTCAGTACATCTGTACCCACGTTATTTACGTCTACACCATATTCACCACCATTATAGGAAATAACCTGTAACGGAGTAACATCTATCATGGGGACACCGCCACTTCCGACGACGGTTACCGTTGTCTCAGGGAAGTTGGGATCATCCGATGCAATTGTCACAAATCCTTCAAACTGACCTGATTCGGTCGGTGAATATGTGACTGTGATCTCCATCTCTTCGGTCTCTCCCAACACAAATTCACCAGCAAAGTCCGTATCCAACTGCTCACTGGATGTGATATCGGAAACGGTCAAGTCAACACCACCTGTGTTAGTTAAGGTAAATGCCCCATTATCACTCCCACCGATCTCAACCCGTCCAAATTCAACAGTTTCAGGCTCAGCTTCAATTATCTGGAATGCTCCGACATTTAGAGTCACTTCGACAAAAACCTCGGGATTGTTCGGATCATTGGAGGCAATTATGAGATTTGCATAGTGTTGACCCTGCTCGACATATGTTGCATCGAAGGTCAGGAAAACGTCGCTTGATCCGTCCGGGGCGGTGACGCCTTCCACGGGAGCAACGCCTGGCAACCAGATTGGTGTTTCAATTGTATTATCATCAACAATAACATATTCTGTAGAATTCCGGTTACTGAGGATGAGGTTTTCACCATTATGGGCGAGAGCGTCAAGATAGTCACCGTTATTCCAGGGACTAAAGTGCTGTGTAAGTCCTACGGGGCGCCAGTTGGTTGTATTGATATCTATCTGATGTACATGATTTATGGTGTGAATCCATAATTCACCTCTGCCATGTTGAGGAACCCATTCAATATTATATACAGTTGCTCGTCCGGTAAATCCACGCCAGCTGTCAAGGATTGCAATTCTTTCAAAATACAGGTTGTTGTCAGTGGCTTGAAATACATGTATCTCATCATTGTTACTGTTGCTAATCACAAATAAAAGACCACGTTCATTATCAGATGCAACTGCTATCGTTCCCATTTCGTGAGATAATTCAACGTTACCGATACTGGAACCATCATTAATATTAAAAGCATGTAGCCCAAATTCATACATTGCATACAACACACCATTAAGGCATGTCATTTCGCCAATTACCCCTTGAGTATCGACTTCATGTTCCAGACTATAATTATTCGCCGGATTGATTTTTGCAATGTAGCTATTACTCCATGAACTCAACCAGATTCTGTTGTTTTCGCGATCATAGGCTATTCCGGGTTTATAGATGCCCTGACCGATTCGATTCCAGGTAAAGCTGTTCAATTCATCACCCAGATCATCTCGCTGTGGTCCAACTACATCCAGGTTATCCAAATTCTGCTCATCAGGGACGGCCTCCTGATGCCCTTCCTCTACAATCTCGACATCGATCTGCCAGTTAAGATCAACCCCGCCCTCATTACCGATACCCATCACACGTTCGACGCTGCCATAAGCTTCGAATAATTCCTGGACGACGATGGTTGGAGGTAACACACCTGTTCCTGACAATTCGACAACGGCATCTTCGACACCATCGGTGCTTGAAGATATAGTCAAAGTTTCAGAATATTCACCAATAGCGGGTGGTTCGAAGCTGACAGAAATTTGTGAATTACCGAACGGCTCAATAGTGAATTCACCCTCAAAAATTGTACCGAATCCCTCTCCACCAACTGCAATGTCGCTGATGACCAGCGGGATATTTCCTTCATTAGTTATCGTTATGTCTCTTTCTGCAGAGAATCCAATACCAGCATTGTCAAATGTGATTTCAGCAAAATCGGTCAAAATAGCAGCAAATGATGTAACCTCCATTGAAAAATCAACCACCACCTCAGCGTTTTCCAGACCGTTTGAATAAATGTTCAGTGAAGATGTATAGCTGCCTGCATCCAAACCCAAAGTACTCAGCGTTACAATGATTTCCTCATTCTCACCCGGCTGGATCGTGCCTTCATATGGGCTGGGAGATACCCATGGAAGATTTGTTTCAGAGGTTCCGTCATCGACAATGTAGTAATTGGAGTCTTGATATCTGCTTAGCCAAACATTTTCACCATCATGACCAATACTTCTAATAGTATTCCCCTCTTCCCAGACAGGAAATTCCTGCACAACTCGGTTAACACGCCAATTCTGAGTATCTATATCAATTTGAGCCACATAAAATTGATTCCCAATAGATCTATACACCCATAACTCACCTGCAGGATGTCGCGGTACCCATGCCATATTTCCACGCGTATAAACACCCAAATCAAAATCAGCAACATAATCCATATAACGTGGTTCATCTACTTCACACACTGTGATTCGTCCGCAATAATATGTAAATAGAAGTCCTCTTTCGTTGTCGGCAGCGAGATTGGTGGCCCAGAGATCAGAACCATTTGTGAGCCCTACCTGGCCTAAAGACTCACCCTCTGTAGTAAACGCACATACTCTATTACCAATAATCGTATAGATTACTCCATTTAGGTAAGCCACGTCGATGAGTGCTGTATTATTATATCTGTCACCTACATCGAAAGTACTAACAGCTGAGTAATTATTATCGGGATCAACTGCCGTAATATTGATAAAATATATGTATTGCCATCCAGTATAATGTCTTTGCCAATAAGTTAACCACATATTCTCATTATCAGGATCCCATGCAATACCTCTTCTGTGTCCATCTGTGGTTCCTCGTGCAAATTGGCCAACAATATCACCTGCATCATCACGGAGTGGACCGATGTTATCTTCGTCTATGTCTTTTGCATTTATGTTACGAACCTGCCGGATTCTATCGTCGCGCTCCTGATCTCCCTCTCCAAAATACTGTACCCATGAATGCCATTCCAGATCGACCTCAGACTCAGCTGAATTGCTTAATGTTACTGTATGGTCTCCAAATTCAGTTGCTTCAATTAACTCAGTATCAATGCTCAATAACGGTGGATCAAGTCCGATTCCGACCAATCCAATGGTAGTTTCTACATTGTCGGGATCATTGGAAGTGATGGTTATCGATCCTCCAGTCTCACCATCGTGGGATGGATCAAAATGGACAGGGACGTTAACAACACTGAACGCCTCAACAACGATTTCTTCGTTGAAATCCACACTAAATCCTTCGCTCTCAGTGACTATGTTACTAACTGTCAGGTCACTATTCCCGTCATTATAAATCCTTAAAAATCGATCACAAGGAACCGCACCAATCCATTGCTCACCGAATTCCATCGGTTCCGGTTCAATCCTGATAGTCCTGGTGGCAGCGACTGTTAACGATATGTTAACAACCTCATCCTCGTATCCGGGATCGTTGGATAGAATATGAAGTTCAGCAGTGTAGTTACCTTCTGTTAAGTATTCTGTATCTAAACCAAGTGTCACATCCTGACTTTCACCTGGTACGACAACTCCATTAGAAGGTTCCAGCTTTACAAGCCATCTATCAAACTCAATCACACCATCATCAAGAATGTAAACATTATTCTCATTGTCATATTGACGATAGACCCACATATTCTCTGTGTCATGTCCGATGAAACTATAATAGGAATCACCGTTGGGAACATCAATAATCTGGGTAATCCCAATAGTTTCCCAGCTATCGGTGTCAATGTCAACTTGAAAGACACGATTGCCGTAATAAACCCACAATTCACCGAATGGATGTTGCGGAACCCACTCAAAGGAATTGAAATTCGTTCCAATTAAATTTGTGAGTTCTGGAATAGCAGCGACATGCGTAAGATTGCCATCCGGATCGGGATCGTAAATATGTAAACCTCTGTCTCCATAGTAGTCATGGACAATTAGATAGCCGTTTTCGTTATCGGACGAAATTGCGCCACGATAGTAATTTACACCTTCTGGGAATATGGCCTGTCCAAGATTATCTCCTGCGGAATTATAGCGCTGGATATGATAAGCACTTCTTGATTCTTCAACGTATAACACTCCATCAAGCCAGGCAGCGGTTTGAGGTGCATTTTGATCATAAAATGAAAACACCTCATTGTAGTTATCATTTGGATCTATGGCACATACATTGTTGTTGCCCTGATCTGTCACCCACATCCACTCATTTTCGCTATCCCATGAAGCACCTGAACAGCCTGACACACCACGCTCCCAATGGAATCTATCAAGGATTTCACCAGCGGAATCTCTCTGTGGTCCTTGTGGGTTACCATCTCGGGTGCTACGAGCTTCTCTTCTAATTTGGTCACGCCCTTCACCTCCGAATATTAACTCAAGTTCCCACTCTAAATCCACGCCGGAATATTCACTGTTATTGATAGAGACATTATATTCACCAGTTTGGTCAGCATCAATCTCTAATGGATCAACGGTAATCGCAGGAGGCAAAACATGCATAAGAACATTAACCACTGAATCGGCATTATGTTCATCATTGGACGTGAAAAGCAGATCGGCTTCGTAATCACCTAATCCAAATCCTTCAGTATTGATGGTGATGAACATTTTTTGACTCTCACCCCCGGGAATTGTCCCCTGAGACGGATTAACGGTTATCCAATCTATGTTAACATAAAGGAATCCCTCTTCAGTAGCATCATCATAGATAAAAAAGTACGGTTGGCTTTTTGTAGATAAACAAATATTATTACCAATATGAGCAATACCATCCCAAGCATCCCCGGAACCCCAGGGTGAAAAGTCTTGAGATACCTCAATCGCACTCCATTCATTGGTATCAATATCAATCTGATACACATGGTTGTAAGCATGTACCCACAATTCTCCCTGGTAATGATCTTCAACCCATTCGATATTATAAACGCTCGGGTTATTTATCATTGCACGGTAGTTATTGATAATACCTATCTGCTCCAATTGACGGTTATCAGATACTGAATAGACTCGAATCTCATTCTGATTATTGTAGTTGACTCCAAATAGGAGATTATTCTCGTTGTCAGCACCGAGTCCCATCAAGGTTATACCACCAGGAATACTTACCTGCCCCAGATTACTACCGTTTGAGTTAAATGCATAGACTTCGTTAAAACGACAAGCATACAGAACTCCATTCAGCCATGTAATGTCCATAAACTGACCGGGATTGGGTTGAAAGGCTCTCACCTCATTGTAATTATTATTGGGATCAACCGCACCGATGTAATTGTTGCTGTAGTTTGTCATCCATATCCATTCGTTGTTACTGTCCCAGGCAATACCACCTTTGTAATCGTTGTATCCACAACGGTACCAACGGTAGGCTGCAAGTCTTTCACCCAGACCATCACGACGAGGAGCGGGATTTTGATCATCATCAATTTGATTGTCATCAATAACGCCCATCTGTCGATCTTCCCTGGCAATTCCCACAACCTCAACCTGCCACTCAAGATCAAATCCACCTTCGTTCGAGATTACTAGCTCGTGCCTACTGGAGCCATTGATATCAAACGCCTCAGGCTCAAAAGCAATCGCAGCCGGACTAAGACCGACGCCAGACAGATCAATGACAACTTCACCGTTGGTCTCATCGTTAGAGGTGATAGTCATAGTTCCATCAAATACACCGGCCTCCGCTGGTTCAAAAGTTATGGTCAGGTCTGAAAATCTTAATGGCTGAACAGTAAACTCGCCATTAAAATCAGAGTTAAATCCGGCACCTTCAATAGCGATATCACTAATGATTAGATCTTCATTTCCGTCATTGGCGATTTCCAATGTCAGCACATTGTTCTCGCCAACCATAACATCACCGAAATCCAGAGAATTGTGATTCACGCTGATTATTGCTTCACTGGCGACATCAACTGTAACACGAACGGCGATTTGTTCGTTTTCCGGGTCGTTTGAACCGAAGATGACGTCATATTCATGAATACCGACTTCTGCTCCAAACGTGTTGATATTTAATGCAATCTCTTCATTTTCACCCGGAGTAACCGTTCCCTGTTCGGGGCTAACACTTACGAACCATACTTCATCTGTGCCGTCATCAAAAATGATGATATCGGAGCCATTGTTATTATGACCCGACCACATATTCTCGGTGTCATGTCCAAAGACATGTCGAGCATTATTTATTTCAATATCCTGAACTATTCCAACTGCTTCCCAGTTCCGAACGTCAATATCCACCTGGAGAATGTTATCTCCCATACGTAACCACAATTCACCCGAAGGATGCTCTGAAACCCACTCTATGGCGAAAAAGTAGATATTGGGGATTTCAAAATATGCTACCTGTTCAAGATTGCCTTCTTCATCAGGATCAAAGATGTGGATACCAGTAGTCCAGTTTCCATTTTGATAGGTTCGGTTGCCGAGGATCAGGAAGTTGTTTTTATTGTCAGAAGTAATACGAGTATTGCTTTCGATACGCATACCTTCAGGCAATGCAATTCGCCCAAGAGAATCACCATTAGTATTGTATCTTTGAATGTAATATTGACTTTCAATAACATACAGAATACCATCCATCCAGGCGATCGATCTGGGCGAGGCTCCATTTGGTGTTTGGAAAAATGTAGCCTCGTTATAATCATCATCCGGATCAATGGCACTTACTCTCCGAGCGTTATCAGCAGTAACCCACATCCATCCATTGTCTCTGTCCCAGGAACCTCCATACACATTGGAACCAGGTACTTCCCAGTCAAACAGGTCAAGGGTTTCACCAGCGGAATCTCGCTCAGGTCCCTCTATGTTTTCGTCTCCAATACTACGTACAGTACGTCTGTTCTGGTCTCGTTCTTCATCTACTATCTCAACGATGTCCGATTTCCACCATGTCAGATCAGATGCACCATCATTAGTGATGGTCAATATGTTTTCACCACTCTCAGTTGTGCTGATTTCCATTGGTTCAATAGCAAAGTTTGTCGGACCAACACCCATCCCAATCAGATCTACGGTCATTTCACCCAATACCGGATCATTGGAAGATATTGTCAATGTGCCGTTATAATTATCGAAATTGGCTGGATCGAGGGAGACTGTGATTTCAGATGATTCATCGACACCTACAGAGAATTCGCCAGCAAAATCGCAGCTAAACGAATCACCGGCAATTGAGATATCCGACACGTTCAGATCAGCTACACCTGAGTTGCTGATGATAAGTGTCAAAATCCCAGTATCACCGGTTTGCACGTCACCGAAATCTAAGAATTCAGGTTGAGTTTCAATTGACGGATGAGCAATGATACTCATTAGGACATTTATGACCACTTCACTGTTTTCCTGATCGTCGGAATTGATATGCAGATTTGCCTCGTAAAAACCAAACTCCAAATCAGTTGCATCGAGAGAAAGAGTTATTGCAGCACTTTCTCCACCTGAAACCACACCTTCATCTGGGGTGTAAGTAAGCCAACCAGGTGTTTCGTCCTGTCCATCATCAATTATGAAGTAGTCGTTATGTTCAAACCTGCTGATCCAGATATTTTCCCCATCGTGCCCAATTCCATCCCAATCGTTATAAGTTCCGGTTCCACCTGATTCATCTCGAAATATCATTGTGCTTGCTAAACCAATTGTTTCCCAACTTTCAGTGTCAATATCAATTTGCCTTATTATGTTGTTTCTGGAATTTTGCTGTGGGTTGAAATAATGAACCCACAATTCACCGTCTGTATGTTCCGGGACCCATTCAATGTTGCGAATATCATAGTCTCCAATGTAATATCTGTAATCGCTAATGCTGCCGATATGTTCAAGGTTACGATCCTCGTCAACCGATAAGACCAGGATAACATCATTGTTCGGACCATAGACTACAAATAGTAAGTTGCGGTAATTATCGGATGCCAGGGCTGTACCCTCCCAATTGTTCGGTAATACCACTTCTCCCAACTCATTACCTTCCGTGTCGTATGCAAATATTGCTCGAGATTGGCTCGAATATGTATAAAGTGTACCATTCAACCAGGTCGCATCCATTTGATAAGTATTATTTGGCTGGAATGCAAATACTTCTCGATAATTATCATCAGGATCAACTGCTCCGATGGTGTTGTAGCTTGTCAACCACATTAGTCTCTGGTCTCGATCCCAGGTGATACCAGCCCTGTAATCATATGCACCTGCTCGCGCCCAATTGAAATGCTCTATTACATCGCCCTTTTCATCACGGCGGGGGGCCCCACCTTCAATCTGGCGAACCTGGCGTTGCCCACCATCTCGACCATCTGATACAGTTTCAAGAGTTGTCCACCACGTCAGGTTGTGGTCACTGTCATTGTGAATTGTTATGTTATGCTCTCCACTGCCTTCGGCATCAATATTTTCAGGCTCAACCCGGATCTCGGGATTGCCTTGACCAAATCCGATAAGATTGAGTACGAGTTCTCCGTTGAATTCTCCATCTCCGGGGTGGCTGTAAGTTATGGTTAGAGTTCCCTCATAATTTCTTAGTTCCTCTGGATCAAAAGAAATCGCAGGCAGGGTGAAGGATTGATTATTTGACAGCGAACGCCTGATATCTCCAAACTCTGCGGAGAATCCATCACCTTCCAAAGAAACACTCTCAAGAACTCCAACATCGGACCCGGAGTTGGTGATTGTAACATCAATTTCAGCAGTGTCTCCATCAATCCTTACATCACCAAAATCAGGTGCCTCAGGATTAGTTGTAAATTGTGGTATACCTTCAACTTCCACACTAATAGAAATCACCACATCATCCTCATCATTCGTATCGTTGGATAGAATATGGACGCTGGCCTGATGAAGTCCCGCATGGAGGTAGTCAGAGTTGATTGTCACCAGCATTTCCACTTGTTCACCAGGATCTACAATTCCCGATTCCGGACTTACGCTCACCCAGTTCAATTCGTCATAATCTCTTTCGATCAAAACAGCATAATTATTTCTACTGCGACCACGGAGAGCACCCGCTGATCCATTCGGACTTTCAAATCCAAAATTGGACCCACGACTCCAGATGGTGGTCTGTCCATTATTATAATACCGATTCTCAACATTGAAGAATTGATATTTCACAGACCCATCCGCATTGAAAATTACCTGAAACCGCATATAGTCGGGAGGATTAACATCTTGATAATCCAGTTTAACTGCTTCCCACGAGACAATCGTTCTGTCTCTTTCTAATAAATAAAAAATACTCCCGCCCTGAGTTGGATCGAGGTCATAGGCAAACAGGCTGAATGAACTATTTGGTTCTGTAGGTGAAGGTATAGTTCCAAGGTGCGTGCCATCAAAGTCATCAAAAGTTATCCCGCCATCGGCGAGAATACGAAACCGATTATACGTTTCGTTATACCAGGGAAACTCCATTTCCATATCAATCCAGCCACTATTCCAATCATCACCGACATTGTTTAAGTATCTGCTGCCCATCGAGGTGATATCGATCCATTCATATTCAGGACCATACCTTTCATCACTGTCTATCCAGCTATATCCAAATCCCTGCACTTCGTTAAACATATCTCGATCGGGGGCTTGATTCTCGTCTTCATCAACGGCATTATGCTGACCAGTTTGTCTAACTTGCCTGTCAATTCCATCACGTCCCTCGACATTTCTAACTATTTCAATTTCAGTATTCCATCTCAACAAGCCTTCACCGACATTACCAATTGTAACGGTATGTTCACCAACTCCCTCAAATTCCAATGGATCAACGGTTATTTCAACGGGTATAATACTCAGAATGATGTCGACCTCAATGTCAGCATTTTCAGGATCATTAGACAGAATATGCAGGATTGCCTCATGTACACTTTCAGCCTGATACAACGGATCTATTATAATTTCAATTTCTGCCAGAGCATTACCTTCCACAACACCGGATCGAGGGCTCCAACTGACCCATGGGTTTTGTCCACCTCTCGAACGGTTGTAATATTTGTTATGGGCGAGAAAGGACATATAATCGAGCAGTTCATCGCAGGTTGACCCCCACAGATAATTATTCACATAATTTTGAACGTAACCATCCTTCATCCCCGAGACAACAACCCAGCCACTGCCGTAATTATAGGTGGCGACAAGGGGTAATTCAGCATTCTCCTGAACCATCATTATCTGGTAATCGTCTGAGTTATCTATCTCATTTAAATCATCTACGGAATAATAAGCGGAGCTCTGGAAGGTTACTTCATGCCCCTGATACCAATCCATTATCTCTACGAAGTAGTTTTCATCTTCAGACACTGCTGACAAAGCGTAGCCGTTTGAATTTCCCCATGAAGGGCTTAATCCTCCAGGATGGACAGGTACTACCCCGGTCCACGAGTTTCCGGTACAGTGATAGAGTATCCCACCACCTGCAACCCACTCCTCAATTTCGGCGATATGATTATTATAAATTGTATTCCAGTGGCTACTTTGATCATTCGCAATCCATATCACGTCATAATCGTTCAGATTATAGTCGTCATCCATCGACACAAACACGTCAAGCGCATCTTCCGGAAGTGAATTGGAGATGAGATTTTGAAGATCGTATCTCCAGGGGTGGGATTGGTAGAAAAGAGCAAATCTTCCCGGTAAAGGAGCTTCGGGGTTGGGAAAATAAGCTCGAGTGTTTTCAAGCCCATTTGGATATTCAATATCAGTATCCCACTTGAGATTTCCCTCTCCTGCGTTCGAAATAGTAATTACCTCTTCTGCATATCGACTTACTTGAAACTCGACGGGGTCGATGACAATTTCCGGTGGCGGCAAACTCAGAATTACATTGACAACCACATCCGAGTTTTCTTCGTCGTTTGAATTAAAGTGCAGATTGGCTTCGTAGCGATAATCTATCATATCACCAGAGTGTATGGTCAGATTAATTTGGTCGGATTGACCCGGACCTACCGTTCCATAATCACTATTCAATGAAAGCCAGGGACTCTCTTCAGGAGTTGCATCATTCACAATTTGATATTCCGCATGCGAATAGGAGCCGATCCAGAGATTCTCACCATCAAAACCGATGCCGTCAGCACCATGTCCATCATTCCACGGTGAATAATCCTGAACTAATTCCACCGCACTCCAGTTATCAGTATCTATGTCAACCTGATAAATATGATTATAGGCATGCACCCACAATTCACCATTCTGATGCTCTGGAACCCACTCAATATTCCAAACTTGATTGTTATCAACCATCGGAAGATAGTTATTTATTGTACCAATCTGCTCAAAGTCGCCTTCGTCGCTAACAGAATATACTCGGAGTTCGCTAAAATTATATCTATTAACAGCAAAGAACAGGTTATTTTCACTATCTGTTGCAATAGCACTCGGATTGAAGTTGTCGGGCAGATATATTGACTCCATTAACTGACCATGTGAGTTAAATCTCTGGATAACCCCATTAGTTTGATAAATAATATAGACCAAACCGTTTAGCCAAGCCATATCACTCATACCCTGACCATAATTATAATGAATGCCCTGTGTGAAATTATCATTCGGATCAATTGTCCCGACAAAGTTATGATTATATCCGCATACCCACATACGGTTCTCATCTCGATCCCAGGCAAAACCATTTTTGTAATAATTTTGCCCTGCCCATTGCCATTGGAAGGTGTTTAGTACTTCACCAAGAATGCCATGATCAAATTCCCCGGCAATTTGCTCTATCTCCACTTCCCAGTCGAGGAGACCATCACCACTGTTTCCAATAGTGAGTTCATACTGACCACCATTATCAGACACAAGTTCCTGTGGATCAATTGATATCACAGCAAGTCCTTTCGCAATTCTTATCGCCAAACCTTCTTCAATGCGTCCTTCTTCGCGATAAATAACTGAACTGCCAAGGAGACCATCGGAAGATTCAAATCCGACATTCTGATTAGAACCGTCAACGCCCGTCTGAGGACCGTATTGATAGGTAACGGACCCATCAGACATCAATATCATCTGAAAGGAGGACCTGATTTCGACATCATTCCAAAAATGGACATTGTCCCAGGTAACGACAACTGTTCCACCATCGGGATCAGCCCAAAAGTAAATGTGAGCATCTTCTTCATCAGCAGAAAAATCATCGTTATTCACCAGCAGAATCGAATTTGGTTCACCTTCATCAGGAGCTCTGGGAAGAAAAATTGAGTATCCGTCACTTACGAATGAAGCCCAACCATTTGAGCAAATATAGATTTCAGCGTAGGTTGCGCCATACCACTCAAATTCAAAGCCCAAATCTAAGATGTCGCTGTTCCAATCGTCTCCTGCATTGAGGTTGACACCGATTCCGGAAATGTCGATCCAGCCAAATTCCGGACCATCCTCCTCATTGCTGTCTTTCCAATAGTAATTGGCATCATCGAGGTCACCTCTTTGGTCGCGACCCGGCTGATCACCATTCTGCTCGAGTTCGGCAATATAGTTACCCCAGATTTCCAACATTTCCGGTGTGGCAACATTGGCTTTCACAGCCTGTTGGATTTCATTGGTTGGTATATCTACAGCACCTGAATTGAGTGCTGTAAACGCAAATATCGAGACTACCAGGAAAAGGAAACGAATCCTCATCTTTAACTCCCTTAGTTTTGTCTCTGAAAATATGCCACAAGAATGAAATTCCATTGAAGCATTTTACAGAGGTACTGAAAAAAAAGCGGCCATCACATGTACGATCTTTCACATGCAAAGTTAAAAACCTCTAAATAACAAGTAGATGCTCAAATAAAGTAATATTTGGTAATGGGTGATATGACTCAGTCATGAGTGTTATCACCCAATAGATAACATAATGAACTTATTTTACATTTTGTGATATTGACCACTTGTATTTTGAATTACAAGAAATTGGTTAAATAAAATGGATATCATTGAGATCTCACGTTTTTGAATTAACCGCTCAAGATTTTCAGGAATCCAAGTTGGGATAATCTACTGACTCTTTAGTATCGGATTTCGGACTATTGAGGGTACTCAGACCTAAAACTGTATGTATACTCATTCGGATCATTTCACAACGATATCGAAAACGTCCTCGCATTTCTGATGATGGCAAAACTATTCATGTTTGGTTAGGTTTTTATCTCTTGATCCAGACTTGATATTAGTTTTAACAACCTATTACTATCAAGCGGTTTGGAAAAAAGAGCATATGGTTTTATTCCATCATCCTCAGATGATTGGATTTTCTCTAAACATCCTGAAATCAGCAACACTTTAGCATCTTGATTTATCTCGTTAATCCTTTTCATCACTTCAATTCCGTTAATTCCAGGCATTGAATAGTCCGTCAACACAGCGTCAAACTCAGACTTGGAATAAGATTGAACTGCTTTAAAAGGATCGCTAAAAGTGGAACAACTAAATCCTCTGATCCATAATAACAATTCCATGCTTTTTAAGGTTTTTACGTTATCATCTATCAACATGAATTTCATCACATTGTTCCTCAGGTTTTGCGTTGTTCTCTATTTGGGAATCTACATTTGCAAACAAGATGCCAAGACAGATACCCAGTTTGGATTTATCTGGATAGATTACTGTAACTAATTAAATACGAAGTAGATAAACAGCTGGTTAATGAGAATTGGGATGAGTTTTGTGGATAGCGTTGGGTGTTCAATTATCGACAGTTGTTCAATTTTCGACAGTCAAGTTTTGAACATCTCATCCGCAAATAAATCTGGGAACCTGGACTTTGTGGTATTTCCAGGAGAAATTGTCTTGAGGGGAGTACAGATTTGAAGTGGGTTTAAAGCAACTTTTCCAAACGACTGATTAATGTACCTCTTGCAATACCCAAATATTTCGCAGTTTTGCTTTTATTGCCATTGAATTTTTCAAAGGTTTTGAGGATGATCCCGTCTTCCAATTCTTTCAAATTCAGGCCATCTGGTGGCAGACTGATAACTCCAGGATTAATAGGGATCTCCTGGTTTGTTGTTTCCTTAGCGGGAGCTTGAGTCAAGAATGCGAAATGCTCCGCTCTAATATACTCTTCATCCTGGAGGAGCAATACTCGCTCGATACAGTTTTTCAATTCGCGGATGTTTCCCATCCATTTATAGTTTGTTAAGATATCCTGGGCTTCGGGCGATAATTGTCGAACTGTTTTATGTTTTTTCTTTGAAAACTCTTCCAGAAACATCTGTGCAATTGGAACTATTGCCTCTGGGGTTTCTCTTAGTGGTGATAGTTGAATACGACCGACATTCAAGCGGTGAAACAAATCTCTTCTAAATCCATTTTCTTCTACTGCTTGTATTAAATTGCTATTCGTAGCAGCTATTATGCGAATGTTTAACGATACTCTTTTTGCTCCACCGACTCGATAAATTTCTCTCTCTTCGAGTACTCGAAGCAGTTTAGGTTGCATTTCGATTGGCATATCACCAATTTCGTCCAGAAACAATGTGCCTTCATGTGCAAGTTCAAGTTTCCCGATATTTCCATCCTGACTCGCACCGGTAAATGCTCCGGATGCATATCCGAAGAGCTCGCTCTCAAACAGACCGGATGCAATGGCAGAGCAGTTCACTGATATGAAAGCTGTTTGGTTTCGTTCAATTCCATGGTGAACAAGACGAGCGATCACTTCCTTACCTGTACCGGTTTCTCCCTCAATAAGTATCGGAACGGCTCTATCTTCATGAAACCTTAAAGCTAATTCGATTGCCTGGTGCATAGCAGCTGAAAATACTCCGACTGATCCATAATCAGGGATGGATATTACATATCCCTGATTATCATTAAATTTTGAATCTGACCTGATTGATTCAGTACTCGTAATAGATGTTGTTATCAGTTCTTTTGATAGTTTCTCAAAGAGTGCTGAGAGTGTGACCGCTTCTATCGGTTTCTCGAGATAATCATACGCTCCCAACCTAAGGGCTTCAATCACATTTTCCTTATCAGCAAATCCGGTCATCATAACAATTACACATTCCCTTCCGCCCTTCATCTCTCTTATTTGACGAATTAAATCTAATCCATTCATTCCCTGCATTTTATAGTCTGTGATTAGCACTTGAAAGGGATCATTTTTAAATTTAACAACTGCCTCCTTTCCATTCTCACATGCAACAACATCTTGACCGAGTGCAATTCTAAGAAAATTTGAGACTGCATAGAGGCTAGGAGCCTCATCATCAACCACTAATACGCGCATTGTCACTCCTATTAGGATCATTCTTTAAATAAGTGTTGGGAAATTTAATTTGAAATGTTGCTCCATCCCATTCATTGTTGAATACCGAAATGTCACCTCTGAACCGATCAACAAACATTTTAACAATTGCTAATCCCAATCCCGTGCCACCTTTGCTTTTTCCAGTAGAATACAAAGGATCAAACAGTTTGTCAACATCTTCGGTTTGTATTCCAAGTGCGTTATCAATTACTTCCAGCATCACCGATTCACCATCATTCCGTGACCTGATTTTTACCCATTTCCTGTCTCCGGCAGCTTCATCGTGCGCATTGATAGCGTTTGTAACTAAAATGATGACCACCTGTTCTATCTGGAGTTTATCAGCAAAGATCCTTTCGACTTCTCCCAACTCGATTGAAATTACAATATTGTGATTATCCAATTGTTTATGAATGAGTTGAATTGCCTGATGAATCTGACTGTTCAGGTCGATGCTTTTCATATCAGTCGAACTTGGAGCAATCCAAAAAGCACGCATATGCTTGATTATCTCACTAATCCGCTTGGACCCCCATTTTATATCTCTAATTAATACGTTCATATCCTCTTCAGATACTTGTTTACCGGATTGCATTAAATAATCCAGAGTGTCAGCATTAAGTTGGATAGTGTTCAATGGTTGATTAATTTCGTGAGTGATTCCTCCCGCCATAACACCAATTGATGATAACCGAGATGTTTTTTCAGCCAATCTTCTCGCTTCGTTTAGTTTGTCATCAGCAATTCTGCGTAGAGTGATGTTTCGCCAAGATACCTGAACGGAACGTTGGTTATCAAACATACAATTTGATGCAGCAACTTCGACGAAGAAGATATCACCATTCTTTGTTTTAAATCTTTCCTCAATTAAAGGCAAACTATCATAGTCCGCCTTAAGTTGTTTAAGTCTTTTTACTTCCATTCCATGATCTATAGGATGAACGAAGTCCATAATATTCCGGTCTAACAAATCATCCGGATGCTTGAAGCAAAGATTCATTGATGCACTGTCATTTGC
>JABGPL010000050.1 GCA_018644935.1 Calditrichota bacterium | reverse complement strand
CTCAGCAATATCTGAGAAACTGAATTCAATAATATCAATAACACTTTTTAGTGTGTCAATAAAATCAGCACAGATAAAGGTGTCCGTTAGGGTTGTCCCGCTGAAATAGACAAATGAATTCTCCGGGTATCTAAATATTGAAGTAAATATTGGTTTTGTGTGATCAGTTTCTATCCCATCTACTGTAATTAGCGAATCGGAGATGATCAACTCATATTCATTTTCGAACTTTCTTTCTCGGAACGTAACATTGAATTCACCCGAAATTCTACCCAGATTAATGACTCCTCTGGCAGGACCCGACATAGTAAAGCCGATAGGTGGTATGTGAATTCCAATTAGGTCAATTTCAATGTTATTACCATTTACCTGCCAACTGAGTTCAATGTCATAATTACAGTGGGGATATATTTTCTCAGTCTCCATCCTAACGAAGATTTCAGGAATTGAGATAGTATCATGACCACTGTATGACTCGACAAATTTAAAGTCAATCCTGCTGTCTATCAAATCCCCCGGTGGGTCACTTTCGGTAATGTCACAACCCAAGAGTAAAATCACTAAGGTTATTATCGGGAAGTATTTCAATAGAATGAATCCCCGTTGAATTCGGTGAAGTCTCTTTTCACTTCTTAACATCTTTGATATCCTCCAATACTTAGATTGAAAATCGCTGTATGTGAGGGCACGTGCGACGTGCCCCAACGCTGGCATAGGAAATATTAACTATAGCTTAAGTATCAGGTGAGTAAATATACCCGTCTTCCTGGAATCAACCAACTTTCTTTTTAGTGGTCGCAACGTCATTTTTTTCTGTATAAAATTCTCCATAATGCTCTTTCATACAGTCTTTGCAAATTCCGTGGGTGAATTCAGCCTCGGAGTGTTCAACAAGATAATTTTCCAGCCTATTCCATGAACCGCTGTCATCTCGAATTTTTTTGCAAGTTGAACAGATAGGAATCAATCCCTGTAGAGTTTTCATCTTTGAGATAGATTCACTGATCTGATTTTCTACTCTGCCGAGGAAAAACCAGAAAAAACCAAAAAGTACTCCGTATATTACACTTGCCAGGATTGTCAAAATCATTGCAATCCTTTTTGAAGAAGCAACATTTTCTGTAACATCAACCAGAATAATAAAATCTCCAACATCCCGGTCAAATGCATCAATCAGCTCTTTAAAACCACCCCTATACTCCCGACCATTATGTGATAGCTTAATTATTGAAGATAAATGTGCTTCATCTTCGCAGGATTCGAGGTCTTTCAAGTATGGTTCAATTTTTTTGGGGATGGATTGAATCGTGCTGCTGGATATAACGAAATTGCTGAACTGATCCCAATCACCGTTTCGACCCAACATTTTTTGACCCGCTTCCCAGGCTTCCTGAGCGAAATAGGTTTTATTTAGTATTGAAATTAGTTCAATATCGAGGTTCCTGGCAAGTGTTCGTTTTATTTGTGCGATCTCCTGACCGAGCTCAATGTATCCAACGATTTTATTGTTAATTATCCAGGGGTGCACTTGTCGAAGCGTAAAAGTGCCGAAAGGACCAAATTCCATGCCACCAGCAGGTTTACCGGTATCAATTGCTTGGGCAAGTGTAATTCTGTCAATATAATCTCCCCGAAGGGTGGGTTTATGAACTCGCAAAAAGCAAGTTTGGTCTAAATTGTGGAAATAGAAATGTGTTATTTTGTGGTCTGTTAGAATTCCATTAAATATGCCAGATGAATTGGCTATTAACGTATCAAGGTCTTTTAAGAACCAGGCTTTTTGAATTTCTTTGTCTTTTTCGATAAAAAAAATCAATCCATTCATTAATTCTGATGCTTTATCAACTTCATGGGCAAATAGTTTTCCCAGTTCATCGATCTCTTCACGAACCGCGTCATCATTATTTCGATTTTCCAAGATGTAAATTCCAATAACAGTCAGAGCGAGAATGGTGAGGACTGCCAGTCCAGATGGCAGAAAAACACGAAATCGTATTTTCTGAGGCTTCATGCCAACTCCAGAGACTTTTCTTTATGAGTAGATGAGGTAAAGTAATATTTATTTTGATAACTCCAAACAAAATGCAGGTTTGACAATTGATTGTAAAAAAATTATCTAATTGTGAGTTTTATCTGTCAGGTTTTAGATTTCAGGGATAAGTGCCTTTATATAAACGTCTTCTTGCGGGTATCGAATCAGCATTTCGTCGGTCTTCGAGTCTAGCTGCTGAACATTGGTTCTGAATACAGTGGTTTTACAATCAGGATTGACAGAATACTCAAAATGAATATGAATATCGCGCAGGGGTAAACTTCCGGTTACTTTTTTCAGTCCGGGCAGAAGTCGTGGTCGAATTCGGATACTATTCTCTTCAGGCTGAATGCCAATCATGTGATGCACAGTCAGCATAATAATCTCCGCCCAAGTCCAGGGCGTAATACCGAGCTGAGCGTATGGAGGGGAGATGCGGTCGCAGTATGTCTCAAACCATGAGCAGGAAAGTGATCCCGGCATTTTATCAAGCCAATTCAATATGCGCCAGACCTTTCCATAATCTCCAGCTTCGAGAGCTGCTCGAGCGACAATCAAAGATGGGAAAGGCCATGAACCGGCTGAATCGGCTTCAGATGAAGCGTGATATCTGCCATAACCACCTTCTTCCCAACTCTGATTCCAAAGGATTTCCATATTTTCGAGAGTTGCTTTTGCAACCTGTGAATCCGCGGGGACAAAGCCGAATGCAATTGGCATGGCTGCGGATGTATCTGGATTCAGGTAATGAGTGATATCGGCTGCAAGCGGTACTCCATCAGGTAATCCGGAATTTTCCAGAGGAGTGATAGACTCCTGAATTTTTCCATTTTGGTCGCGTCGTTTGATGAAACCGCTATCATTAACAAGCCCGAATTTCGGGTGATGGAGAATCCTCTCTTTCAGTTGTCCAGCTTCCTGATCCCACAACACAGCTTTTTCAACATGTCCTGTCAATCTGCCTAAAGCCGCCGCACAGTTCAATCCGATAGCGGGTAGAACCTGATACATCAGCTCAATTCCGGGAGTGACTCCAAATGTGCTGTGACGCTCCCAGTAGTCACGAGAGTTGCAGAATAGACCAGACTCGTCATGTCGGAAAGCCTCCCCAAAGGGGAACTCTGCAATTGTAATCAGCTTTTCCCAGTATTTTGTGACTAACTCGATGTCACCTGTCCACAGTACATAGGTTTTTAGCGCAAACAGCAGTGTTCCGTTCTGATCGAGCTCGGCTTCATCAGCTTCTCTGACTTCGCTTGAGTCCATCGGGTCGCCGGAATCAGAGACGAAATCCCTGATAAGTCTTTCGAGCAGGACTTTTGCTTTTTTGTGTTGCCCGGAAAGAATCAGCCCTACAGCCATAAACGAATGATCCCTCAGCCATTCACGGCAGTACTGCCAGATACTTGCATCGACAACACCGGATTTTGAAACTACTGCTTGGAGTTGAGCGGACGCTGCATTGTAAAAACGATCCAATAGCTCATTGTCAAAAGATATATTTTTTGGATCGGCAATTTCGGTAATTGGTTCAAAATCTGATATTCCCACATCTAATTTTTGGTCGGATGAGATGCTATACTCAAGACAAACCGTTTGCACTGAATTACCGTTCAATGAAGTTTTTTTGGTGATTGTTTTGCCGGGAATCCCGGTATGGATTTCTAATTCTACAGGATTGGATGTAGGATTGGTCAGTCGAATTTCACGCCGCAAAACACCAGAAGTATTGTCCGGGCAGTAGAAATGTTCTTGAACTTCAATCTGTTCGGAGGATCGATTAACCTCAACAATCGGAACGTAGAATTTGAAGCTCCATTCAACTGAAACTTCATCAAAAGGAAGTTGATTCCCCTTTGAATCTAAAATACTAAGGTCGGAATCCGTCAAACCGGAATTTGTGTCGAAATTGAGCGTTTCCCGTTTGGTTTTCAATTTTTCCGGGTCCATGAATAGTAACGCAACCTGAGTTCCTTCACCAGTTGGTGAATGCTGCACTGCAGCTGAGATAAGTCCGTTTCCGAGAAAGAAGTAATCTACATCTTTCAGGAATGTGCGTACGTCCGGATGCCCCTGTTTGGGATCATCGTGGTATATGTGTTCTTCTACGTTTATCATTGTTATCCTGATTTCCTATTTCAACCCTGATGTTCCGAAAGCAACGTACAGACGCAAGGCATTGCGTCTCCATTCGGTTCACACGCACGGAGGCGTGTGCTACCTTTGAATCCTGCCACTGCTTCCACCTCGAGCTAGTTTTTCGATTTCTTCAACAGAAACGAGATTAAAATCACCGTGAATTGTCTGCTTCAGGCAGGACGCTGCCACTCCGAATTCGAGCGCATCCTTATCCGATTTTCCGGAGATAACAGCATATACGAGACCCGAACTGAAGCTGTCTCCTCCACCGACCCGGTCCACAATGTGAATGGGGTACTTTTTGCTCAACATGAACTCATTACCGTTAAATAAACATGCTGACCAATTATTATCGGATGCACTGATGCTTTCTCTCAGGGTTATCGCCACCTTCTCGAATCCGAATTTTTCAACCATCCTCCGAGCGACCTCATGGTAACCTGCCTCGTTCAATTTTCCAGAATCAACATCCGTAGCTTTTGCTCTGATTCCAAAAGTCTTTTCAGCATCTTCCTCATTGCCAATACAGACATCAACATATTCCATCAACTCAGACATTACGGCTTGAGCTCGTCCCTCTGACCAGAGTTTCTTCCTAAAGTTGAGATCGACACTGACTTTGACCCCATGTTTTTTTGCTGCAATTAGTGCTTCACGGGTAACTTTGGCAGCAGAGTTGCTCAAGGCAGGAGTGATTCCAGACCAGTGAAACCATGTTGCACCTTCAAATATCGAGTCCCAATTGATTTGTCCCGGTTTGATATTGGAAATCGCTGAATTTGCTCTGTCATAGATAACCTTTGAAGGTCGTTGTGATGCCCCATATTCGAGGAAGTAAATACCAACTCTGTTGCCTTTCCGAAGAATATATTTCGTATCCACCCCGTATGCACGAAGTGAGTTAACTGCTGATTGTCCAATTTCATGGGAGGGAAGAACTGTTACAAAGCTCGAATTCAGACCATAATTAGCAAATGCAACCGCGGTGTTGGCTTCAGCTCCCCCAAAAGTTGAGTTAAAAGACGTGGTCTGTACAAATCTTAGCGGTTCTGGAGGCGAGAGACGTAACATGATTTCCCCGAGGGTCACGACTTTGGCGGGGGCCTGATTGCTGATGAGTTTTGATAGTGAGTTCATGCTTGAGGTTCCGTTTGTCTCTACCCACTTTTCAAAATCCTCCGCCATTTCATTGACAGATTCTGATTGAAATTTCCCAGTTGAGGTTAATTTCGTAGCATCGATCCACTTTTCAACATCCCTTCGCATTTGTTCTGGATCGTCAATTGATTTCGTCAATGCAGAACCACAAAATATCCCGGTTGGGTCGGCACTGGAAAGTTCCTTTAAATTCTCTATCGATACACCACCTGTGTATATGATGGACAGGTCCTTATAAGGTCCTCGCCAGGCTTTTACAAAGTCAACGTTGGAATGAGCTCCAGCAATTGCCGGGAAGAGTTTATAAACCCATTGATGGGGATACTTTTCGCGAAGCACGTTCAATTCGCAATCATATAAAGCAGCCTTCCTGACCAGTTGCTTGCCTGCATCTGATAATCCGCCGGGTGCGCACATGACATCGTGTTTGACGCAGACTTCGACAACTTCGGGAATATAGTCGGCTGAAACCACTCCAGCGACTCCTGCATCTATGGATTCCTCAGCTTGCTTTCGGGTCATTACCGTTCCTGCAAGCAGTAAAGCTTTGGGGTATTTTGCAATTATTCCCTTTATCCCGTCAAGTGCGATTTGAGAACGAAATGCAATCTCGAGGATCACATCGTATTCATATAATATCTCGTAAGCACTAATGCATTGTTCGACACTTTCTGGTGTCAAAAGGGCTATCAGGCGTTTTTCCCGCAGGATGCTAAAAAGTTTTTGTGATTTATTCATGTTCATTTATTTCGGTTTGAAATGCAAAGCCAGGGGGATGAGCATTCCTGTTTCTTCAAAAGAGATTTTATAAACTCCGGATATCCATGCCTCCGCTGACCTCAAAAACCATTCCGGTTGAATAGTCGAAATAACCTTTTGCGAGGCCGACTACTGCCATCGCCACATCTCCCGGAAATCCCCAACGTTTTTGAGGAATCAATCCATCTGCGATAAGTTTGTTGTATTTTTCAATCACAGGAGCTGTCATCGCCGTTTGAATTACTCCAGGACGGATTTCATAGACGTTAATTCCTGAATCGGATAAACGATCTGCGTAGATACTCGCTGTCATACTTAATCCTGCCTTGGAAATGCAATACTCGGCTCGGCCGGGTGAGGAAACTACCGCTGATATGGAGGTGATGAAAATGATCTTTGGTGAATAATCCGGGATATTTCCGACCTGTTCAAGCATGCGCCGTACAGCAACTTGAGACAAAAAGAATGTTCCTCGCAGGTTTATATCGAGCACCCGGTCGAAACTCTCGGGAGTCGTTTCCAAAACATCCAATCTCTCTATGGGAGCTACGCCAGCATTGTTAACGAGGAGGTCTAATCTCCCAAATTTTTCAATGATCAATCCGATGTCAATTTCGTGTTTGTCAAGATTGCTGATGTCGGATTCTATTTGCAGAAATTCACCACCATTCGCATGAATTAAAGATATCAGGCTTTTTCCGGCAGGGTCCGCAACATTGAACTTTAAATCGATTCCTGCAATATCATATCCTGCTTCTGAGAGCGAAAGTGCAATTGCACGCCCTATACCACGATTTGCGCCGGTCACTAATGCTACAGGTCGGTTATTCACAAAACTTATCCCCTGTGGATTCTCTGTTACTATATAACATTTCCATCCCGGTAATCCTGCCAGACATTTTCAAACCACAAATCATCGTCCGGGATTGGTCTTGGATCAACCCAGTTTTTTGTAACATTATCGTCTGTACCTAATGAAATCTCAAGGATCTTGCGGTTGACAAAATCATCTCTATCGTTTATACTGAAGCGCCATTCCTTTCCAAGCTCATCACAATGTGTTTTTCCGTCTGGATCTATAACAATGTATGAACCCCGGCTCGCACCACCGCGAGATATATACTCGGCAATTGCCTCAAGATAAATCGCATGGGTCAGGCAGAGGTCAAGAGCTTTGAAAACCAACGGTAAAGAATTAGAAGCGGTCGTTCTGATCCTCTCTTTCAACTTTCGATATTGCTCCCAGCCTTCACTTACTGCGATGGCAATATGATTTGGATTTCGGATATGAGCTCCGAATGCCGACATTCTCTCGCGAAGCCTATCTATTTCCGAAAGCAGATAAAAATCACTTGAGTCTGTACAATCAACAACATTGCCTGTGATCGAAAGAGTTCGTTCAACCTGAGATTGAACGACTTGCTCAAATTCATCTTGAGCAGGAGGTTGAGTGCTGTAACGTTTTGCGATAAACATTGCAGCACGCAGGCTTCCAACTTGTCCAGCATTTAATGCTGACCCACCGGGGCGATAAACACCGTGAGTACCATTTACCTCACCGACCGGGAAAAGGTGGCGGATATTGGACTCCCACCAGATATTGCCTTTTAACCCGCCGTTGTTATGCTGTGCGCAAACTGCAATTTCAAGATATTCACTCGCGATATCAATACCATGATCACGATACAGATCAATCGCGGGTTGATTCATCCTGCGAAGTCGTTCAATCGGAGAAGTCCGGTTTGCTCCAGACTTTTTGAGATAATCGGAAGCTTCTTTCTCAAGACAATCAAACGAAAAGTCCCGAAGTATGTCATTACCTTTCGGGTTTCTAGTATAGTCGAGAAATACTCGCCGCTTCTGAGAAACCGTCTCATGGTAAACTAAAATATCGATCAGCGAAGAACCATAGCTTGAAACTTTTCGTGGATCGAATGGCCATTGATATCCCTTAAGGAAAATAGCCGTTGCCAGCTTGCCCATATCCGGGAAGTAGTCGTTCAGGAACTCGCGTTCATCGTTTCCGTCCTGATCGGTCGAGAAATAGCGGGGGATTACCTGTTGATATGTTCCTGACAGATTCCACCTGAACTTGATTGATGCTATCCCAAATTGCGATTCGGTCAGATTGTTTCCGATAGCTCCAATTTTCAAAGCCATGCCTGTCGAACCAGTCTGGCTTTTCGGGTAAACGGATGCTTTGTAAATCCCAGCTGGACCACCGGTCGAGAGGATTATATTTACAGTATTGAAAAGAACGAATCCTCGAGATGAGGAGTCAAGTTTGGTTTTATCAAGAGCGATAGCCCCGACTGAGTGCTTTTTTCCGTTTTTGATTTCGGTCAGTAACTCGACAACTTCATACTTGTCGTAGACGGTTATTCCTTTTTTTCGAACATCTCGAGCCAGTGCTTCAAACATCAAATGAGAAGTCAACGGTCCCGCTGAAGTTCCACGGGCGTATTTGTCGTGATCGGTTTTATATCCGATGTATCCGCCATACTTATCGTGAGGGAAAGGAACGCCAAGTTGGACGAGGTGGAAAAAAGCTTGCGCTGAATGTTGCGATTCACAAAGTGCAATATCGCCATGCATGCAACCACCGTTGAACAGATCTTCACCCATCCGGGAAGGTGAGTCGGGATTCTTCCCTGCGAGAGAGAGTTTGTAATACGTCTGTTTGTCGGAGCCCGCATTGTTGGATGTCCCACCTCCCCAGTTATCTGTAACAATAGCAATGTCTTCCTGACCTGATTCATGCAGGGATACGGCGGCATTTAAAGCAGCAGCACCACTGCCGATGATTATCGTGTTGGCAGAGATTACCGGTAGGGTTGTAGTGTTGATTTTGGTTTCGTTTTTTTGCATCCGTTTGAATCCCTCTTTGCGGTGCTGGACAGTCTGTCCGAGAATAGCTTATAAGTGGTGTCAGGCGTCCTTACCTGACACTTAAGTCATTGTTGTTTCATCAGGCGAGGACGCCAGATGAAACTCTTTTCACAATTCCCACACAGCTAATGGAACGTGGGAACGCAAAAGAGTTTTTCAATCCTTCCGCTTATACTCTCTCAAATAGATATCCGTATCCCGAGTTACACAGCCTGTTTTTCGTCCCATTCGCATAAGTTCGGTACATTTTGAGCAGGTGACACAACTCTTACGTAAATTTAGTTCACCCAATTCCATCAGATCTTTTGGAGAGTCCGGATATGCAAATGAATTACGCCCAAGTCCAATAAGAGCTGCATTGCCGGAGTTCAGGACTGCTGCTCCCACATAAGGATAATAATGCCGCAGCCATGAGTACCCGGTGCCGACAATTGGTGTTTCTGGAAATTCGTGTTGTAATTCGCCAGCGATATTCACCATCCTCATTACACCTTCCAAAGGGTGTTCTTCAGGAATTGAAGTGCCTTTAACAGGTCTGTCGAATGGACGAACAAGTTGTGGGGAATGGTATGGGATTCCGGTTGTGATGTTAATCAGTGAACATCCCATTGCGATTAGTTGCCTGATTAGTAATTTCGGTTCAGACAGATCAATGTAAGGAGTACCATCTTCCGGGACACCAAAACCATATGGAAAAGCAATGCCGTCCGTTGCGTTCAGTCTTACAGCAGTAACCATTTCGGGAGCTTCTCGATGGGCAGCTTCAACCACTTCGAGCAGAAAACGAGTTCGATTTTCAAATGACCCACCGTATTTGCTGTCCTCCCGAGTATGTGATCCGAGCAACTCATGCAAAAGGTACCCGTGGCATGCCTTTATATCGACCGCATCAAATCCTGCTTGCTTTGTCAGAATAACCGCTTTTATATACGTTTCTTTTAACTCGTCGAGCTCAGCATCACTGAAAAAGTTGAGTTTTTCACGGTCATGATCAAGATTGGGATTATAAGCTGCAACCTTGTTCAACGGTTTGCCGTCTGGCTTGCTGTACCGACCGGAGTGTGTAATTTGCAGCACTAAAAATGGGTCATGAGTATCTCCAAATTCCAGTCTTGCCTCACTTCGGGTATGGTCAACAAGTTGCTTGAAACTGTCGAGATTTTTTTCATTCAGCAGCAACTGTCCCGGATTGGACCGACCGTCTTGGGTAATCGCGGTGGCTTCAAACTGGATCATCCCGTTCCCACCCGAGGCATATCGACCGTAGCGCCTGAAAGCAGATTTTCCCGGAGAACCATCGGATTTGCTGTCAAATCCCTCCATCGGGTGTACCGCAATCCGGTTTGGGACTGTTTTTGAACCAATGTTTACTGGTTCAAGTAAGGGTGTAATTGAGTCCTGAATAGGTAAGTTCAGACCCAATTCAAGAGCCTTGTTGTGTAGTTCCTCGGTCGATCTGTATCTGAAAGTTTCGTGCGGCATTTTGGGTTTTGCCTAATTTAGGTTTTGTTTCTGACTATGTTTAAACAGAAAGTAATCGAGGACTCGCTGTTTGCAGTTAATGGAGAATTCTATTGAATCTATCTCATGCTCAGAGAACCATCGGACATCCTCAATTTCAATATTGTAGACCTTTGGTCTGCCAAATAGAACACCAAGATAAACTACAGAAATCAAATGAATGTTATCATTAAGGTAATTATAAACATTAAACAATTGCAGAGAGGCAATTTTACAACCGATTTCTTCAGTAACCTCTCTTCTCAGGCAAGTCTCTGGGGATTCGCCAAATTCGAGTGTACCACCTATTGTTTCCCAGAGTCCGGGATCTTCAAGCTTCTGAAATGACCGTTTTGCTAATAGGACCCGATCGATGGGATCAAAGATTATTATAGAAGCAGAAACTTTTGTTATTGGAGGTGTCATCTGTTTTCCATTAGTTTCTTTAATGCTGTGATATCTTGTGCTATCCGAATTTCGCAGTGATCAGCCCATTCCTCTCGGTCGACAACAATACATTCTCCTGCTTCCTGTTTCCTTTGAGTTTGCCGGGTCAATAGCAAAATTTCAGTCATTTCGTGGGTTGTTAAATCGGGGAACTCCGACAGGAAAGCCGGATCAAAAATCGGGAGCGGAAAATCTCCGCCATGATCCTCGACAGACAGGTCAATGTCCCATGGTAGAGTTTCGAGTTGGTTGATGATTTTTATAATGTCAATTACTCCATTGCCGATTTCTGTTGGGAAAGATACCATCCCATCGTCATTGAGCAATATCCCTCCATCTTTAATGTGGGTACTGACAACGTAGGGAAGTATTCTCTCAGTTGCGCTGATCGGGTCTTCGAGCATAGTCATCAGATTCATCGTATCGAGACAAATGCCGAGATATTCACCGGGCTCAGCTTCACACATTTCAAAAAGTCTCCTCAGCTCGTGGGTAGTAAACTCGAAATGTGTTTCAATAGCGAGGATGACATTACAATCAATCAACATCTGGCGTTGCGCTTTCAGTGCACCAGCCATTTCTTGCAAAAAAATGTCGGTAGCCGGGCTGTCCGGCTTCCACCGCATTAGCCCACCTGAACAGGAACGAACAATCCCCGTACCAAGAGCTTCAGCTTCTGATGCGGCCTTACGATTTACTTCAAAGATATCCTTTGCTGCCCACGATCCCATATCGAGAGGGATATGCTGGGCTCCGCCCCATTCGATATAGAGGTCATATTCAGACGCAAATTGCCGGATGTCTCGCAGGTAATCTGGGGTTATGAGCTTCTGGTCATTTTCATTCAAACCCGAAAATGCCACTCCATCAGCTTTGTGGTCAATTGCCCACTGGATAGTTTCTAAAGGACTTAGTCCCAATGGGTGTAGGCCGTAGTTGTCAATTCCAATACGCATTGTTTATCCGTTCTCTCCACCGCTTTCAGTTACCTTTAACTCTTTCGACTTCTTGCCTTCAAATATTTTGACGATTACATATGCAATCAATGAAAAAACAAAGAAAACGAGCAACATCCAGGCAACCCCCTGTAACGTGCCGATGATAGTCCGGTAGAGTTCAAGAATCCAACGGTCCATATTCAGGACGATAACCTCTGCGCCTTCTCTGACTTGATCTGCCGTTATATACTTCTCTAAAGCTCGAATACGTACCCCACTGGAGATACCAACGACAAAGATCGCAAACATCATGTACTTTGACCAGGCAACACTGATCTCGTCGTTGATAATTCGGTTGAGAATGCGTCCAAGAGATTTCTTGAAGAGCATTACGATTATCAACGATACACCGAAGGCTGTCAGGAACGTTACTATCAGTAATGTCAGGAACATTTTTTACTCCTTTTTCTTGTGGTGTTAGATGCTCCCTCTTGTGAGACAGTAACAACATCTTGTCTTGCAGACGCCCTCATCTGCAGGCACGGTTTATATTTCGTAGCGCAGGCGTCCCTGCCTGCGTTATTGTGTATCCCAAACGCAGGCAGGGACGCCTACGCTACTATTGCTTAAATCATCTCCCCGGCTTTTCGCTCGACATAATTGTGGTCAATGAAGGGTTCATCATCACGGTGTTTTTGCATCAATTCAATGCGTCTGGGCAGAAGATCAGCGAAATTGGAGCCGTAGATCAGCGGAGTTTCACCTTGATCGGTTATCGCCATAAATTCAACTCCTGAATTAACAAGCTCGATTAGTTCTTCAGTATTGGCGATCTCCATATCCGTCATTTTATCCAGAATCGCTTTTGCATTGTCTTTTTCAGTATCATTTTGTGCTGCCATGTACCCATAAACCCCGGCTACCCAGGCAGCAACACTCCTTGAGGTCACAAACCAGCAACGCAACGCCCTGATACGGACGAGTTGATCGCTGATAACGTTCTTTTTGCTGAGTTTTGAAATGGCAGCCTGCTCGATGTTCTGGAGCATCTCAATTGCTTCTTCAATCGGTTCCATGAGATTTTCGTCAATACGTTCGATATCTCTCAGGCTTTTCTCAGGTGTTGTCAACTGAAACAGAACATCACGGCTAAGGTCGACGTTGTTCGGATTGTGAGGAGTTGTACACATAAATTCCTCATAGTAATTCCGATCTTTCTGCGGCAGGGCTTCAATGTTCGGAACAAATGGTCGCAGCCAGAGCCGATACCACGTAAACCCGAATGTCGAATATAAGGATGTTATGTTTGGATATGCAACAATCGCATCCTCAGTATAATTCCAGGCTTTAGCCAGTATTTCTCCAAACTCATCCCCAGCCCATCGCTTTGCCAGATCATTGACGACTTTTTTTATGTCCATCCCGGCATCAAACTGGAACTGCCGGACGATTTCATGATTTGGATTGTACGGAACGAGATCCGGTGGGAACGCACCACCACACATTGCGAGGTTGTTTACATTCCCATCATACATGGCTTTTAATTTTCCGAAAGTCAACCCTGGATATGGTACGCCCAAAAGCGGCTCGAACATGGAGTGGGGACCCGTCGCAAAATAAAAATGTGCCCTGCCGTCACGATCCTCAATGTCGGAAAGCAGCTGCGTTTCCCGTTCGTTGAAATCTGCCTGATAAATTGTCCCGCCGTTAACGTCCCTGACATCTTTATAGCGTGGATGAGCATAGGGAGAATCCCAGCCTCTGGCGATTAGGGAAGTAGCTTCAACATCAACGCCCTTACCCAAGCCTTCCCATACTGTGTCATGTTCGCCGTAAAATGATTCGAGTCGGGTTATGACCCTGAAATCCGGATTGACCTCTCGTGCAGCATCGCGCAATGTGTGAAAAAAGCGGAGGGCATTTTCGCCGGCGAGTTGCGCAATTTCATCATCGTTTTTCCACTCGCGGATGAGATATGGACCCCCATTGCGCCCAACGTATAGTGATTTTGTGTGTTCGAATCCGGCACCACTGTCATTTGTCCAGACGTTAAAGAACTCGAGCTCGGGGACTTCATGCATCAGCTTCTGCATCATTTCCGCATAATGTGCCCGGACTTTTGGATGAGTGATTGTCATCGTGTATCGGGGAATGAAGCTTCGGAAAGGATGGTCAATTCTCCCGCCGCGCAACATTGGATATTTGTCGAAGAATTTTTCGGGAACAGAGCGCGGTTCAAAGCTCAATATCCCGGGAACGAGACCGTATTCTTTCGCTAACCGAACATTCTCTTTCAGGTATTTCATGTTTGCAGAGAGATAATAATTTGGATACAGACCCTTGTTCAGCTCGCTGTAGACAAATTGGTCAAGCGCGGGGCAGTAAGTGTAAAACATCGGGTATATCTCACCCTTCGGTCCGGTTTCTATCCCCATTGGAAATCCGAGCCCGTTGACTTCGAGATGAGTGAACCCAAGCCGTGCGAGCTCCCGAACATAGCTTTCCCGGTCGAAGTTGCGCTGTATCCGACCTTCCTGAGTCAAGAAATAGTCATAAGACACCCGTTGCCAATCAAATGCAGGGGTGATAAACTTTCCGGACGCAAAATCTTCAATGTCAGTATCAAGCAGGTTATCAAAGATGTGTGAGGCAAACGAGAACAGGAAGTATGGTTTTGAGACGATCAAAAATCCAGACCCGTCTTTACGAATATTGAAGAAAATGAAATTATCCAGAGGAATCTCAGCCTTCGTAACACGAAGTTTTTGTAGTTCTTCAGCGCTGGCTACTGCAATGTTAAAAGTGCCAGCACTTTCATCATGGTTCATTGATGAAACACTTTCAGCAAATGCTCCCGGAATTTGCGAAATAAATTTCCGAGCAGTCGTTTCGAGCGCAGGGCTCTGTTCATTTTTGTATTTAATTTTGCGGATGTTTTGTATGGCTTGTTTGATTAGCATGTGTTTTCTGTTGTTTGGTTGACCGTTGATAATGAACGGTAGTTATTGTAGGCTTCATACGCAATCTTTATTATGGATTTATTTGCAGATGGAGTGTTAATTGAGGCTTGTTTTAACACTGGAAGCGATCATATCCCGTTCAACTCCTTTTAATAAACATAAACCCAGCGAGTCTATTGACATTATTGGCGTATAATTATAAATTAACGTGCAAAGCCGGCAGAGCTCTGTAGGTCGAACATTCTATTTGACTGTCCTCGGCAACGCGGATTATTTACAAGCTGTTGCTATTTAAGGAATCCCGCTATCGCGAGATGGACAAGTTGGAATGCTTTCCTACCGATAGTGCATCCTCGGACAAACTGGAAAAACAAAAACCGATAACTCCGGAAAAAAAATGACCTGGTCAAATTTCTTGAAGCTGATTTTAACACAACTTATCTGTGCAGCACTTTTTTTGTCTTGCGATTCACCGACATCAGACGATGATGACGTTCTGATTGGTTTTGATATGTATGGCTCATACACAAATACAGAGGGTACAAATCCGGATTTCGAGATTATTGACACGCTGACTCACTACGCTATTAATTACTCACAGATGCCTACCGTATCAACAATCGGCAGGAATGTAAACATCGCATTAAACATGGTCAGTGTGTCCACTCAAGACTTAAAGTATGACATAGACACTTTACAAATTCATGAATTAGTAAACGGTGAATGGGTTTGGTTCCCTGAGTTTTCAATGCGGATGCAGAATCTGACCCAAATCGCAGTCGTTCTCGTGCTTGATGTCAGCAGTTCACTTGGGAATGATTTTTACACGGTAAAGGAAATCGCTAAAGAGTTTGTAGATATAATAAAGGACAATAACGTAGGCGCGAAGGTTGGCGTAGTGGCATTCTCAACAGACGTTCAATCATTTCCTCTTACGGATATTCGCTGGGATGTAAAGAACTATATCGATGGGCTTGAGCAGGATGAAAACACGAAATTATATGATGCGATGCAGGCAGGGATTAATATATTGAGAGACGAAAATGCAGAGGGCAAAGCCCTTGTGACTTTTACTGATGGAAGAGATAACTATTCTCAGTCAACCCCGGAAGATATTCAGAACCTCCTGGAAACAGATGAGGCGATAACAAGCTATACCATGGGATTGCAGGGCATAGGCGGAGTTGAAGTGTCTGTTTTGCAAGATCTCGCAATTGGTGGTCAGTACCGGATGGTCAATTCCATTGAGGACTTACGTTCCGCTTTCATGCTGTTTGGTGATCTGGTTTCAGATGTATATCAAGTTGTTTACACCAGAAATAATCAAGTAATCAGACAGCCACGTCAGATTAGATTTTCGTTCCAGGCGAGGCATTAATTATTAAATGAGAATGTGGAGTTTTTTTGTAGCCATTAAGACACAAAGGAACCAGGGAAAAGCACTGAGGCTTATGCGTATCTACCTCTTACTCTATTTAATCTGGATTGAATTGATTCCCTTCTTTTCTTCGGGAGGAATGATTTTTTCCAACTCAGAAATCACTGGTTGTAGATCTTCTTTAGCGACTTTCCAGGCAACTCGGTATTATATGTTAAGATAATCATGTACGACTCGATGTCGCATCCCTATTACATCCGACCAAGGAATATTGGCATGTTCCTTCTGTGTTTCTTCAGATACACATCTCGCGGCTTCGCCAATAATTTGAATTAAATGAACGACAGCTAACCGCAAATTATCATCTCTATCAAATTCTTCCCAGTTCACCTCACTAACCTTATCAACAACACTCCGTCCATAGGTTAACATGTGAGCGAGATAAACCATGTCATCCTTTTTCATATATAACCTGCCTCTGGAAAAATGGATGGTCCTTAATCCTATCATTCAGTTCTTCCTCAACGACTAAGTCAATTTTTCGCTTTTCCATTAATGCGGATAATCCTTCCTCAATGCGAAAGATTCCGAATCCCGGAATCTGCTCAGGTTCAAATCTTACCAATACATCCACGTCACTTTCAGGTGTAAAGTCGTCGCGTAACACGGAGCCAAATAGCCAGAGTTTCCGGATATTACTTTATCTACATAATTTGGCAAGTTTTTGCTTATTGACTTGGATTTTTATAGACATTTTCATCCTTTTTTCTTCTTTCTTCAGTATGCGAACTGAAACAAACTGAATATCTATCCTAGTAATTAAAATATAATTAGAAAGTAGCCAAAGATCAATCTTCGCTCAAATCGTCATTTTTGTTATATGGATGCTAATTTTAAGTCTTAAGTTACTTTACATGCATCCCCTTATCCATTTACACTTGAAAATCCAACAAGAGTTGATTAGATTGCGAAAAGTAGGATGGGGGAGAAGCAACATCGGATTCCTTTAGCGTAGTTGGGAGATGATTTCCAGATTTTCTAAATTCACAAAGCAGGGAAAGCACTTCAGGTTCAGTAATATCTTTATTCTGATATTTCTTCTGATAATCCTGTTTGAAGTCAGTTATTTTAACTCCACCCGCAACCTCCATAATCCAAAAACGTATCCCTACCGCCTTGTAGAAACACCCATAAACAACACAGCTCTGTATTCATCGGACTTGCAGAGTGTGAAATTTCTGAATAAATCGACACGCTCGCTGGTGACCATTCATGAAAACAACGGTACCTGCGAATTCAGGATTGTGAGCCCAAAAGGGAAGAAACTTCACGAGGGGATTCTCGGAGGATGGGGTCGCATTCCCGGGATTAATCCGGTCGATGCGGATAATAACGGGCTAGATGAACTCTTTCATGTTCTCTCCTATCCGACATTTCCTTTTTCCGGAGATACTACGCGAATTGAGGGTGTGTTGTTATGCGTTCACAATAATCTGGAAAAGAAGACAATTCTCGATAACATCGGTTTCTCTGACCTGATTGGGGATACCACATTTGAAAACGAACCTTTTTGGGGTGTGAATGCGAGGGTATTGAAGGAAGCAGATCTGGTAACTCCTGCTTCGTCAGGTGAACATTTTGCGGTCGGAGTATGGGGAACGCGAGAAGCTCGAACTCATCGCTGGATTTATATTTATGAATCAGGAAATCCTCCAAAAAGAGTTTCGAAGCACAGGACAGAATTCTATCCTGTAATCGGACAGTGGCATGAATTGCCGAATGAAGAAACAGTTTTGACCATATGTGGATCATCCTATAAATACAGCTCATCCGGGCTTATGCAGGAACAACAGGCTTCAGGTCTAAACCCGGTGGACTTCATTGATGATAATCACGGTGCTGTTATTCAATATGATACCCGCGGAAATGTCCGCTGGCAGTTACCACTTGAAACAAAAGTCGGGGAGGTTGGGCTCTTCGCTGATGAAAATCCTAAAAAACCAATAGTAGCGTATTACTGTCAGGATATCCTGACAGTGGGTCAATCTGAAGAGACTACCACAGTTCTGATCCTCGACCGGTTTAATGGATCAGTTATTAACCGTTCCAAACTCAATGGGAAATTCATCCCGTTTGCTGGAATTACCGCAAGAGAATGCGACTACCTCGGTTTGGTCAGGATGGCGGATAAGAAAGCCCGACTACTGCGAAAAGATGGTAGTTTTGATAATGCAATAGAGGTGTACCTAAACAAATCCCAGGAATTCTGCCCGATTGTCCAACTTAAGGATGAGGAAATTGTCTTTGCGGCGAAATATGGGGATGACGTGTTTTTCCTCTATAATTTTGACGGAGGAATCGAGTCTACAGGCAAAATCGGAAGTAGATTGCTGCCAATCCGGTTGACGGGTGGGGGTGATAGCAGGGACTATCTTGCTACTGGAAAAGGAGCAAACTATTCGCTTCTTACTGTGGTGCCGGGTGGCTTTTTGTGGCGAATGATTAAATGGAGATGGGAGCTCCTTATTCTCTTTATTTTCCCTGTCGCTATTGGGATTAATATTTGGATATCTAATGCCGGGTCAAGAGCTCATCGGACGATGATGCGTGATTTCAATCGTCTGGAAGCGCGAGTTGAAAAACGTACCGAGACAATAAGAGAAACTAACCAGCTCCTGAATGTCGAAATCGAACAACGCACTAAAGCAGAGCTCGAACTCCAGCGGAATCATGCTCATCTTGATGCTATTTTTAATAGTGTTTTTGATGGGATTGTCAGCCTTGACCAATTCAGCCGGATATTAAACGCAAATTCAGCTTTTTGTGATTTTTTCAATCTATTGCAAGACAATGTTACTGGAGTTGAACTGAAATCATTGTTTTCTGAAGGATATGACTTTGTTCAGGCTTTAATCTCCAAAGCCATTGACAGCAGGACTCCAGCTTATGATCCACATATCGAGATTGTAACCGCTTTCGGTGACATAAAGATTATTCAGACTACAGTCAGGCTTCTTTCAATTAGCGAAGATAATAATGCAGAATCCCTGCTTGTAATACGGGATGTGACACAACTCTACCTGCACAAAGGCAATTCCGCGTCCGTTGAGGGATTCCATGATATTATCGGAAACAGTCCTCCTATGCAAGATGTTTTCCGGTTAATAGATGAAGTATCCTCAACTGCAACAAATGTTCTTATCACTGGTGAAAGTGGAACCGGAAAAGAATTGGTTGCAAAGGCAATTCATTACAAAGGTAAAAGATCTGAAGGACCATTCATCGCTGTGAATTGTGCAGCACTTTCCGGAAATCTACTCGAGAGTGAACTCTTCGGTCATGTTAAAGGTTCTTTCACCGGAGCAACTCGGGATCGGAAAGGAGTCTTTGAAGAGGCAATGGGAGGAACACTGTTCCTCGATGAAATTGGAGATGTCCCCGCTGACATGCAGGCAAAGCTCCTACGGGTGCTCGAGGAAAATGAGTATGTTCGGGTCGGTGAATCGAAACCCCGCAAGACAGATGCACGAATAGTAGCAGCGACAAATCAGGATCTGAAAAAGAAGGTTGCAGACCTGAGTTTCCGTGAAGATTTGTTCTACCGCCTCAGTGTTTTCACAATTGCCATCCCACCACTGCGTGATAGATTGGATGACTTGCCACTGTTGGTGGATTATTTCCGGGATTTTTTCAACGAATCACTAGACCGGAAAGTCATGGACATTTCTGATGTTGCAATGGAGTTACTGATCGACTACCATTGGCCGGGTAACGTTCGCGAACTCAGGAATTCCATTAACGGTGCGATGATACTCTGTCATGACGAGATACTGGAACCCGGTCATTTCCACCCCGAATTCCTTCTCCAGCAGTACACACACCGCCCAAAACCTGGAACCACAAGAGATATATTTGTTGATTCAAATGCCCAGAACCAAACCAAAGATAAGTTATCAGAATTAATAGGAATGTTAAAGCAGAACTTCTGGAATGTCACCAAAACTGCCAAACATTTAGGGGTTTCCCGTACCTATATTTATAAGAAGTTAAAAGAACATAATATTGATGTTCCTCGCTAATAAAAATCCAGAGTGCGAGCTTCGCGTTCAATGAATTGAAAGCCGTGAGTATCTGCAGCGGTGGAGTGCACACTCAGAAAACACCGTTCAACAACAGTAAAAACAATATTGTATAACCTTGACTTTCTAAGAGAAAAGCGTTAAATTACGGTGATATTATTAATTAGCTTACAGCAACTCTTCTTTCATCCATTCTAACTATTAGTGCGGCACTTGCAAGAATCTGTGCTCTGCATTAAATCGTTCGCCAAGAACGGTACGAAACTGATGAATCTTCATCCACAAATACATGAGTCAATCATGCTGAAATCTAATCTTGTCTTTTTTATTACCGCAGTTCTCATTTGTGGCAGCCTTAATGCCGAAATTTTAGAAATCGGCTCTTTCAACACTCCGGGTGATGCCAATGACATTGTTGTGGTCGGTGAATTTGCATATGTAGCAGATAATCAGGCAGGACTCCGCATAATTGACATATCAAACCCCGAAGATCCGGCTGAAATAGGATTTGTCGATACTCCGGGGAGTGCATTAAGTGTTGTAGTGTCTGGCGACATCGCCTTAATCGGTGACGGGCCTCGCGGATTAATAATCGTAGATATCAGCAATCCCGAAGAACCTGAAGTGATAGGCTCTTTCGCCGATGAGTGCATTATTAATGGCGTTGCCATTGATGGCGAATCGGCATATTTATCCGATGTGATCGGTGGATTTCGTGTTTTAGACATCTCAGATCCCGAAAATCCGAGGCAGTTAGCAGAAATTGAAACTCCGGATGTTGCGCAGGATGTTTTTGTCTCGGGGAATTTTGCATATGTGGCGGATAGACTAAGCGGGATGATAGTTTTCGACATTTCAGATCCATCAAATCCTGAGGAAGTTGGTGTATACAACTCTCCAGGGGAAGCAATGAGCATTGCTGTCGAAAATAATATTGCGTATATCGCAGATGAAATCGACGGTCTCCAGATAGTATCTGTACGTCGACCTGAGGGTCCGTCCAGGTATGGAAGGTTAGATACAGAGGGATTCGCCTACGGTGTAGCTGTCTCAGGGAACTACGCTTTCATTGCTGATGGCTCTGAAGGTTTAAAAATAGTCAACATCTCCGATCCGAGAGAACCCGAGCTGATTGGCGGATTTGACACTCCGGAGACAAGTTATAAAGTAGCAGTTTCTGATGGGCTGATATATCTCGCAGATGGTGAAAGCGGAATTCGAGTCATTTCTGCAATTCCCTCAATTGATATCTCCCATGAGGATTTAGAATTCGAGCCTACAAATCTGAACAGTTCCCTATCCCGCACCTTAACCATCTCAAATGAAGGACACAGTGACCTCATTATTCTTGATGCTGTACTGGACGGTGATGATTTCAGTACGAATTTTGAGGCAGAGGTAGTAATTTCTGCAAATGAGACACACGGAATCAGAGTGACGTTTACTCCGGAAGTTATAAACAGGCATGAGGGAACTCTGACAATCCTGTCGAATGATCCGGAGTTAGGTGAGATTACCATCGATCTGTCCGGTTTCGGAATGGGTGCAATCCGTCAACTCAGTTATTTGCCATCGCGAGATGTAACTCGGGATGTGAAAGTAAGGGGAAATTTGGCTTATGTTGCAGATGGTAACATTCTGAAAATTTTAGATATTGTTAACCCTCAGCGACCGCGAGAGTTGGGGATCATCAATCTACCGGATGTAATATATCGAATTTGCCTGGATGAAGATGATGAGACACTGGTTTATGTTGCTACATTAAATGTTGGACTACGGATTATCGATGTTTCTGATCTTGACCGCCCAGTTGAGATTGGGCACCTCGATACTCCAGGAAGAATGTATGATTTAGTCAATTCGGGTGATCTCATTTACATTGGTGAAGCAAGCAGGGATGATCATTTTCGGATTGTCGATGTGTCAGATCCTGAAAATCCAAACGAAATAGGTTCTTTAGATGTACCCGCATATGGAATAGCAATTCAGGACAATTTTGCATATCTGGGATTTAATCAGTTGATTATTGCCGATATTAATGATCCTGAAGAACCCAGACGGGTATCGGTTGCGAATTTTAATGGTTACGCGCGAAAAATTGAAGTTCATGGTGATTTTGCGTATCTGGCAACCGATCAAATTCCAAATCTAACTATCTTAGGTATTGCCGATCCCGAACAGCCTTTCCAGATTGACACCCACGGATATGATATTCCAGGTACAGGATATGATTTAGATTTTCGCCAAAATAAGATTTTCCTCGCCAATCGTGATGCTGGCTTATACGTCATTGATGTGACCGATCCCGAATATCCAGTTGATGTCGGCATCCATGACACACCAGGTACTGCATGGGCAATTTCTATCAGTGGTGACCTGGCTTTTGTTGCGGACATTCAAGGTCTTGCTATACTTGATGTATCCGCGTTTTTAGACCCTCTTCCAATAATCGAACTTGATCAAAATGAAATTGATTTCGGCAGAATTCCGGTAGATGAAATTGAGGAGAGAACCCTGACTATCGGCAATCTCGGAAGAGCTGCTCTGAACATTTTAAATATACAAGTGGAAGAAGCTGGGTTCAGCACAGATTTTGAAGACGAAATCGAAATTGCTCCTGGTGAGAGTGTGGACATTCAGGTGTTTTTTGCTCCAGAAGAAGCTCGTGATTATGCTGGGATATTGACAATAATGGCCAATGATCCGGAAAATGAGGAGATCACCATCGAGTTGACTGGAGCGAGTATCGACGAGTTAAGATTGCTGTTTGAAGCGGGTTGGAATTTAGTCTCATTAAACATTATCCCACCTGAAGAATACTACCGTCGGGGAGAAAATCGTGGTCCGGATGTTGTCCTTATGCTGGATCAACTGCGCATTGACGATGACCAGCATCGTGTATTGCTGATGAAAAATGAAGGTGGACGTTTCTATGCTCCCGGTTGGGATTTCAATAATATCCCCTATTGGAATTTGACTCAGGGATATCAGGTCAAGATGGAGGAGGGAGCTGAGGCTATCTATTCAGGTATACGAATTCCTGCAGATGCCGATATCCCGCTTGAAGAAGGCTGGAATATCATCGCATATTACCCCCCATTTGAACTCGAAGCCGGATCTCCCGATTTCTACGTGCTGTCTCCGATTATTGATAATTTGATTATTGCCAAGGACAACTATGGGAGGTTCATTTCTCCCGAGTGGGAATTCTCTAATATGCCACCGTGGTGTGAAACGCAGGGGTATCAGGTTAGTGTTAATGCTGATGTGATTTTGAGTTATCCGGTGGAGCAGGAGGATGTTCGTGGTGTCGAGTGTCCCAACCTGACGGACAATACCCTCCCCCTACTTTGCAGGGGGGGAAGATCTGTTGCAACAGGTCAGAACATGAGCGTGCTGATCACCCGCATTAAATCCGATGTAGGAAATCTTATAGGAGCATTCAGCGCTGAAGGGAATTTAGTGGGAGCTGGAATTATTGACTCTGATGGCAGATGTGGTATTGCAGTATGGGGTGATGATAAATCAACTGACGTAAAAGACGGGCTGGCTGAAGGTGAAAGCTTCGAGCTCCGGTATTGGGATACAGCTTCCGTCAAGGAGATAGAGTTTGAGGTTAAGGCAATTCAAGCAGGAAATGGATTGGTTTATCGAACTAATTCATTCACTGTGATAGACATAATCCAGACACCAAAAATACCTACGGATTATTATCTATCCCAGAACTATCCCAACCCTTTCAACAGCACAACACAAATTAGATTCGGATTACCTGAAGCCGGTCATGTTTCCATAAGGGTGTTTGACCTGTCCGGACGCATCGTAGCTACAATAATCAACAAACAAGCCGAAGCTGGTCATCATGCCGTTGAATGGAATGCAGGACATGTTTCTTCAGGATTGTATTTACTACAGTTGGAAACAGCAGACTTTAAGGCTAAAAGTAAGGCTGTCCTTGTAAAATAGGGCAATAAAGCGTTACTATAGCAAAAAAATGTATCCGTTGGTTGCATCATAACATATTGAGGTTGTCATGTTTAAAACAGAAAAGATTTATTCATTTTCTTCGTATGTACTAATACTGTTTGCTTTCGCGATTACAGTAATTTTCCCTGTGAGCGCATTTTGCGAACCTGATCCTGTTAAGGAATTGTCTTGCATTGGCGGGAATTTCCAACCAGAGTCGGAGGATCGCTTCTCGAAACGTGAATTAGTCGACGTTGATTTCTGCTATGTCGAATACATGAGTAACCGGATTTCTCGGGGTCCTGTTAATGAACTATTTCGACCTGCTGTTTCGCACCTGTCGCAACATAACGAGGAAATATTCAATCCTGCACGACCTCATCCACCCCGACGCGACGAGGAAATACTAATTAATTTTGACGATCAAGACGTAGCCGGAAACTGGGGCGGGCTTCAAGTTTTGCATGATTTTTATGCTGAATTTGGTGTCAATTTCCGCGGACGCAACGATCAGGATGGTGGTGGTGTTTGCAATCAGGATGGCAATTTCGGAGTCAATGGTCATAGCGAACCAAACTTCGTCGCCTTTAATAATGGTCAACATTTCGGCAACGGAGGAGGTGAAGCCACCGAACCTGAATTTATTATTTTCGATAATCCTGTAGACATCGTGTCGATTCTTGTTGGTGGTCCGGGTGGTTCGCCAGCTACCATGGTCGCGTTTAATGAGGATGATGAAGAGATTGGTGAGGCTGAGGTTGATTTGCAAGCACAAATGCAAGAGCTCTCAATTGAAAGAGGTGGCATAGCCTACGTGTTAGTTGATGTACCACAGCATCCTAATTTCTGGGTGTTTGACGATTTGTATTTCGCCAATCTGGCTGAACTACAAATCGCGCCTGTCCGTTTCGATCTGGTCATAGCAATAGATGCTGAACACAGAGAGGTGCTGAATATAGGCAATGTTGGTGAAGGAGATCTAATTTTTGAAATAGAAGATGAAGGCGATGATCCGGACTGGCTTGAATGCGATCCGGTAGAGGGAACGGTTGAACCTGAGGAAGAAACGGATGTCGCAGTTATTATCTCTACGGGAGATCTCGAACCGGGTGAATATCAGCGAACGATTATGTTCAATTCAAATGATCCGGGTCAGCCACAAGTTGAAATCCCGGTTGGGATGTTTGTTTCCAGAGGCGAAGGAACCCTCAATGGTGTGGTTACCGACGAAGAAACCCAGCGCCCGGTTGAAGGTGTTCTTTTAACAATAGAAGGCTTTGATTACGAGGCGGTTAGTGACGATCAGGGCCGATTCGATTTTGGCGAACTCCCAGCATGGACGTACTCCATAAGAACGTTCATAGAAGACTACCTTACATGGATTGAAGATGAAATCGGTGTAGAAGTTGATGAGGAGACATCTATTGAAATAGGCTTGTTACACTCAGAGTTTATCTCTGATCCTGCGCTTATTGAGGTTGCATTGCCCTTAAACAATGAAATAGACATTCCTGTTAATATTGCAAATGGAGGAAATGGCACTTTAACATGGACTGTAAATCGAGTATTTCCGGAGGGAATGGAACTTGATCCCTGGACACATCGCTGGGGATATAGTGCAGGTGATAACCTCGAGAACAACAGGCTGGGTGGTCTTGAGTTCGTAGATGGCAATTTTTATGTCGCAGGTGGTGAATCTGATGGTGATAATTTGATCTATGTCTTAAACGAAGAAGGAGAGCTTGTCAGGCAGTTTACACAGTTTGGTGATTCCAGGTATGGTTACCGGGATATGACATTTGATGGAAACCTGCTGTGGGGCGTTGACGGAGATGATGTACATGGATTCACAATAGGCGGTGACCTGGAAATCACTTTTGAATCTCCAGTGAGGAGTTCGAGATGCATAGGCTGGGATAGAGAAAACGACCTGCTCTGGATTTCCGGTATCACTTCGGATATCTTCGGAGTAGATCGAGAAGGTGATGTAATCCAGGTTCTTGATAGGCCAGGCGATTTGAGAATGTACGGTTTAGCCACATACCCTGATGATCCTGATGGTTTTCATCTGTATATGTTTTGCAGTAACGGTGAGGCTAATAGACAGGTGTACAGAGTAGACATAGAAACCGGAGAATTTGAATTTGTAACGGAACCGGAGGTTGAGGGAAGTGCGGGGGCAAGTACTATAACACGAACCTGGGACGTTTTCAGCTGGGTTTTTATGGCAATTACGAACTCACCTGACCGGATTGAAGTCTGGCATATTGATGCTCCAACCGGGTGGGTTAGTGTTGAACCTACCGAAGGAGTAATTGAATCTGGAGATGATATCGACTTGACAGTTCAGCTTAACACATTTTCTTTTCCTTTTGACATTGAGTTTACTGCTGATTTAGTATTTACACATGACGGCTTCGGTGGGGAGTCGATAATACCTGTATCTCTGACAGCAGGTGAGGGTGGAGACCGACAGGAGGAAAGAGAACTTAATTTGAATCAGGGCTGGAACATGGTTTCGGTTAATGTAGCTCCTCTTGAGAATGACGAAATAGTACTTACCAATCCATTGGTTGAGGATGGTTTCCTGGAAATAATGAAGAACGGGAGAGGTCAGTTTTACAGTCCCGCATTCGGTTTCAGCAATATTCCCGGTTGGGATGTCGAAGAGGGCTATTTGCTGAAGGTTACAGAACAATGTCAATTAACGATAGAAGGATTGCCCGTTCCCGCTGATGAAGCACTTCCCCTTGAAGCAGGTTGGCAACTGATAGCTTATTATCCACGAGTTGATGTGGATGCGGTTGTTGCGTTTTCTGGTATTGTAGATGTTTTGGAGATTGCCAAAGATGGAGAGGGACGTTTTTACAGTCCGGCATTTGGTTTTAGTAATATGGGTGACCTCCGAGAGGGAATGGGGTATATGGTGAAGATGACTGATGAAATAGACTTAGTTTATGTGGTTGAGGATCAGATTGCCGTATACTATTCGAGTAAATACAGCTTGCCTCAATATTTACAAATAGTTACCCCAACAGATCAAAATATGAGCCTTCTCATCTTGTCGGAGTATTTAAAATCGGAGTATTTCAAAGATGAGGAAATAGAATGCGGAGTTTTCGCTTCTGATATTCTGGTCGGCTCAAGTCGATTGTCAGATGGAAAATGTGGTATCGCAATCTGGGGTGATGATTCACTATCGACACAGCTCGATGGTGCATTATATGACCAGCCACTTGAAATACGAATACTGAGTGATGATAAACCAATCCCGGTAGAATATGAAGTTATCGCTGGTGAAATGAGCTACTCCACCAATGCCTTTACTGTTGTAAAATTGACTGACATTTCAGTAATTCCGGTCGAGTTTGGCATACATACGGCATATCCCAATCCCTTTAACTCGACAACCAAAATTACGTATGGTCTCCCTGTTGCATCTGAGGTATCTCTCAATCTCTATAACCTGTCAGGGCGGAAGATCAGGACGTTGTTTAACGATCCATTAAAGGCAGGAGTTCACTCAATCACATTAAACGCATCTGATCTGCCTTCAGGATTGTATATTGCCAGGATGCAAGCACAGGACTTTTCTGATATTAAGAAATTGATACTTGTGAGATAGGTGAATCTCTTATAAAAGTATAGTTGTGAGAATGAAAATGAAACTACAAGAACTTTTACGACATTTAGCACCTGTTTTCGTAATGTTGCTGATCTCGGTAGCAGCTCTTGCACAACCACGAATCCGCGTTGAACCTGAAGAACTTGATTTCGGAAATGTCGATCCAGGTGATATTGCCGAAATGGGACTGATAATTTCCAATGAAGGAAACGAAAACCTTGTCGTTGCACGGATTGCTGTTGCGGGAAGGTGCTTTTCGACTGACAATGATGGCGATTTCAGCCTTGCGGGTGGTGAGATGATTGAAATCAATGTGTTTTTCGAGCCTGAATGGGCTCGTTGGTGGGAGGGCACCTTGATTATTAATTCCAATGATCCGGATTTTGAAGAGGTTATTGTCAATGTATTAGGTGAGGGATGGGATGACGACATGTGGTGGCCCCCGGAGCCAAAAGACTTCGGTTTTGTTGAAGTCGGCGAGCGAGCCGAAGAAATTTTCGTGCTCGAGAACCATAACCGAGTGGATTTACTTGCAGAGATTTCTATTGAAGGTGAGTGTTTTAGTTGCGAATGGGATTGGGAAATGGTGGTCATCGAACCCGAAGGCGAGTTGGAGTTTTTGGTGTTCTTCGAGCCTGAAGAGGAACGTGAATACGAGGGGTTTCTGATTATTATGACAAACGATCCCGATGAAAGAGAACTCTGGATTGAGCTCTTTGGCACGGGCATCGAAAGGAGAGCGCCTGATATTTTCATCGAACCTGAAGAACTCGGTTTTGGTGTCATTCCGATGGGTCAGAGCGATGGAATTTTGCTAACGATCAGTAACGATGGAGAGGATATTCTTGAAATTGAGGATATCGTCATTAATGATGAAGCCTTCAGGCATGATTGGGAGGGTGAACCTCAATTCAATTGGGAGTTCAGGGAGGGTGATGAATTCATGTGTATTCTCATAACAGAGGCACAGCTTGAGGACGAGATGCTGGTGGAAGGTGATGTCATTGGCATCTTCACACCAGGTGGAATTTGTGGTGGATTTGCTCGTGTAGAGGAAGGGATATTTGTCAATGGTGAGCCACTTGGGATAAGAGTCTACGCGGATGATCCGGATACCGAGGAGATTGAAGGATTTCGAAGAGGTGATTTTTTTTCGTACCGAATTTGGGATTCAGACCAACATGAAGAGTACATTGCTGAGGATTGGGGCGGACATAACCAGGAACCCGAGTTCGGTATTAATGGATTTATGGTAACAAACATTAGGGCCGATAATATTATCAGACGAGACAATTCCAATCTTGACCCCGGTGAACAATTTAGCGTAATGGTAACTTTTACACCTGGTGAACTTCGTGAGTATGAGTGTGAATTGTCTGTCATTTCCAACGATCCTGATCAACAGGAATATGTTATTGCTTTGTCCGGTACCGGCGAAGGTGCAAGTAACGTTCCGTTAGACCGTGGCTGGAACATGATTTCCATCAACATTCTCCCACATGAGGAATTTTGGGCACGAGATGAAGGCCCGGACATACTTCTGATGACCGAGCAACTCCGCATCGACGAGGACAACCATCATGTTATCCTGATGAAAAACGGAGATGGTCATTTTTACACTCCGGCATTTGAGTTTAACAGCATCCCGTTCTGGAATCTTACACAGGCCTACCAGGTCAAATTGGACGAGGCTGTCCTTGCGATCTGGTCGGGTGAAGCTATTCCTCCGGACATGGATATTCCGCTTGAAGAAGGCTGGAATATGATCGCCTATCTGCCAACCTATGAACTTGATGCAAGCGCAACTGAATTTCCTGTCCTTACTCCGATTATTGATCATGTGTTGATAGCCAAAAACGGTGATGGTCAATTCATGCTTCCAGCTTTCGATTTCTCTAATATGCCACCATGGTGTGAGACTCAGGGGTATCAGGTAAAGGTTGACGAGGATGTGGTTTTGAATTATCCGGAGGAGCAGGAACAGATTCTTGGTTTCATGTGTCCTCACCTGAAAGAAAACACCCCCCCCTACCCCACCTTTGAAACCAGGGTGGGAGAACAAGGCGAATTACATACAGGTCAAAACATGAGCATTCTTATCACCAATATCAACTGCATCGAAGCAAACGTTGGTGATGAAATCGTGGCGTTCGGTCCTGATGGTTTGTTAGTTGGCGGCGGCACTATAAACTCAGGTGGTCAGTG
>JABGPL010000005.1 GCA_018644935.1 Calditrichota bacterium | reverse complement strand
GTTGTTGAATCATCACCCCAGACAGCAACACCACATTTACCATTCTTGATAGCACCTGAACCGACAAGATTACCGCTTGAGTATATCCCTATCTCACCTTCGGAAATGTCCGTGAGAATGAGCATGCTCATATTCTCACCGGTATTTGAATGGACTGGGAGTAGACTCGGTCGCAGATAGGGAGATGTTTGCCCGGCAAGTTCTTCTTCAACTGTGTACACCAACTCAGCATCCTCATCCATTTTCAGCAGATATCCCTGCCCGGGAACCATATTGCCCATGTTGCTGAAACCAAATTCCGGGTTGTAGAATCGACCTTCTCCGTCTTTTGCCATTAAAAGAACTTCAACTATGCCCGACAATGCAAGTACTGCATCAACGCCCTGACGAGGATAATAACTGATGATCTGCCATCCCGCACCAAGGGCAAGTCCCTCGTTCCAGGGGACAGCTTCCCCGGTGAGAGTCAATTCATCGGCACCATCCATTTTGACCATGTAGCCTTCATTGACCATCCACCCCGGAATATTGTTGAATCCAAACTGAGGATTGTAAAACTGTCCGATACTATTCTTCATCATAATCAAGGTTTCAGCATCAACTAAACCTGCGGCGATCTCTACAATGTCATCCGGATCGGGTTGGATATAGGATGATACCATATTCCAGCCATCGTTGAGTTCGAGAACCATCTCTTCCGGTCCTCCACCCTCACCCACCTGCAGCGAAACAGGAAGATGAGTCTCCCCACCAACGCCATCGTGAAGGAATACAATCTCACCCTCAAAGAGGGCTTGAGGCAATTCTGTTGCATCGAGAGTGACCGTAAATTCCCGGTCTCCACCGGGTTCAATTACACCCTCAGCAGGATCAATTGCCATCCAGTCTTTACGGGCATCTATCTGCCAGATGTCGATTCGGTCTTCTGCGCCGGAATTGGCAACTCCCATCAATACCCAGCTGTAGATATCGTACTGATTCGTGATGAAACAGCCCTGTGCAACTCCACCTGCTTCGTGTTCGAGAATTGCAACATCTATAGATTCATCGTTTTCAATGTCGAATTTTGCGACCATCAAATTGCCGACTTCGCTGACCTTGTGGTAGATATACAATTGATAACCATCAGGATCATCCGGCCAGTATGCCAGGCCGTAAATCCGATATCCCTGCCTGTCAACAACTGCTATCTGGTTACCCTCCTGATCAAATCCAAGGATATCAGTAGTCGTGCCCGAAACCCATAGTATGTCTCGGTCCGAATCCCATGCGAGGTTATTACAGGGTGAAATCCCACTTTCAAATGACATAACCTCTTCACCTTCCAGCGTGAAGCCGTAGACGTTTCGTTCACCTGATCCCCAAATAATTTCTCCGTCAGTGGCTAAATCTTTATAACCATAACGGCCTTCACCCAGCTGGGGATATTGGTTAACAAGTTCCTGCTCACGATTCAACACATAAATGGCGGCTTCCCCATCATTTGCGCCACAAGCATAGAAATTGTCTTCTATAAACACCGCGCCATGAATACGTGCATCCTCGGTTACTATTCCAGCAGGTACATCAACCCTCAGCTCCCAGGGTGCAGCATTGGCATCACCGAGCAACCGGCGGTCTGTGGTGTATGTTAAGGGACCATTTCCAGCATTGGTCACCGTAACGTTTAGCTCTTCACTGTCGTCGGGAGCTAATTCACGAGCTAATTCTTCCGGATTCAAAGCACAATCTGAATGGCGTAGACTAACTTCTAATTCTATATCATCCTCTCCAAGATCGACCACATGCGTTTCTGGCAGGTAATCTTCCGCGGTAAATGTATAGGAGTGCTCCATAGAAGGTAATTCGGTCATTGACCACTGACCATCATTGTCACTGTACCTTTCCATATCATAATAGTACAGATCAACAAAAACGCCTCTTACGGGATCTTCTGTTTCTTCATCTGTTACAACTCCTGTGATTGTTGCAACTGGAGACCCCACTGACATAACCAATGCCATCTCAATCGTTGGTTGATTTTCGAATTCAAACACTGCCAGAAGTTCGTATACACCATCCTCCATCTCTTCGGAGATGAATTGTACAATAACATCCAGATCTTCACCAGCACCAATTTCCCCCTCTTCCACGTCCAATATTAACCAGTCGGGACCTACCATTTCCGTTAAATAGAACAAGATTTCCGCACCAATAGAACCCCACCGTCCTTCTTGTTGATGATTTCGCCAGTTATATCCGGTTGGACCGCCCTGAGTCAGGACAAAACCACTGCCATATGTATATGCAATAGCACCTGGTGTGCCGGCTTCTTGTTTAACGGCAATCACTTCAAACCAGTCGATTTCATCATTATCTTCAAATTGACCCAATGAATAATGACAATGTGTCCATTGATTGCCCTGGATGACATGACCTTCGGTCCAGAGATCTCCACCCTGTGACTCGTTACAGATATCTGCGAAGACACTGTAGTTATCGTCGTCAGGATTCGGGCTCACAACCATACGTCCATTAGCTTCCGATCCCTGCCCGTCATTTCGGATATCACCAGGACTAAGAATCGGCTGGTTTGCATCACCCATTTCGTAATAAGCTGCACCACCCCCGGATATGTAATCACAGAATCGTTCGTAGTTGTTTCTGTATGCACCATCGAACGCATCGGATTGATTGCATCCCGCAATGACAATGGCGTTATAGTTCTCAAATTCAACATCCTCCCAATCACCACCATTTCGGTAGGTATGATATCCTTCGCCCTGATCGTTGGGATTAAGACGTTGCATACCCTCAATATTGTCCATCATCTCAACATCCATATAATTCCAGGCTGGTTGGTCCTGAAAAACGGCGAACATCATGTCGCTCAGGTCCACCTCGTCTCGACGGGGACCACGACGTTGTTCTTCACGATCTACTTTGTCAAGGTCGATTTGAAAAACAACCGGATTATCACCATCATTTTGGATGTTAAGAACAGTCTCGACCACTTCTTCATTGGCCAATACCGACATCCCATGAGGCTCGATTGTAACCTCTGCTACTGCTGGGATAGCCAGGAGTACCAATACAAAAAGAGGTAAAAAGATAGAAAGCACCTGCTTGGAAATCATTTTGTTCTCCATATTAATGAGCTCTGAATTTCACAAAACACTGACACGATGAACAAAAAAACTGGAATGCTAACCGAAAACCTGACGGGAACGTTTATTTTTGAACAACGTATACTACCTGTACTAAAATACTACATCCCGACAACTATTTCAAGAGAATTAACTTTCTCTGTGAAACTTTCGATCCGGCCTCAATTTGGACAAGATAGATGCCACTCGTCAGAACTGAGCCATCAATTGAAAGTGAATGAGAACCTGCTTCTGAATGATTTGAAAGAAGATTCGCGATCAACCTGCCATCAAGATCAAATAACAAAATCTTAATATCTGCTGTTTCAAGCAGATTATATGTAATACTTGTGCTGCTGTTAAAGGGGTTTGGATAGACATCAACGATGCCGAATTCAATCGGTGATACGGTGATATCCTGAATTCGAATTACATGAAATCCATCAGATGAATACTTATTTTCGCCCATTACCGTCTCAAACTCAACAGCCTGTAATCCACTACCGTTTTGGTATCTATACTCCAGCATATCTCCTTTAAGAGCACCATCAACGTCTTTGGTCGAAGTGTCATCGCCCCAAACAGCAATCCCACATTTACCATTCTGAATAACTCCTGAACCAGCAAGAATCCCATTGGCATAAACGCCAATCTCACCTGTGGAAATATCCGAAAGTACAAGCAGGCTCATATTCTCACCAGTATTTTGGTGAACGGGGAGTATACTGGGGAGGTGGAAAGGAGATGACTGTCTGGCAAGCTCTTCTTCAACTGTATAAATAAGTTCAGCTGCCTCATCCAATTTCAGAAGATATCCCTGCCCTGGAACCATTTCGCCCATATTGCTGAAGTTGAACTCTGGATTATAAAATCTCCCTTGAGCATCTTTTGCCATCAACAAGACATCAACTATTCCGGAAAGGGCAGTTACAGCATCAACACCCAATCGAGGATAATAGCTTGAAATTTGCCAGCCTTGAATCAGTGGAAGTGGTTCATCGGGATCAACAGAGTTACCACTTATGGTCATCTCTGCTTCGCCATCAGCCTTGACCATATACCCCTCATTTACAAGCCACCCAGGGATATTGTTAAAATTGAATGCCGGATTGTAGAACCGTCCTGCACCGTTTTTCATTAATATGAGCTGATCAGCTTCAACCAATTCACTCATGATGTCAACGACATTATCAGGATCGGGTTGAACATAAGCAGAGACCATGTTCCAACCATCCATTAATACCAGATTCATTTCCTCTTCTTCCTGCTCCTCACCTCCATCGCCAACTTCAAGGGTTACTCCAATAATTGTCTCACTGCCAACTCCATCGTGCATGAACACGATCTCGCCTTCAAATATTGCCTCAGGCAGTTCGGTGGCATCTAGGGTAATCACAAATTCCTGCTCTTCTTCGGCTTCAATGATTCCTTCCGTAGGCTCAATACTCATCCAGTCCTTTCGAGCATCTATTTGCCAAATATCAATGCGGTCTTCTGCACCATTATTAGCAATTCCCATAAACACCCAACTGTAGATATCATATTGATTTGTGATGAAACAACCCTGTGCAACCCCGCCAGCTTCATGTTCGAGGGAAACAACATCCATCATGTCGCTATTCTCGATGTTGACTTTTGCAATCAACAAATCTCCCACTTCGTTGATCTTGTGAAAAATGTAAAGCTGATAACCATCCGGATCATCCGGCCAATAAGCAAGACCATAAATCCGCAGATCCTGTCTGTCAATTTCAATTATTGAATTACCTTCTCGATCAAACGCGAAAACATCGGTTGTAGTCCCCGAAATCCAGAGCACGTCTCGATCTGAATCATATGCAAGATTATTGCACGGGGAAATCCCACTATCAAAAGACACAACCTCTTCACCATCAGGAGTGAAACCATAGATGTTCCTTTCACCTGAACCCCAAATAATCTCACCATCGGATGCAAGGTCTTTGTAACCATAACGCCCCTCGCCAAGTTGATCATATTGATCTATGAGCTCTTGATCACGATTAAGGACATACATTACAGGTTCTCTGTCGTTTGCCCCGGACAAATAAAAATGATCATTGATAAATACAGTACCGTGGATTCGTGGATCTTGTGCGATTACTCCGACCGGAACATCCACCCTGAGCTCCCAGGGATCTGCATTGGCATCTCCCAGCAACCTTCGGTCAGTGGTATAAGTTAAGGGTCCGTTTCCACCATTGGATATTATCAATTCTGTCTGTAAGATTTCGTCTTGTTCGAGTGCCGCATTGAAGTTGTCCTCGCTCGGATTACACTCTGAGTGCAATAATGCTGCTTCGAGCACCAACTCACCTTCGCCGTCAATTCCGTATTCTTCGACGAGTGGGAGGTAATCGTCGGCAGTGAAAATAAATTCATAATCACCTGTCGGAAGTTCTTCAAAATCGCAAATGCCGTTTTCATCAGTATTTCTCTGGATATTGTACATATCAACATCCACAGTGATGTCCTGCAACGGTTCCTCGGTTTCGGCATCCTCCACTATGCAGGTCACGAGTGCCGATGGGGAGTCAACTGTGACAACAATTGAAAATTCGATCATTTCGCGATCTGTTTCAAGCGATACTAAAACGTTATAGACCCCAGCTTCAACGCCTTCTGTGGTGATAAAGACCTCCACGGGAATTGAATCTTCCCCAGGGATTTCCCCTTCTTCGGGATCGAAAGTAAGCATATTAAATTCTGAAACACCATCATCATACATAAACCAGGTACTTTCCGCCCATGACCCGTGCCACAAGTTCTCACCATCGTGAGCCGGTTCGGTATGTTGAAATACTGTGTTCCACGCAAAGTCGGAGACAGCCTCTACATTCCATTCTTCATCAACGTACGCTTGATAGACGTGTCTTTGAGCATTTCCCCAGAGTTGTCCCTCAGGATGGTCAGGCACCCACTCAATTCCCCATACATCTTGATTCCCCATGGCAGCTCTATAGGCGAATGTTGTAACCTCCTCACGATCTTCAATAGAAATAACATGTATTCTCTGATCGTTATTACAATTCATGAAGACATATTGATCACGATCAGAAGCCATCCCGGATATTGAATTGAAACCTACATTAAATTGGTCAATTCGTTCTCCTTCGAGATCATAAGTGTATATCTCGGCAGTGCTCCAATTACTTGCCCATATAATTTCACCATCAAATGTCATGGAAAGAGGATTATTGTTACTCACGAAATTAAGTATTTCTTCTCCTTCGAGAGTCACAGCTGCAATCCTGTTGTTCCCATAATCTCCCCCCCACAGCAATTCCCCATCGAAGCACATACCCCCAACGTTAATCAGCGGAGACTCAAACTCACGAAGCAATTCACCCGGTTCGTCTCTCTGAGGTCCATTCCTGCGATCTTCATCATCCTCAATCAGATCATAATCAATGGAGAATGTTTCGGCGTCTTCGTAATCGTTAATCAGAATAAGCTCTGTACCGCCTTCATCGTTTTCATCTAATGACACACCAATCCCATTTGGAATAACCGAGATTTGCGCCGAAGCAGTACTGAGAAATACCGTCAACATTATTGACAGAAATAGTGAATACAAACAAATTCTTTTTAACATTTCATTCTCCGTTTTCTTAAAACTTTCCTTCCTGATAATGAGATCTGATTAAACCAAAATGTGTACTCACCTTCCGGTTCAATCCGCTGAGCAAGAGTAAAATCACAAACTAATTTAAACTTAATGTTTATTTAATCAGGGTTAATTTGTGTTTAAATGCTCTTTCATTTGCCTGAAGTTGTAACACATACACACCTCCGGATAAATCAGAGCCATCCAGTGTAAATGTATGTTGTCCAGCTTGTACATAGTTTAACATCAGACCAGACACCTGTCTGCCTGCGATATCGAACAGTGCAACTTCAACAATGGCAGCTTCAGGTAGATTGTATGTTATACTGGTATTACTGTTAAAGGGGTTTGGATATACATCGACAATCCCAAATTGGTTTGGAGATGCATTGACATCCATTATATAAATTACGTCGAAACCGTCAGAAACATACCTATTATCTCCGTGAATGGCTTCAAAGTTGACATTTTTCAAACTGTTGCCGTCGTGGAGTGAAATAGAATATACTTCACCCTGCAAAGCTCCATCGATCTGAGAAGTAGCTTGGTCATCACCCCAAACGGCAATGCCACACTTGCCATACTGGACAACCCCGGAACCGACGAGATTTCCATTTGTATAAACACCTATTTCACCTTCGGGAACATCTGAAAGTACCAGCAGGCTCATATTTTCACCTGTATTTGGGTGGACGGGAAGGATTCTCGGGGTCAGGTATGGAGATGATTGACCTGCAAGTTCTTCCTCGGCAATATAGACCAATTCTGCAGCCTCATTCATCTTTATGAGATACCCCTGTCTTGGTATCATATCACCCATATTGCTGAAACCGAAAGCCGGGCTGTAAAAACTACCCGAACCATCCTTTGCCATTAGAAGATTATCCACAATACCCGACAATGCTGCGACTGCATCAATCCCATTCCGAGGGTAATAGCTGATCATCTGCCAGCCAACCTCTAGTGGGATTGCAGTATCCCAGAGCACCGCATCACCGGTAAGTGTCAGCTCATCCGCAGCATCCATTTTGATCATGTAACCTTCACTAACTATCCAACCAGGAATGTTGTTGAAATTGAATTGAGGATTGTAAAATTGCCCTGCCCCGTTTTTGACCATCAGGAGTGATCCCGCTTCAATAAGATCTACCATTATTTCGATGATATCATCTGGTTCAGGTTGAACATAAGCAGAGACCATATTCCAACCGTTTGCAAGCTCGATCACAAAATTTTCTGGTCCACCACCTGCCCCAACTTGCAAAGAGACCGGCAGAGTTGTCTCGCCTCCAACTCCATCGTGTGTGAAGAGGATTTCGCCCTCAAATAAAGCTTGCGGTAGATCTGAAGCATCTAGAGTTATCGTGAATTCTTGTTCCTCGCCATCTGCAATTACCCCTTCAACAGGCTCAATTGACATCCAGTCCTTTCTGGCATCCAATTGCCAGATATCTATGCGGTCTTCAGCTCCACTGTTGGCCATCCCCATGAACACCCAACTATATATGTCATACTGGTTTGTGATGAAGCATCCCTGAGCTGATCCGCTACCTTCGGGTTCGAGAATTACTACGTCAATTGCCTGATTGTTCTCTAAATCAATTTTGGCAACCATTAAATTGCCCACTTCGTTGATTTTATGAAATATATAGAGTTGATAGCCATCAGGATCATCCGGCCAGTAAGCTAAACCATAAATACGATACTCCAATCTGTCTATTTCAGCAACTTGATTTCCATCCCGATCAAATCCTGCAATATCTGTCGTTGTTCCGGATACCCATAAGATCTCCCGGTCGGGATCCCATGCTAGATTATTGCACGGCGAAATGCCACTGTCAAAGGATGTCACTTCCTCACCATCAGGTGTAAAACAATAAACCATACGTTCTCCCGACCCCCAGATAGCTTCTCCATCAGAAGCCAGATCTTTATAACCATACCGACCTTCACCAAGCTGAGGATAGTGAGAAACGAGTTCCTGTTCTCGATTCATGACATAAATGGCAGGTTCTCCTGTATTCGCACCACTGGCATAGAAATTATCATTAACAAATACTGCACCGTGAACACGTGCATCGTCGGTTATAACACCGGCGGGGACATCTAGCCTCAGTTCCCATGGGTCTGCGTTTGCATCACCTAGCAATCTCCTGTCTGTGACATAAGTCAGAGGTCCGTTGCCATCATTACTGATCGTGATTTCAGTTTGCATTTCTTCATCGGGAGCGAGTTCGGCGCTGATCTCATCACGATCCAAGTTGCATTCGGAATGAAAAAGTTCAACGTTGAGGTCATGATCCCCTTCGCCGTCTATTTGAAATTGTTCCGCAAGAAGCAGGTAATCAGTGGCAAAGAAAGTGAATTCATATTCACCCGTAGGGAGATTTTCAAATTCGCATGCTCCGTCCTCATCGGTAGACCTGGTGATTAGATATTGATCCAAATCAATGATCACATCTTCGATTACCTCTTCTGTGTCTGCATCGATTACACTACAGATAACGGTTGCCGACTCGGAGTTGACGGTTACAACTGCCGACATCTCCAAGGTCTCTTGCCCATACTCTATAGTAATCAAGATATTATAAACACCGGGCTCAATACCCTCAGTAGTCATAAAGACATTTATCGGAATGGAATCCCCACCCGGTATTTCCCCCCCTTCGGGATCGAATGTGAGCATCTGGAACTCTCTTACACCGTCATCAAAGATGAGGTATTCCGCTTGAGCAACCGTTCCGAGCCACATATTTTCACCATCATGTCCTATACCGTCCCAAAGTTGTGCTCCGGCGAAGACAAACCGCTGGGTGAGTTCAACAGCTTCCCAGTCATCATTAATTCGAATCTGATAAATGGTTCTCAGGGAGTTTATCCACAGTTGACCTTCCCGATGATTTTCAACCCACTGCAAGCAACGTGAATTGCCTGGCTGGCCTTGAACAAACTGTCGGTAGTCATTTATAACAGCGATTTCATCACCATCAGCAGACATCACATGGATGTCGTGCTCACCAGCATCGTTCATGATTAACAGCAATTCGTCTGTGTTCGACACTCCTGTAGGAGTAAATTGTAGATCAAAATTCCCCAGATTGTTCCCATCCACATCCCACATGCCGAGGAACCGATTCTGCCACGCGACAACATACAGAATGCCATCCAGCCACGCAGCTCCCATCGGAGTTTGCCCGTCAGATTGCCAGCTTTCGACAGCCTCACGGAAATCGTCGTTCGGGTCAACTGCTCCAATCCACCCGGGTCTATAAGTGGTAAGCCACATCCATTCGTTTTCTGAGTCCCAGGCGAGACCTCCCTTGTAACTACCCTCGCCTGCATGCTGCCATGCGAATCGACCAAGTATGTCACCAGGATCATCTCGGGCTGGCCCCCCTCGACGGTCATTTTCATCATTAATCAAACTGTAGTCGATGTTGAATTCAACGTCAGCTTCAAAATCATTTACTATTATGAGTTCATAGTCGGCATCTTCACCCTCATCTAAGGAAGTTGCAAATCCATGTGGAATAACGGAAACCTGTGCCGAAACCCAATTGACTGATACAAACAAAATTGTTATTAAAACTAAAAAAACTTTTCTTAAGTCAGACATTTCATCCCCATAATTCACTTAACTAATGTGACCTTCCTTTTCGATATTTGCTCGCCAGCCTGCAGTCGTACAATGTACATACCACTTGACAAGGAGGAGCCTTCTATCGTAATTGAATATTGACCGATCTTTTTTCTACCTGAAACAAGGTCGAGAACCCTTCGGCCAGTTAGATCGAATAATGCAAGATCTATTTCAGAGGATTCTTTCAGGTTGTATTTAATACTGGAACGATTGTTAAACGGATTCGGGTATGCATCGACTATCCCGAACTGTCCAGGTGAAGCCTTGACATCCTGAATTCGCAGAACAGAAAAACCATCAGTGCTATATTTGTCTTCGCCAAAAATTGTCTCAATCTTAACTGGCACCATTTCACTAACATTGTGAAGCGAAACTTCGAGTTCCTCACCCTTGATTGCTCCATCTATTTCGGAGGTTGTGTGGTCATCACCCCAAACGGCAATACCACATTTGCCATCCTGGATAATCCCGGAACCAACGAGATGACCTTTTGAATATACACCAATTTCACCATCTAATTCGCCTGTTTGTATTAACAGGCTCATATTTTCACCTGTATTTGGGTGGACTGGAAGTATACTCGGAGTCATGCTTGGAGATGACTGTCTGGCAAGCTCTTCTTCAACTGTATAAATAAGTTCAGTAGCCTGATCCATCTTCAGGAGATATCCCTGCCCGGGAACCATATCACCCATATTGCAGAAGCCGAAAGCCGGGCTGTAAAATCTCCCGGAACCGTCTTTCGCCATTATGAGAGCATTCACAATATCGGACAATGCAGCTATTGCATCTATGCCTTCACGAGGGTAATAGCTAATCATCTGCCAGCCTTCTATTAATGGCAGAGGTGTATCGGGATTCACTGATTCACCTGCAATTACCATTTCAGCAACACCATCTACTTTCACCATGTAGCCCTCGCTGACCAGCCAGCCGGGGATGTTATTGAAGTTAAACGCTGGATTGTAGAATCGACCAACTCCGTTTTTCATTAATATAAGCTGATCTGCTTCGACTAATTCTTGCATTATCTCAACGATTTCATCTGGATCAGGTTGAACGTATGCGGAGACCATGTTCCATCCGTCGATAAAGTTGAGCATCATCTCATCAACCTGTTCACCACCTCCACCTTCACCGACTTGAAGTGAAACAGTGATCGGTGTCTGGCCACCGATTCCATCATGATTGAAAATAATCTCACCCTCGAATAACGCTGGTGGCGGACCTGTAGCGTCGAGTGTGATTATAAAATCCTGATCATCACCGGCCTCTATTTCTCCCTCAGCAGGTTCGATTGCCATCCAGTCTTTGCGAGCATCGACCTGCCAGATTTCAAGTCTGTCATTTGCAGCATTATTGACATTTGCCATGAAAACCCAACTGTAAATGTCATAATGGTTGGTAATAAAGCAGCCTTGTGCGGTTCCTATTGCATCAGGTTCGAGTATGACTACATCGAGAAGATCTCCGTTATCGACATTCATTTTTGTGACAATTTTGTCACCGATATCATTGTTTTTGTGGAAAATGTAAAGCTGATATCCATCGGGGTCATCCGGCCAGAAGGATAGTCCATAGATCCTGATGCCCTGTCGGTTCAGTTCTGCAACTAAATTTCCCTCACGGTCAAGACCAGTTATATCTGTGGTAATCCCAGACATCCAAAGAATTTCCCGTTCATTATCCCAGGCAATATTACTGCAAGAACTGATCCCTGTGTCAAAAGAGGTAACCTGTTCACCATCAGGTGTAAATCCGTATGCATTTCTTTCTCCAGATCCCCAGATTAGCTCACCGTCATAAGCAATGTCTTTATATCCGTTACGACCTCCACCTAATTGAGCATATTCATTGATCACCTCACCCTCACGATTAAGGACATACATCACCGGATTTCTATCATTGCCTCCTGCGAAATAAAAAAGGTCATCGAAAAAGGCAATCCCCTGTATTCGAGAATCCCCCGTTATCTCACCCACATTCAAGGAGCGTCGCCGCTCCCATGGTTCTTCAATAGCCTGGCCGAGCAACCTCTTCTCGGTAGTATACGTAAGAGGTCCATTACCAGCGTTTGAGACAGTTATCTCGGTCTGCATGATGTTGCCGGGTTCAAGGGCTGATTCTATGTTGTCGCGATTTGTGGTGCATTCAGCGTGAAGCATTTCCACCTGAATCATCACCTCACCTTCACCATCAATCCTGAAGGGTTCAACGTGTGTCAGATAATCCACACTGGAAAAAGTGATATTATATTCACCCGTTGGCAGACTTTCAAAATCGGAAATTCCGTTATTATTGGTGAATCTGGTGATTTCATACCTGTCCACGTCAATCCTGACATCCCTCATAGTTTCTTCTGTCTCTGCATCTGTGACTCTGCAGGTCAGGAATGCCGCTGGAGAATCAACAGAAACAATTGCAGTTAGTTCTACAATTTCTCGATCAGTTTCTACCTTGATTAAGATATTGTAATTCCCTGGTTCAATTCCTTCTGAAGTGATAAAGAGCTCAACCGGAATGTTTTCTTCACCCGGTATTTCTCCCTCCTCAGGATTGAAGGTGAGCATAAAATATTCTGAAACTCCCTCATCACATTGAAACCAGGTGTTGGAATCCCACATACCATGCCACATATATTCACCATCATGAGCAAGATCATTATATGGCGAGTCGGTATTCCAATCAAAGTCGCTGACTGCTTCGACATTCCATTCTTCATCCACCGAAAGCTGATAGAGGTGGCCAGTAAAATTGCACCAGAGTTGACCATCACGATGAGATTCGACCCATTCTATCGACCAGATATCAGCACCTCCAACTGCGTCTCTGTATTCAAAAGCAGCTACTTCTTCACGATCTTCAATTGAAATTACACGAATTTGGTAAGGGTTCATTGTATTCATGAAGATAAATTCTTCCTGATCTGAGGTCATTCCCATAATACTCCTAAATTCCATTCCCATATTGAATTGGTCTATTTGTTCACCCTCAAGATCGTAGATAAACATATTACTTCCACCCCATTCGCTGCACCATAACAATTCACCATCAAAAGCCAAAGTTTTTGGTTGATCGTTGATGTCTACCACCATGACCTCTTCGCCTTCAAGTGTCATTGCACAGAGTTGATTCGTAGTTTGGGAACTTCCCCATAGGAGTTCTCCATCAAATGCCATCCCACCCATATTGTAGAGTGGTGAATAGAATTGCTGGATTATTTCCCCCGGTTCATCTCTTTGAGGTCCTTGCCGACGTTCTTCCTCGTTTGAAATGAGATGGTAATCTATGCTAAAAGTAATAGGTTCTTCATAATCATTAATTAGAATTAACTCAGAATCCACTGCGTCATTATCATCCATAGAAACACAGATTCCATGTGGCATAACCGTTATCTGAGACATGGAAGTGCCGCAGAATGTCAGCAGCAGAGCTGTAATTAGTATCCTGGTAATCTTATGCTGTAACATGATACCCTCTGTTTTAGCGTTTACATTACTTGACTAATGTTAGTTTTCTCTTCGAAATCCCTGAATAAGAGCAAAGTTTTACTACATAAACACCACTGGATAGTCCAGCACCGTCCACCGTGATGGTGTGCTGACCAGCCTTGGCATTCCTTGATACGATATCCGCTACTTGCCTGCCTGCAAGATCGTAAAGAGAGACCTCAATCCGAGCCGCCTCGGGCAGATTATAGGTTAAACTTGTACTGCTGTTAAATGGATTTGGATAAACATCAACTATCCCGAATTGCTCGGGTGAAGCAGTAATGTCGGTAATCCGAACAACCTGGAATCCATTGGCTAAATATCTGTTATCTCCAGATAATACATCTGATTTAACAGGATGCAAACCATTTCCATCCTGAAGTAATATTTCTAATGGAGCACCATTTAATGCACCATCAATATCTGGAGTTGTTGAATCATCACCCCAAACTGCAATACCACATTTACCATTCCTAATAACACCGGAGCCGATAAGATTACCACCTGAGAATATCCCGATCTCACCTTCTGATATGTCCGTGAGGATGAGCATACTCATATTCTCACCGGTATTCGGATGGTCTGGGAGTAAGCTCGTTTGCAGGTAGTGAGATGATTGAGAAGCAAGCTCTTCTTCAACCGTGTACACTAACTCTGCATCCTCATCCATTTTCAGCAAGTATCCCTGCCCGGGAACCATATCACCCATATTGCTGAAACCGAAAGCCGGGCTGTAAAATCTCCCCGAACCGTCTTTTGCCATTAGAAGAGCGTCCACAATACCGGACAATGCTGCTATTGCATCTATGCCTTCACGAGGGTAAAAGCTAATCATCTGCCAGCCTGCCTCAAGTGGGATGATAGTATCCCAGGGCAAAGATTCTCCAGTCAGTGTGAGTTCGTCTGCGCCATCCATTTTGATCATATATCCCTCGTCAGCCTGCCATCCGGGAATATTGTTAAAGCCGAACTGGGGATTGTAAAATTGTCCACTACCATTCTTGACCATAATAAGTGTTTCAGCTTCGACCAGATCCTCCATTATCCCAATTACGTCCTCCGGATCGGGTTGGACATAAGCAGAGACCATATTCCAACCGTTTGCAAGCTCGATCACAAAAATTTCTGGTCCACCACCTGCCCCAACCTGCAAAGAGATAGGCAGAGTTGTCTCACCGCCAACGCCATCGTGTGTGAAGAGTATTTCGCCCTCAAATAAAGCTTGCGGTAAACCTGTAGCATCAAGAGTTACTGTTAATTCCTGTTCCTCGCCACCTGCAATTACGCCCTCGACCGGCTGAATCGCCATCCAGTCCTTTCGGGCATCCAATTGCCAGATGTCTATGCGGTCTTCGGCTCCACTGTTGGCCATTCCCATGAACACCCAGCTATATATATCATACTGGTTTGTGATGAAACATCCCTGAGCTGAACCACCACCTTCGGGTTCGAGAATCTCAACATCTATTGCCTGATTGTTTTCTAAATCAATTTTGGCGATCATTAGATTACCGACTTCGTTGATTTTATGAAATATATAGAGTTGATAGCCATCAGGATCATCCGGCCAGTAAGCTAAACCATAAATACGATACTCCAATCTGTCTATTTCAGCAACTTGATTTCCATCCTGATCAAATCCTGCAATATCGGTTGTTGTCCCGGATGCCCATAAGATCTCCCTATCTGAATCCCATGCGAGGTTATTGCAGGGGGATATTCCACAGTCAAATGATGTCACTTCTTCACCATCAGGTGTAAAACCATAGATATTTCGTTCTCCTGAACCCCAGATAACTTCTCCGTCAGTAGCCAGATCTTTATAGCCATAACGCGCCTCACCAAGTTGAGGATATTGGGAGACGAGTTCCTGTTCACGATTTATCACATAAATAGCAGGTTCACCTGCATTTGCACCGCTGGCATAAAAATTGTCCTCGATAAACACCGCTCCATGAACGCGTGCATCATCAGTTATCATGCCGGCAGGGACATCGATCCTTAGATTCCACGGATCTGCGTTTGCATCACCAATTAGCCTTCTTTCTGACATAAAAGTTAAAGGTCCATTTCCGGTATTCGATGCTCCGATCATTGTTTGGAACTCTTCACCCGGCTCGAGTTCTGCTGCAATTTCCTCAGGTTCTAAAACAAATTCAGCTTGAGCCAACTCAAAATTCAATTCAATTTCACCTTCACCATCGATGTTAAACTCAACGGTCTCTGTTAGAAAATCTTCTGCTGAGATCGTGAATGTGTATGCACCCGCAGGCAATGCATCAATTTCATACCTGCCTTCCTCGTCAGTAATTCGAATTATCTCATAACTATCGTATAGCTCAACTTTCGCATCTGGAATAACCTGATCATCTCGGGAGCTGCTAACAATACCCACCAAATCAGCAGTCGGAGAATCAATTGAAACAACTACTGACATAGTGATCAGGATCGGTTCATCTTCCTCGTTATCAGGGTCAAAAAAGCTAATTTCCACCAGATAATTATAAATTCCGGCTTCAATTCCTTCACCGAGTATAATTGCATCCAATTCAACTACACCCTGACCTTGAATCTCTCCTTCATTTGGATCAAATGCCAGCATACGAATTTCCGCAACTCCATCGTCAATGCAAATCCAATCTCCCTGATCCGTGGTGTACCAGAGATTCTCACCATCATGTTCGAGACCGTAAACATCACTGTCTTCAACATTTACAGTCTGTACAATCTCAGGAGGATCTTCCTCAACATTGACCTGATAAATCGTACCTGGATCACAAGCTGTAATCCAGAGCATTCCATCCGGGTGATCAGGAACCCAGGCGAGATCCATGGTTCGTCTCGCTTCAATCCCATTGCAATCCCATGTGCGCAGGACTTCACCTTCGAGCGTGATCTGTTGAATATCCTGGGCTTGATAGCGTGCATACCAGAGTGTTTCTCCGTCGCAAGTCATCCCGAATGGTTGAGCATTTATCTGGATGGCGTTAAGCAATCGGCCCTCCCTATCCACTCTCGCCAATCTACTATCATTGTAATGTGCAAGCCAGAAATTCTCACCATCCCAGCAGGAACCATAATAATTATTGATTTCGACATTAACTTGATCCAACACCTCCCCATCCATATTAACCGGAGTCATCCGCCAGTTATCACGTTGGTCAGATCCCCAGAGCAATTCACCATCCCAAGCGAGGCCAATCCACCGTCCAGCGTGAACTTCAATACTGCGAATTACATCCCCGAGGTCGTCACGACGCGGACCACCACGTCGTTCATCCTCCTCCTCGACTAAACGGGCATCAATCTCATAGTTTAAGTTATCTTCGGATATGTTTGAGATGATGACCTGAACCTGACTATTCTCACCTTCTTCCATTGAAACACCAAACCCGTAAGGATCGATTTCTATCTGACCAAGAACCGGAAAGGTCATGATCAATAATAGCAAAGAACATAAAAAATGATGATTAAAGCAATTTCTTAAGGGCATTTCATCCTCCGTTTTTCGTTGGAGACAGCATCTTGTCCTGCGATGTCGATAGAACCGGAAGTGTTATCATATTCCGCTTTTTATCTATAATTAAGAGTATAATCTCTCTTTTATCGTTTTTACTTTACCAGCGTCACCTTGCTTTTGGATACTTGTCCATTTGCTTGAAGTTGAATTACATAGACACCACTGGATAATCCCGCACCTTCCAGTGAAATTGTGTGCTGACCGGCTTGCGCAATGCTTGCTGTTAAATCCTTTATCTGTCTGCCAGCAAGATCAAATAGCGCAATGCTGACCCTTGACTCTTCAAGGAGATTGTATGTGATGCTCATGGTACTGTTAAATGGATTCGGGAATGCATCGACAATCCCGAACATTTCAGGTGGCGCATTGACATCTTGAATTCGAAGAACGGAAAAACCATCAGTGGTATATTTGAGTTCGCCAAACATTGTCTCGATTTTAACAGGCAGCATTTCTGTTCCATCATGAAGCAACACTTCCAGTTCAGCACCACTGATTGCTCCATATAACTCTGGCGTTGTTGGGTCATCACCCCAAACGGCAATTCCACATTTGCCATTCTGAATAATCCCGGAACCAACGAGATGACCATTTGAATAAACACCGACTTCACCTTCCGAATCCCTTGAGTGGACCAACAGGCTCATGTTTTCACCAGTGTTCGGATGATTTGGGAGTAGACTTGGTTGCAGGTAGGGAAATGATTGACGGGCAAGTTCCTCCTCGACAACATAAACCAATTCTATTGCTTCAACCGTTTTAACCATATATCCGCTACCTTCGCGTAAATCACCCATATTGCTGAAACCAAATTCGGGACTGTAAAAACGACCAGATCCATCCTTAGCAATTTCCAACACCTCGGCAATTCCTGAAAATGCGACAACGGCATCTACTTCGACTCGGGGATAATATGAAATTAGTTGCCATCCAACATCAAGTTCAATAGGTAGATCAGGTTCTACGGGTATCCCAATAATTGATAATTGACAATCCTCCGTTACCTTCATCATATACCCATCATTAACAACCCACCCCCAGATATTGTTGAAATTGAATTCGGGATTATAGAATCGTCCAATGCCGTTTTTTAATAATTCAAGAAGGCCGTTCTCAACCAATGGCTCCATTATTACCGTCACATTATTTTCCTGAGGTACGACATTAGTCGATACCATATTCCATCCTTCAACTAGAACAAGTACTCTCTCTTCGGGTCCATCATCACCCGCAAGCAGCGAAACAGGAATGACGGATTCACCTCCTACTCCATTGTGAGCAAATACTAAATCAACTGTGAATTCGATATCTTCTGGAAAAGCAAACGTGTTCAATTGGACCGTCATATCAACCTGATTTTCAGCTTCAATTACTCCTTCTGATGGTTCAATATCCACCCAACCTGTCGGAGCATCTAAGTGCCAAATTTCTAACCTGTCAGGTGAGTTTGTAATTGTCGTAAACACCCAGCTAAAAGGGTCCCAGGCTCTGGTAACTGTACATGCACCGGCGGTACCCTCGACCTCTGGTTCTACTACGAATTCAAATTCTCCGGTCTCGATGTTCAATTTATGAATCTGCCGGTTGAAATCACCGTTACTACAAAACATATATAATTTGAAATCATCGGGATCGTCAGGATAACAGGATAAACCATAGGTTCGCAAATCTCCAGGTCGTTCTATTATCTGGTTGACTTCTCCGTTGCGGTCAGTTCCAAAAATATCAGAGGTAATGCTGCTAATCCAAAGAAGGTCATTTTCACGATCCCAGGCAATCCCTCTCGCGCTTCGGATGGGTACTCTAAATGTAACCTCCAGCTCTCCACCAATAGTAAATCCGTGTACTTCATCTCCATCAATCCCCCAAATCAAGTTTCCATCATATGCAATATCACGATATCCATATCTTGATTCACCAAACTGGGCAATCTGCCGAAGAACCTCTCCATCCTCATTAATAACGTAAATCAGGTTTTCCCCGTCCGATATCCCACCTGCGACATAGAAGTTTCCATTTATAACCTCAATACCTCCGAGTCGGTTATTTTCAAGATTATCTCCCGCAGCAAGTCCCAGTCGGTGATCCCATGGATCAGCTTCCATACCCTCAGGGAAAACTCGATTTACACTCCATTCTAATGGACCATTGCCTGGATTTGACAATGTGAACTCAATTTCCAATGCCTCATTTACCGCCATTTGCTCGGAGATATTATCTATTGACAATTCACAAACAGAGTGTGAAAGGTCAAAATTAAGAATAGTTACCTCGTCTTCAATTACTTCAACATCTTCAACTGATTGGGAAAGATAATCCTCTGCCTCAATGTTGATTGTGTAGATCCATTCGGGAATTTCATCGAAAACGTATACCCCATCCTCATCAGAAACCGCCTGAAAATCAAAACGTTCTACACTGATGCGAGCTCCCTCAATAGGATCTTCTGTTGCTAAATCTGTAACAGTGCCCCTGAGCTCACCGTTGTCTACAATAACATTCATTGTAACAGGCACTTCTATCTGCCTGAATTCCCTTGCGTTTGTACGAATGATTATCGTTCGCTCGAATTCACCAGGCTCGAGATCTTCAGTCGAAAAAGTGCACACAATCTCAGCAAATTCATCAAATTCCACTATCCCCTCTACTGGACAAATGGACAGCCAATCTATTCCATCTCCCTCGTCCCACAAATTGAACAGGAGCTGACTTCCCTCATCCCCAACATTCGTGATTGTCATGATGTTCTCATCATCGAGCGGGAAAGGCACATCAACCTCAAAAGGATTGGGATCAATTTCCGGCTCTGGTGGAACAGGATCAAGTGTATTTTCCCACCAGCGTGCTCCTTCACCACTCCATGCAGCAGCCATGACATCAAGATCACCATCGAAATCGACATCTGAGGCATATGCCTGCATCGCACTATTGAAATTATCACCAACTATATGAATCTCAAAATTTCCCTCACCATCATTTTCATACCACTTGACAATTCCAGGGTTGTATGCTGCAACTATTATATCAGAATCACCATCGACATCCAGGTCTCCAACATGCACACCAGTCCCGAGCATATTTGCTTCAATATCATGCCGTTCGAAGTTATCATCTCCACCATTTTCCCACCAGATAACCAATTGATCCCGCTCACCTACACTGGTAATATCCATATCACCATCCGCATCAAAATCTGCGGGATAGACATCCCAGACACCGCCATGATCCCCTATCTGATGAGGCTCGAAGTTCTGCTCTCCATCATTCTCGTACCATCTTACGGTTGCCTGACTCCAATCTCCACATGTGATATCTAAATCTTCATCTCCATCGAAGTCAATAATTTCTATTGACCCACCGAATTGACCATCGATAATTTGCTCATCAAAATTTTGTTCACCATCATTCTCCCACCAGAGCAGGGAGCTGATTCGCGTACTGCCAACAATATCCACATCCCCATCACCATCGAGATCAATCGGACGCATCCAGCTATTATTATCAAAATCTTCCGATAGAATGTGTGCTTCAAAGTTTTGTTCACCATCATTTTCCCACCACCACGCATCACCAACTCCGCGAGCACTTCCGGTGATATCCATATCCCCATCACCATCAATGTCGGCAGCGCGGATAGAACATGCACCGTCTGCCTCTTCATGGAATATATGCTCGATGTAATCGCCTTCCTCATCAACCTCATACCATACGAAAAAACCCGGACTTTCACCTGTTGTTAGAAAATCTTCATCTCCATCCCCATCAATATCCGCAGTGCAGATATCCCATGCTCTGTCCGCATCTAAAGGCAGGTCGTGTTGTCTAAAATCAACCTGGGCGAAAACCAATCCTGATAGGATCACTACGCAAAAACAAGAGATTGTACAAAACTTATATATACTTGGACCAGTAAACATCATTGACCTCACTAAGAAAATATCATTTTATCGACGACATGTCACGAATCAGATTAACAACTACCTGATTAAAAGAACTTTATGCGTTTGAGAATTACTACTTCCAGAGAGCTTGAGCATATATACCCCCGAAGGATATCCGGACGCGTCCCAAACAAACCTTTGTCTTCCAGCAGTCTTAACATCTTCAAAAACTGTGGCTACTGATTGACCTACTAAATTGAACAGTTCAATTGAAACCCGGTCTGGTTCTGTGACTGAGTAATCAATGTTTGTCACGTTATTGAACGGATTTGGCCAAATGGTCGAAATTCCGAATTCTATTGGTAACGCACTAGTCTCAAGCTGAATTGCCCACAGTGCATCGCTGTCATATTGATTTTTACCCCTTAATGAGATGTACCTGACATCTTCGACTTCTCCTGACAAATTGTGAAGTTTGATATTGAGTGATTCACCCATGAGAGCTCCATCACAAGTCTCTGTCGTAGTGTCATCGCCCCAGATTGCAACACCGCAGTATCCATTCGTTATCCGCCCCGATCCAACCATATTTCTGGAGGCAAACACACCGACCTCAAGATCATCATCAGAAGGGTTCTCTGAAATCACCAACAGGCTCATGTTATCCCCTGTTGGCTTAACTACTGGCAAAATTTCAGGTTGCTGAAAATCGTAAGACAGGTTTTGCGCAAGTTCATCTTCGATTGTGTAGATTAGCTCAGCAGCCTCGGTCAACTTGATCATATATCCGTTTCCTTCACTCAAGTCACCCATGTTACTAAATCCGAATGCAGGGCTGTAAAATCTTCCCTCCCCGTCTTTAGCCATTTCCAACGATTCGACGATTCCAGACAGAGCCTCTATTGCATCGACAGGAACACGTGGGAAATATGCGATCATCTGCCAACCCTGATGCAATTCAATAGGTTGGTCAGGTGCAACTGCTTCACCAGATATCGTAAGCTGACAATCCTCAGCGGTTTTCAACATGTATCCCTGATCGACCATCCAACCGGGAATATTATTAAAGTTAAATAAAGGGCTGTAGAATTGCCCTGCGCCATTTTTCATAATTTCCAACAGGTCATTTTCAACAAGATCACGAGTAAGCTGCACGACATCTGGTTCTTCCGGATCAACGTTTACAGAGACCATATTCCATCCGAAAGCCATATCTAAAGTTCTCTCGGATAAACCTCCAATTTCCGAGGCCATCAGAGACACCGGAATAATTGTTTCTCCACCAACTCCATCATGGGTAAAGACCAGGTCTGCAGTAAATTCAATATTGACAGGAAAGTCTTGAGTATCGAGGGTAATGATTATTTCAGTTTCTTCATCAGCCTCAATTTGCCCTTCGGTCGGTTCAACGTTTACCCACCCGGTGGGTGAATCCAGATGCCATACTTCGATCCGGTCTGGTGAATTTGTCATCCCCATAAAAACCCAACTGAAGGGATCCCATCTGCGGTTTACAGCAGCAGCTCCAGCGGAGCCCTCTATGTCAGGTTCTGAGACAAACTCAAACTCGCCGTTATCCGGGTTTGCTCTGTAAATCTGATGATTGAATTCACCGTTGCTACAGAACAGTTGCAGGAAAAAACCATCTGGATCATCGGGGTACCAGGTTAAACCGTATGGCCTAAGATCACCTAATCGGTCAATCTCATGAACCACATCTCCATCAAGGTTAAGCACAAATATGTTGGATGTGATTCCGCACATATAGAGTAATTCATTCGTCGGGTCCCAGGTTATTCCACGGATGCCGTTAATTGGTGTATCCAACTCTCTAACGAGCTCTCCATCAAGTGTAAAGCCATACACCACTCTTCCATCAACTCCCCACAATAAATCACCATCGTACACAATATCGCGATATCCATAACGGGAATCGGTATGTTGATTAAATTGGCGAATGAGTTCGCCTTCTCTGCTCAACACATATATAACGTTATCATCATCTGCAAAACCACCGGCAACATAAAAATTATCATCTACGAATTCAACCCCACCGAGACGACTGTTTTCTAATATTTCCGCCGCTGGAATTCCTGCCCGGTGCTCCCAGGGTTCAGCTTCCATACCTTCAGGAAATTCTCGAGATACTTCCCAGTTGAGAGCCCCGTTTCCAGAATTGCTGAAAACAATCGACACATCAAGAGATTCATTCAACGCAAGCTCAACATCAATTTGATCCCGACTTGGTTCAAAGTCGGCATGAAGCAGGGCAAAATCCCTTTCTATTTCTTGATTGGGGTTTATTTCAACTTCAACAACTTCCAAAGGCAGAAAATCCTCTTTTGTGACAATAACATCATATGTCCAGGAAGGGATTTCGGCATAATCGTAGTTGCCATTTCCGTCCGTTTCTGTACTGAAACCAAATTCAGGAACAGCAACCGTTGCGCCTTCAAGGGGATCACCATTCTCAGCATTCGTGACAACTCCATATAATCTTCCGAAACCCTCAACAACGAATATATGCACTCCAACAACTACCTCAGGATTCTCTCCATCGTTGGAAGCAATTGTAATATCACGTTCATACTCACCAGGGTCTAATCCTTCAGTGTTTGCGAATAAAGTTATTTCAGCGGCTTCACCCGCAGCAACAACACCTTCTGCAGGTTCAACACTCAACCAATCAGGACCTTCACCTTCCTCTGTTGTAATCAAGAATTCAAGCGAATGCCACTCATCTTCTTCTTCTGCGACATTTGAAATTTGCAAAACTTGCTCGGTTACATTTCCAACTGGTACAGGACCAAACGCAACTGGATCATCAGCAACATCTATGACAGGACCACCAATTGCAACCACCACATTATCAACGATGTGCCAGTTGTTAACTCCACCAGTTGCAGCCGTAAAGCCGAAATGACCGGGAAATGGTTCGTAGTCTTCTATCTGGTGTTCTAATACTAATTCATCCTCCCAGAATACCTGAACCAGTCCGAGAAAGTTAACAACTCGCACGGTATGCCATTCATTGTCCTCAAGTTCACCTTCATTGGTCACCCAGGTATCGAGGTGATTAATGACATCATCCTGGACGAGTCCGATATGTTGACCATTCGGATCATTTTGCCCCGGATAGCAGTCAAACTCGACCGCAAATCCGTCAACACCTCTAAAATTCAGCGCTCCACCATTTACTCGCTGATAATTATAATCGGCTATCCAGGCAAAGGTCATCCCATCGGCACCGCCTCCACCTCCGATTCTAATATCGAATTGGGCAGTAAAAATTGCCATCGGGTACTCTTGAATAGTATATATTCGACCCGCCAGACTTGCTTGTGCTTCGGTTAAAACAAGAAATTCATCATCTTGTGACCAATACGCGTCGTCACCAATATGATAATCATCTTCGTTTATTTCTGAAAAATCTTCAACCCAGACTCCTTGCCCGTAAAGCGGCAAGGAGACAAAGACAGAAATAGCAATTACTAAAGTGATCCTGAGGTATATTGAAAACATGATATTTGTGTTGTTTTGTTTTACAAACTCCAATTAAATAACTCTCTACTTAATGAATGAGAGTTTCAATTTCGAGCTGCCCTCTGTAGAATTTAATTTTGCAAGGTAAAAGCCACTTGAAAGGCTTGAACCATCAAGCGTAACGGTATGAAGTCCAGCTTTGTACTGACCGGTAATCAAATCAAGGACCTGACGTCCACTCAGATCGAATAATGCCAAATCTATCTTACCCGATTCGGTTAATCTAAATGATATTTGAGTTGTGCTGTTAAATGGATTTGGATATGCTGAGACTATGCCAAATTCATCAGGAATTGAAATAAGATTATTGAGCTCCACGACCCAGAGTTCATCGTGTTGGTAAAATTCATTTCCCGAAATCGTTACGAAATCGAATGAGACATTCCTCCCGGTTTCGTTCGTGAAACGCAGCTCGAGATTGTCTCCCTTCAACGAACCATCTCGAGAAGTAGTCGTCGGGTCATCACCCCAAACAGCAATCCCGCAGGATTCACCAGATGCATGACCTGATCCGACAAGAATATTGTTTGCGTAGACGCCAATTTCGATAAATTCCGCAGAGACATCCTGCAAGACGAGAAGGCTCATGTTTTCTGCTGTAGGCTTTAAAATCGGTAGAAATCCAGGGACTATCCTGCTCTGTGCTAATCGGTTCTCTTCGACAACATAAACAAGATCCATTGCTTCAGACATCTTCAGCATATATCCGAAACCTTCCATCAAATCTCCCATGTTGCTGAATCCAAAGGCAGGACTGTAGAAACGACCTGATCCGTCTTTTGCCATTTCGAGGTTTTCAACGATACCCGAAAGTGCGACTGTAGCTTCAACCGAAACACGAGGGAAATAACCCTTCATCTGCCAACCGGCTGTCAGTGGAATTGCTTCATCTGCTGCAACCGGCATACCCTCAATTTCCAACTCACAATCCTCAGTTGTCTTAATCAAGTAACCGTCGGTAACTTCCCATCCAGGGATATTATTAAAACCGAATGCTGGGCTGTAGAATTGACCTGAACCGTTTTTCATCATTTCCATCAGCTCTCCATCAACAAGCGTTTGAGTAATTGCAACCACATCATCACTCTCCGGCACAACATTTACAGAAACCATATTCCATCCAAAATCCATGCGGAGAGTTCTTACTTCAGGACCTTCATCCCCTGAAGCAGTCAATAAAACAGGAAGAATGGTCTCACCACCTACACCATCGTGTGTAAAAACAAGATCAACAGTGAATTCAATATTTACCGGGAAACCGAATGTATTGAGGTTGACCGCCATGTCCATATCTTCGCCTGCATCAAGAACACCATCAATGGGTTCAATACCAACCCAGCCAGTCGGTGCTTCTATATGCAGGATCTCAATATAATCAGGGGAATTTGTAATGGTCAGAAACACCCAGCTAAAGGGGTCCCAAGCACGAGTTATGGTTGCTGCCCCGGCCGAACCTTCAAGATCCGGTTCCGCGACAAAAACGACTTGCTCGTTCTCAAGATCGAACTTGAATATCTGACGGTTAAATTCACCGTTACTACAGAACATATACAGATTGTAACCATCTGCATCATCAGGGTACCATGCGAGTCCATACATTCTCACATCACCGGGCCGCTCGATTTCTCTGACAATTTCACCATTACGATTCACTCCAAAAATGTCACTTGTGATTCCACATATCCAGAGTAGCTCATTCTCTCGATCCCAGGTTATCCCACGAGCACTGCGGACAGGAGCATCAAAAGTGACATCCAACTCCCCTCGGGTAGTGAAGCCATGCACTATGTTGTCATCTATTCCCCAGAGCAGATTTCCATCATAAGTTAAATCCCGAAAACCATACCTTGAATCCTGAAATTGGTTGAATTGTCGAACAAGTTCCCCATCACGATTAAGAACGTATATTTGGTTTTCACCGTCAGATAATCCACCAGCAACATAAAAATTACCATCTACGAATTCAACACCACCAAGACGGTTATTTTCCAATATATCCCCAGCAGCATACACTTCACGCGAATCCCAAGGATCTGCTTCCATTCCCTCAGGAAATACTCTCTCAACAGACCATGTTAACGGACCATTTCCAGGGTTTGCCAGGTTTACCGGAATTTCAACTTCCTCATCGACTGGGATTTCTTCTGATATTTGTTCAAGAGAAAGGTCACCTATCGAATGGAGCATATCGAAATCCAAATTGGTAACCTCGTCTTCAATAATTTCGATTTCTAACATTGTTTGTGGAAGATAATCTTCGGCAGTAATACTCACTGTAAATATCCATTCAGGGATTTCGGGGATAACATACCTACCGTTTTCATCCGATACTGCCTCAAGATTGAAGTTCTCAACTGTTATTGTTGCTCCCTCAATTGGGTTGTCATTTGCAGCGTCGGTAACTGTGCCGCTCAGCTCACCAAATCCTGCTATCACCATCAGAGCAACCGGAATTTCTACCTCTCTGAAATCTGGAGAGTTTGTGTGAACAATAATCGTGCGCTGAACATTACCAGGTTGAAGATCCTCAGTAGCAATTGTTAGTGTAATTTCAGCGGATTCATCTAACTCCAGTTCACCCTCAGTGGGATCGCATTCCAGCCAATCGACTCCTTCTCCAACATCTTCAATTTCAAATGAAAGCGAACTACCCTCCTCACCAACATTGGTAATAACCAGCACTTCCTCTCCTGCCATGCCAAACGGCACCTGTAGATCGAATCCTTCAGGATTAACCTCAGGTTCTCCCACCGCACCATAATTATCTTCAAAAGCACCAAGCCATGCGACCTGGCCTGTTGCATACAGAATACGTTGTCTGGAATCATATGCAAGATCTTGACCATTTTCAACGATCTGGTCGCCTTGTAAAGGCTCTCCAATACGCTCGCCTTCTATCGTGAATTCGGAAACCGGATCGTCTGTGTCCATGGCGAATATTGTGCCGTTTATCGGATAATAGCAAATGCCCGTGATGTTTACACCTGAATCAAAACCACCAACTTGTTCACCATCCCGGTTAAAATAGGCAACTGCTCCACCAAATCGTCCCACGACATATAAGTCGCGTTCAGGATCGTGGTCAACTGTATTGGAACCACCATTGTTCGCAAAGGTCCTTAATAATTCACCATTAAGGTTCAATATTCTGATGTTTCCACCGTTTGCGACAATCAATTGGTTCTCTTGAGTGTCGAATCCCAAACCGCGTATCCCTCCCAGGCCGATATTGAATGTTTCGACATGTTCAAGATCTTCATCAAAATGGTGTATACTCTGGTCGGCGAAATGAGTTATATATAGGTGTCCAGTTTCGGGATCAACGGTAACTCCATGGATATTGCCCATCCCCATCGGATTTCCTCTTCCCCATAAAAGCTCGAATTGAGCGTGACCTGGTACTGCAATTAAAACGACAATAAAAAAGGATACGGAAAGAAGCAGTAGAGCTTGTTTCATGACTTCTCCAAAGTATTAATAAACTTGTGACTTTTTCTTCAAATGATGCTTTAACATGAGGATGTTTAGACGCAGGAAACGATCAAAAATCAGAGACTCCTCATCATCGGAATATAGGCATAATCTCAAAAAATGTCAAGGAGTTTCGTTGGTAGTTTAAATGTCTTGACAGGCATAGAAATCTGCCCCGCATTATTATAGGATTTTTACTGATTTAGTGCTTGATTTAACGGTTTTTGGTGTGTATTTTTGGTAACGGGCAACTTAAATTGGTGATAAATAGTAAACTGAGGAAAGTTAAATGAAAAACTCCATCGGAAATCCGACAATTTCTACCCTGCAAATTCTTCTATATGCATTCGTAATCAGTTTAAGTAATTCCGCAATTGCCCAAACGTGGATCCCGATTCACTCACGAGCAGCCCAAAATGTCCCATCCGTCGTTTTAATCGACGAAACCTCAAATTATTTAACAGTTCGTTTTGATATCTCCGGCATATATGCTAAGGAAGTATTAACAGGGCAGGGAGAGTTTCAGAAAATCTACTTTGACCATGAAACAAACCTAACATCGAGTGCCCCCGGAACTCCCTCTCTACCGCAACTGACTGAGATCATCAGAGCACCTATTGGACATAAGGCAGTAATAAGATCAATTGATGCAGATTGGACAGAGGTTGGTTCGATCAGGATTTATCCTCAGCAAAAACCTCTTCGGGATGGCGATTCGGATGATGGTTTTATATTTGACATTACCACCTATGAAAGCAATGAAATTCTTCCAAATAATATTGCTTCTGTTGGCATCATGCAGGGCTGGGGTGGCATACCGGTTACAGGTCTAATGGTACAACCAGTTCGATACACTCCGGCATCTCAGCAGCTCGAGATCACTGAATCTATAACAGTGACCGTGGATTTCATACCTGATCCCAATCAGAGCATTGTTGTTCCCCAGGTACCGAACTACCGGATGAACAGATTGCATCAGGCATCCATCCTCAATCCGCCACCAGTTTTACCCCGCCCTATAGATGCTGACGAAAACGAACCTGTCAGGCTGCTGTTTATAATGCTCGAGGAGGCTCTTGAAACAGCGCAGCCTTTAATCAACTTCCATCATGCCAGTGGCAATCGATCTGATATCTGGCTGGCTGACGAAATCGAGGATGACGTTCAAATTCGTACCCGTATCACGGAGATGTTTGAGGAAGGTCTTGAGTACGTGTTCATTATTGGCGACGGTCATATAATAAATCCTCATGTCCCCCTTCATTGGTGGGACCCTGAAGACCCCGGGGAACAGCCTGATAATCTACCTGTCGCTTCACATAGCGACTCATGGTATGTGTGTCTTGATGGTCCTGACAGAGATGGATTTGACGATCATTTGCCAGAGCTTGCAATTGGTCGTTTAGTATATGAAACAAACAATTTGGATCAGCTGGAGGTTCAGGTTAACAAACTAATTAACTATATATACTGGAATGGAGAAAACCGTTTCGACAATGCCATTGGACGCGCTCTGGTTATTGCAGACAATCCAACCAATGGTGAACAGCATGATGATGAACTGGAATTTTTCATCGGGACAAAACGACGCATTTCCGAGGAGGATTACGACTTACCATCACCAAATTTCATTCAGGCATTCGGTGATCAGAATGGTATAACCAATCAGTTTATTACTGAAGTGATGAACGAGGGTGTCGGGATTGTCAATTACCGTGGTCATGGGGCAGATACAAATTGGGCCAATTGGAATCAAGCAAGACAAAACTTTGGCAATCAGGATGCAGAAAGCTTAGAAAACTTTGGGAACCCATTTATCCTTATCTCCTCAGCCTGCAACACTGGAGATATAGCCAGACGCGCGCTTAATGTTAATACAGATTGCTTGCTTGAAACTTTTCAGAAGCATCAAGGTGGAAGTGTTTCCGCACATGGCTGCATAATATCCACCTGGCGTTGGGCGAATTCTCAATTTGACGAAACAGTTTTCTCCGCATGGTTCAATGAGGGCATATACGATCTCGGTTACTCGGCAAATCTCGCTTCTACTGAAATGGTGATTCGCTGGGATGCGTCTCAATGGCCTGTTCTTGGGAGGATGAACTTCAGAACATACATCTGGCTCGGCGATCCGATGCTGGAAGTTAAGATTGTAGCTCCCTCTGAGATACAGGCTGTAGTTCCTGAGTTTGTACCGGTTGGAGTTGACGAAATTGACGTTCAAATTGGGATGAACGGTGAATCTCTGCCTGATGCCCAATTCTGTATCAGGTCCGAGAATGATGAAATTTACATAGTTGCTACGACCAATGACGAGGGGAGAGCAACGATATTTTTTGAAGAACCTCCCGCTGAGATTATGCAACTTAACTGGATGGCTTATCACCGAAACGGCATCCCAATAGAAGGCGAAGTTCTTGTAATTGAAGGACAGGGAGTTGTGTTCGGTTCAGTCAGAGATTTTGCCAATGACGAGGCAATTGCCGGCGCAGAAATCGAACTTGCCAGATTTGGACTTGATGCAGTTACTAACGGGCAAGGAAATTTTAGGATTGAGGGAGTTCCTGTTGGAGAGGATCATTTAATTCTAACCTCTGAAGGATTCATTTCTCAAGCTATGGACGTCGTTGTTGGTGAAGAGGAATTGCAGGTCGATTTTGAAATGTTATTCAGCCATTTGGACACGGATCGTGAGGAGATCGTTGAGATTATTGAGTTCGGGGAAGAACCTGACGAACATTCCATCACACTTTCAAACTCAGGAAACGGTGCTCTAATCTGGCATTCCGTGATTGACTTTGATGCAGGTCAGGAGAGGTTTGAACTCACAAATGACTTCAACCCACTAGAAGTTTATGATGACACCAGATTAAACGGTGTTGCATGCGTAAATGACATAATTTACATCGCAGGGGGAAATGGAAATAACAACGGTGAGCCGAACTATCTATATAAATTCAGTACGGATTTTGATTCCCTCGGCCTTGTAAGACAACCGGAGGAATTTGCGGAAATTGGACTTAGGGATTTAGCTGTTTTTGGTGGATTTGTTTATGGCAGCTCTGATGACCGAATCCATAAAATGGTAATTGATGAGCACGAAGTTGATATAATCTGGACAATCGATGGCCCTTATAATCCGAACTGCGCAATAGCCGTTGACGATGAAGAGAATTTATTTGTTGGCAATGCTCAAGAACCAATTGTAAAACTTGATCAAGATGGAAATGTTCTACATACCATTGTACACAACCTTAATATTCGGGGTTTGGCATGGTCGTCATTTGAGAATGATGGATTTAATCTCTATGCTCTCGCTCATGGCGATGCACAAGAGACAATCAGGTTATACGCATTTAACCCAACGATTAACCAATTCCGATTTGAAGCTGATTTAACAGTAAATCCGAATGAAGTCGCTGCGAATTCATTGACAATCACTAATGGTATCAATCCAGGACAGATATCAATCGCCGGCATCATCAATCATGGAGCAAATAGGCATTTAAGAGTCTGGAATCTGCGGAGTGCAACGAACTGGGTGGCAATTGAACCAACTGAGGGATTTATCATTCCCGATGACTCTGAAGAAATCGTGTTGACATTCGACTTAGAAGGTATTGCAGATCGGGAATTGACACTATCAGCAACGCTGACATTAGATGGCAACAGCAACAACCCGCAAACTGAAATAGATATCACTCTGGAAATCGGTCCCGGCAGTGTGCAGCCTGAGTCGGATGCTGCGATTCCCGAAGATTTTATAGAGGTGTATCCCAACCCATTCAACCCAGCAACTACAATAAAGTACTACCAACCCATCCGGTCGACACTTCGCGTCTCAATAATAGACATATCTGGCAGAGAAATTACAGAGTTGCACAATGGAATAACTGATGCAGGTGTTCATTCCACCATCTGGGACGCATCCGAAGTTTCTGCCGGAGTGTATTTCTGTCGTGTTGCAGGGGATAATGGGATCAGGACGGTGAAGGTTGTATTGGTGAAGTGATGTTGATAAACGAATCGCCAATCAGAATCGGTTTTGCTTTGTGCATCACCAGGTTCCGGAAAAACTTTCTTTGCAAAATAGTTTGCCAGTCAGGTGGCTGAGAATCACCGGGAAAGAGACCATTTGATCCAGACAGTCGCAAATGCACTCGGTTTCAAACCTGACTTAAGGAAAATCCATGCGGCTGTTCTGTTTTATTTTACATTATCAGAATGGAAGAATCCAAGGTCCCTACGTGCGGCAGTGAAGACTGCTTCCCAAGACATGCGATGCTGTGAAATCCTTAAACTGAGTGCTATTGCGGATCTTCCAGATTACGAGCATTTCAGAGAGACAAACAGTGATGACATCAAGACTCTGGGGGCTAAACTGATTAGGTGCAGTTAGTGAACCTGACAGGATAATACAATTATGAATAAAGCGTACAACGAATTGGATCGTGTCGCATCTTATGACCGCGACATGGAGATCATGCATCCGCTTCGAACCCGAATGGTTGAAATCGGTCTGCAGGTGCTACCATTTGATCGGGATTCCCAACTCAACGCTCTCGATCTGGGAGTCGGGACTGGGTACTTCACCGATAAGTTTCTACAGGCATTTCCCGCAGCTCATGTTTTGGCAATTGACTCAGCAGAAAAAATGATGTCGACTGCCCTCGGTCGGCTCGGTCCGCGAGCCGAACGAGTAACTCCCATAGTTGACGACATCTTGACTTTTCAGAGATGGAACAGCAAAGGAGAAGCTTACGATATTATTTTTTCCTCGTTCACTCTACATCATCTCACAAATATAGAGAAATCAGACCTGTTCGGTGAAGTTGTAAGTTGCTTAGTTTCTGGAGGGTGGTTCATTAACGCAGATCTGGTTGTTGCGAATAGTCCCATTGTTGAGGAAAGAATTCAGGAACTGCGTGTAGAAGGTATCCTTGACAGGAACCAAGGACGAATTCAATCCTTCTCCGATAGAGAAACCACAAAAAAAACTCTTTCTACCATTGAGGCAAAAGATGGTGACCAACCACTCCCATTGCTCGAAGATATTGACATCTTACGGAGGGCAGGCTTGACGAGTACCGAGGTGTTTTGGAAAGAATATCGTGAGGTCGTTTACGGAGGTCCAAAGTGACCCACCCCAGATCTGATACCTCGTGTCTTCGGATACCGGATAAATCCGACCGTGAAGTGGTACTATTGGCTGACAATATGTCGCAACCACTTACCAACAGAGTTCAATGCCCCCAAATCTTCATTCTGGTATCCACCTTTCACGACCTGAAGCAGGATGGATGTGTCAGGACAGTGAAGTTGTTTTGGTGAAACAGGTGAAGATCATTCGCTGTAGATTACTCAGATTGAGCAGATAGAAGTGTCTAATCTGCTTAATCCACCTAATCTGCAGTGAATTTTTTCTCTGGGTGGGGTGATTCATGAATCGCACATACACTTCTATCGTTTAAATACCTGCTTGGACCACTGAACGATTAAATTTACTTCATGAGGATATCTGCATGTTCGGTACAATACGAAGCAATAGGACACCAAAAGGGCATTCCCGGCATTCGGGAAGTCTATATGGTGTCTCAGTTTTTGTCGGAATCATGATGTGCCTTGTCGTCTTGCTGATCGCAAATCCTGCCTTGGGTCAGCTTGGGATGGGGCAGCACGGCAAGAAGATATATCAGGAAATGGATATTGAATTCTCTCGTGGGGCATTCCCCTATGAAACTTCCTGCACCCCACTCTCGGAAGAAGACTTCGCCTGCGTCTGGTCACAAACAGACTTTGATGGTATCCGCCGCGTTCACCTGCAAATCGCGTCGAACGACCGACGACCTTATTCCCCCGCCTTAAGCCTTGATAACCACAGCAAGAACGCCGTGATATGCCGGGGTCCGAATGGCGGAGCGTATGTCGCATGGGCAGAAAGGCTTGATGACGACCAATGGCGGATAATGTTGCAGCGGGTAAATAGCAATGGATCGCCGGCATGGCAACAGGGCGGTATAGAGGTGACTGAAGTTACCAATGACCATACACCGGAGTTTCGGGTCTACCTCTCATCCGACGAAAACTGTTTCATCGGGATTTCTGATAATAGTCGCGACAGTCATGATATTGTTTTTGCATTTGATCAATCCGGCGATGGGATGGAAGGCTGGCCATTGCAAGGCTATGAAATTAGGTTCACGACTCCTGATGATGATGGAGGATTCTGGTTCCGACAAGGAGGCAATAGTCTTTATAATGTAAGCAGAAACGGTAGAATTGTAGGTGACAGACCTTTAATACTGGCAGCTCCAGGCAATGGCTATCGGATAATGTGGCACGGGGGTTTACCTGTTCACGATGGAATACAGATTGGAACCGGACACATTTTCGCTGTCTGGGTGAATGGTATAAACGCGCCAACTATTGTCGGAGTGTATGATTTTGCTGGACAGTTGGAGAGGTTCGACACCTTGCTTGATCCCTATAACAATGAAGCCGCCGATTTCCTTTCTATGCGACATTTAGTCACATCGGATAACCGTCTTGTCGCTGTTTACAATCATATTGATGAATACCCCGTCTACGGGAATGGTGACTGGTTTGAAGATCCCATGTATGCACCGCGGGTAATCTGCTACGCCCCTTTTGAAGAGAACCGGTTCCCATTCAGATGGCGCGGACGAATCTCAATTGGCACTCTTGACACTTGGGCGGAAGAAATTCTGATATACCAGGTGGGAGAGAATTATCTTGTCGGCAATTATCCCTTCGACCACATTGGCCAACAGCTCTGGGAGGGCAACTACCCTCCCAGGTTTGGCTCACTATATCCGATTGGTGATATCGCTTGGGTATTCGGTGGATCACCATATTTTGCCTATCAAATAAACAATAGAGGAGTCCGCGAAAACGAAAATGAAGTAACAGGATTGGTTCCCCATCTGCGTGAAAGGGGTCGAACTTTTGTTTTCCCAACTACTAACGGCGGATGTGATGTTTTGATGGTGGACAAATATCGCGGTCTCACCTGTCAGTATGTTAATACGGAGGGTCACCTTAGTTCCAGCCTGGCAGCAGAAGTGCTTGAACCTCTTTGGAAGTATAGTTCTTACAACAGGTATTCCTCCGGAATGTTCGCCAATTCACACTGGTCCTCCGTCGCGTATCCTACAGAAATTGTTAATCTGGTTGTCAGTGATAACAACGGCAATGGTCATGCTTCTATAAGTCACGACCTATCTGCTGATGGGATCTGGGGAACAAATTACACCAGTCCTGTTGGCAATGGTCACGACCGCCTGCTGTCAGTACTGAGAAATGACCAGGACGGCGGGATGCGGTTGATTGAATTCAACTCGATGGGAGAGGTGACCAGAAATGTAGATAGGGATTTGGAAATTCCGAAACTGCTTGATTACTGGCAAGGGCAAGGCTGGCTCTATATCGACCGCGCTTCGGGCTCAGATATGTGGAGAGCAAACTTGATTGATGATGACCTGAATATCCGTTGGCGGAGGGAACTTGATTTTAATCCGGCTCAGATAGCCTTCCATGACACCACCGCTGTAATGTTCTGGATTAACGGGTGGACACGTATGCTTCGAACGGAAATCGGTGCTTCGTCCACGATAATTCGAAGCGACAGCCTCTTCTTCTTTGACAGAGAAATTCTCAATGGAACCACATCCGGTAAGTTACAAATGGCATCCGACGGCGGATGGTGGTTGCTGGCTGATAGCTACAGTCGGCTTCAGAAAATCAGGAGCGACGGAACCAAGGTATATGGGGCAAATGGGTTGGTTATCCCGGATAGAATCTATCGCAACCGTTTACTGCCTGATACAGAAGGCGGAGCCTACCTGATTTGGGAAGCGGGTCCTGTGAGAATGGTAAAGGTAATTCATTTCGACACCAACGGCGATAAGGTTGGTGATAATTATCCCGATGACGGTCTGGACATTTTCGACAGTGGATTGATGAGTCTTGAAGACGCTGTCTATGATCCAAATTCGGGAAATGTCTGGGTGACTGCTGAGCAGTCGGTGAGTTCAAATGGAGATGTCGTTTCCAGAGAACTCTGGGTCCAACTTGTTGGTGACAACGTGGTCGGTGTTCCCAATGTCGATCCAACCCGGGTCTATGATTTTTCCCTCAGCCCCGCCTATCCCAACCCCTTCAACGCCACAACCACTATTCCCTTCTCACTCCCAGACCGAGCATCGGTCTCTCTGCGGATTTACGATTTGAATGGGCGGCTGGTGCAGGATCTTTCTCCCCCCGGCAGTCTCAACTCCGGGCAACATGAAATTGTCTGGAACGCTCCTTCGCTTTCAACAGGCATTTATTTTGTCCGACTTGAAAGTGGTGAGAAATCAGCAGTCAGGAGGACTTTTCTGCTGAAATAATACACAGTTTCAAGGATCTCCCAGTCAATTTAAACAGCTGTTTGGCTGGGGCGATTTTTTAATCGCCGTTTTGTGGCAGATCCTGCAATGACATGGCTTAGACTTTCCCCTAATAACCTGGCAGCTCCAAAAGCAACCCCGAATCAATCCTCACCTTTTATTTTGGGTTTATATAAGAAAATAGAATAATGCCATCCGTTCCAACTACAAAAACAGAGGGTACAGGTAAAAGGTGATGTTTATAACCAGAGTCCGCCTCGAGATCTATTCCATATGATTTCTTGTATTTATCTACTGTCGCATCGCCCACTCTGAATACAATACTAAAGGACTTAGCGGCTGACATCTCACTATCCGATAGTATCTGGTATTTGAGTCCATGCTTATCAACAGGTTTCTGTAACAAATCTGATCTGTCGGGACTGACCGCAATTATCTGAAATCCGAGTTGGACGAGCTCTGACTCTATCGACTGCAACTCGCATAGATGGGTGTCACAATATGGACACCACCCTCCTCGATAGAAAATCAGGACAGTCGGTTTCTCTTTGCAGGCTCCGTTTAGGTCGAACTCAGAGTTATCCTACATATTAAGCACCACATTTGGTATTGATCGGACGATTAAGATGGGACATATGTCGTCAAGCCCTCTGTGGAATCAACTCGTCTCCACCTTCTTGAGGGTTGGCTAAAAGATTCCCGAATGTGATTACCAGAACGATCAGGACAAATCTGACAATCCTCAATTGTCTTTTCATAACGTATTCCTCAGATTCTCGTAATAAATGTTATGAATATTAAATTGGATTTACATACAGTTTACTGTGATTCTTGAATCATCTATATGTCAAGTGGAACTGGGTTGATTGGTGATGCGCAAAGCATAGCTTCGCTACTCCTGGTAAAAAAAAGAGGCACTGCAATTGAATGCAGTGCCTCTTGACTTTCAAATCCAAACTAATGGATTTTCAAATTACTTCATCAACACAACCTTGCTAACGGATTTGAATCCGGCAGCTTCAAACTGAATCATGTAGACACCTGTTGCCAGATCGGCACCACCCCAAACTACATTGTGGTAACCGGCAGCGACTGTACCATCAACCAGATTGGCGACGAGACGACCACTCATGTCAAACACACTCACCGAAGCATGACCAGCTTCTGTCATTCCGTATGTCAGGCGGGTTGTTGAGTTAAACGGGTTTGGATATGCCCTGGACAAGAAGTATGTTCCAGGAACATCGGGTTTGACACCGAGGTCAAGCATTACAAATCCGTCGGTCTCATACTCAAGTTTACCTTCCAGAATTGCGGTTGGCATTAATGATACTTCAACACCACGATCAGCATCCCAGAGTTTCAGCTCGAAAGCTTCACCCTGTTGCAGACCATTAACCTCTTCAGAAGTCTGATCCGTACCCCAGACAGCAATACCACAACGGCCTTCTTCATCAACCATTGAAGTACCAACTACTTTACCATCGGCACTGTAGGCTGCGATTTGGTCATCTGCGCTGAATACGAAATCGGAAATTGAAGAAATCAAGACACTCATATTGTCACCTGTACTTACAGGATCAATATAATGTCTGCCCATTTCAGTTCCAAATCCTACCATTGCAACTTCTTCTTCGGGTTCTGCCGGATAGGTGAAGTCAGTTGCTCCATCAAGATTCTGCATCTTGACTTGATAACCCTGACCTTCTTCCCATGGAGGCATGTTTGAGAATCCAACCTGCGGTGCCATAAATCTACCGGCGCCATTCTTCGCAAGACGTACATTCCCAATAATATCTGACAACACATAGAAGTCAGGCCTAACTGCAGTTAACTCATAATTTGGATAGTACGGGACATAGTTCCATCCGTTTCTAACCGTAACGGGGGTGTTTACCGGTATTGGTGAACCACTCCATGTTCCTTCAATAGCGGCTTCCATGCGAATTGCATAACCTTCACCAGTATCCCAATAATCCAGATTCTTGAAGCCTGAACGTGGGTGATAGAAGCGGCCACTGTCATTCTTAATAAGAAGAACATTATGGTTTTCGCCATCACCAGCAAGTTGTTCAAGCATTAGGACGACATCGATAGTATGACCATGTATCCTATGGTCTGACCAATATTGTTCCTCAGGAACAATATTCATGGACATGATATTCCAGTTAGAGGTGAAGCTGATATTCAGATCACGAATTTCAAATGAATTCAGATTCAATATCGTGAAACCGTCGGCAGTCCAATTAACACTACCGTCTATAATTTCAGCGACTGCGTCAAATTCGGTATCAGTTTCAAAATCCCAGATTTTGAATAACATCTCTTCATTATCTCGCATACCATCTGGATCATCAGTGTCAGGATCATCACCCCAAACCGGACCACCAACTTGACCTTCATCTGCATCCCAAAGGAATGCACCTGCAAGTACGCCCTCTGCGTTGAACACACCAACTTCCCACAATGATGGTACGTCATTTCCATCAAGCGCAACTTGATCAATCAGAATTGAATGGTTTGTGCCCGTTTGAATGAAATCAACAAAGTGCTGCAATTGCGGAACATCTGTAATTGTAATGCTAACCGTAACTTCAGCATCAAACTGACCGTCAGAAACACTGAATATCGGGTTGAATTCACCCTCATCTTCAAATGTAGGTGTCCAGGAAATACTTGCCGTTCCATCATTATTGTCGGTTAGCGATTCAACAGCAATACCATCAGCGTCAACCCAATCAATCATTAGATCTTCGCTGTCAATGTCACTAGCAATCAAGCTAAATTCAACAACATCTCCTTCCAATCCCTCAATAATATCCTCGGGGAATTCGACCCATGTCGGTGCATCATTAACCGCACGAATCGCAAGTCTGAAGACATCATCAACAGATTCACCAAACGGGTCGGAGGCGGTGATTGTTACATCAACACCATCCGGCAAGTTGAAATCTGCATCTGGATGGAAAATCAGTACATTGTCATCATTTACAATCATGTTAACTTCGTCAGGGGCACCTGAAATTTCGTATGTCAGGATCTGACCGTCGGGATCTTCGAAATTATTATCGAGATCTGTCATGATGATTGCCTGTGAATCTTCATCAATTGTAACGTTGTTAATCGCATTTGCAACAATCGGTGCATCATTGACCGGTTGAATAGCAATTGTGAACTCAAACACTACTGTTTCACCATCAGGATCAGTTGCGGTCAAGGTGACCAGAACTGGAGCGTCAGGAGTTACAAAGTCTTCATCGGGATTGAGGAACAAGTTGTAGTTGCCGTCCATTCCCATGTTAAGACGATCCCCACCTTCTGTTTCGAAGGTGTATTCGAGATCATCACCGTCAACATCAAAGAAGACATCGTCCAGGTCTGCTAAGATTAGACGACCAGGATCTTCATTAAACACCTGATCATCAATTGGGCTGCTTACTACCGGAGCATCATTGACAGGATTTACTGTGACCATGAATGATACTTCTGCCATAGCGCCATCATCATCCTCTGCGGTGACGGTAATTTCAGCACCACCTGCGTGGTTGAAGTTTTCATCAAGATCAAAAGTTAACTCACCATCAGCGATGTTTGCGTTCATTTCGCCAGGTGCACCCATTACTGAATAATCAAGATCATCATCTTCAACATCACTGAATACACCAGAAATATCGATTGTGATTAATCCTGAATCCTCATCAACGGTAACGTCTTCAAGGTCAGCTTCAACTATGGGCATGTCATTAACTGAATTTACAACCAGCGTAAACCGATCACTAACCGTTTCATCACGGTCAGGACCGACTGCCGGGGTATTGTTAATGCTTCTTACAGACCGGCTCAATACTCGTGAAGCAGAGAATGCAGCGGCACCATTATTAAGTCCCATTGGTGCAAGCGCGAATTGATCTACGCCATCATCTGCAATAATCGTGATATCCGTTTCACCAAAGTAGTTTCCTTCAGGATCAACACTAAGAACATTATTGTCGTCGATTTCAAGACCAAGATAACCGAGATTGTCGATATTCAGGATATCAAACATCAGTTCATCACCATCTGCATCGAAGAAAACATCATCCAGATTGACAATGTCAGATCTGCCACCGTCTTCATCCATCTCAAACATACCAATTGGAGAATCCAATTCTGGAGCGCGATTGACATCGATGATTGTGATTACAACTTCAGCATCAGTGGACAAATCACCGTCGGATGACGTAAATGTTACAAGATGCTCACCGGCCTTATCATAGTCCGGTCTCCAAGTAAACGTAAATGCACCGTCTTCGTGATCAACGAAATCGGCTTCAAATTCGAAATCAACTGTAACGGTCAGATCTTCACCATCCAGATCCACTGATTCCATGAAAATTTCGAATTCCTCATCCTCAAATGCTTCGACGGTTTCAATTGGATCAAGCCAGATCGGGGCACGATTGACGTTATTAACAGTCAATGAAACCTCAACAACTGCTTCATTATTGAAGTTATCAGCAACCGTAAGGCTGAATTCATATTCACCTTCATCTTCAAAGTTTGTTCTCCAAGAGAACAGACCTGTACCATCTTCGTTATCTTCAAACATAGCTTCATCCGGCAGGTTGCCTCCAACATCCACAAATGTGATTGTCATTGGATCATCATCAGGATCTTCAGCTGAGAACAGCATGTTGAAATCTGTGTCCTCATCAGTTTGAATTTCGGCAGGTACATCAACCCAGACTGGAGGTTGATTATGGAAACGACCTTCACCCATAATATCAACCACAACTTCCGGTGCTTCAGGATCGTTATTTACAACTGTAAGGGTTGCTTCATAATCGATACCATCAAGCGGACGGAAGTACAGCATTATTGATTCAGATTCTCCCGGTGCAATTGCAAGATCTGCAGGTTCAAAAAATCCGTTACCGGCAGTCACGTTGATCACACTAAATCCATTGGCAACAAAGAAGTCGTTACCCTGAATATAGTCTGCATCTGCTGCATATTCACGAGCGGCACTCTCATCCCAGATTCGGTAGTTCAACGTTTGATTTGCTACGAATCCGGTGACTTCACCACCAACTTCATCTGCCCAGACGGCAATTCCTACACCTGCCTCGAATACATCATCCGGAACCAGACCGAAACCACCACAAATGCCTTCATCGGTGAATACACCAATTACATCACCTGCAGCAAGCTCGCGACCGTCTAAATGACCGTCGAGAACCAGAACATTCATACTGGCATCTGATTGTTGGAATACCCAATCAAATTCACCTTGTTCTGGCGGATCGAAGGAATATGCTTCATTGTCAAGAATGAGTTCGGCGATAATCAGATCTGCATCACCCTCGTTGGTGATTACAATTTCACGGTTATCTTCTTCATCAATGAATACTCGACCAAAGTCAATAGCCAACGGATCAACGTCGATAACTGGCGCGAGACCCATACCGGCAAGACTAACCATTACTTCAGGTGAATCCTCATCGTTTGAGAGGATTGTGATCATGCCATCGAAATCACCACGCATTTCTGGTGCGAATGTAATTTCAACAGCCATTTCACCATCTCTGCCAATTTCAAAGCCACGTTCTGCATCTGAAGAGTAGTACTCACCTTCAAGAACGACGCCTTCAACTGCAAGAGGTAACTGACCGAGGTTAGCGATTGTGAAAGCAAGTGTAGAACTCTCACCAACAACAACACCCTCAAAGTCTAATCCTTCCACAGATACATCAATATCTGCCGGCGTAAAGTAACCAATACCAGACAGACGAACTATAACCCTACCTCTGCTGTGGACTAATGAAGGATCATCTGAAATGACTGTAAAGGTTCCGTTAAATTCACCTTCATTATCAGGCTGGAAGAAAACCGAAGCCTCAAATGATTCATCAGGTTCGAGAACAATTGGATCTCCCATATCCATTTCACCTAAAGCGAAACCGTTTCCTGCAACTCTGATATTTTCAATCGTCAAAGGAGCCCGACCTTCGTTGGTGATTACAATAACTTCTTCCACTTCACCACCATCGAACATCTCACCAAAGTCAACAACATCATCCGGATCAAGTGCAATGATCGGGAACCAAAGTGCTGAACCGGTAAGGTTCATGACTAATTCACCGTTAACCGGATCGTTGGAAACAATTACGACATTACCATTTAACTCATCACCAGCATCTTCAGGTGCAAATGTTACTGTAAACTCAAGTTCTTCTCCAGAAGCAAGTACAAAAGCTTCATCAGGTACCAGAGAGTAGTAATCCCCAAGAATTCTGATTGATTCAACTTCTAAGTCGGCTTCACCTGCATTGCCAACTGTGAATTGCCAATCTGCATTTTCACCTACGAGAAGTTCACCAAAATCGTGTCCCTCTTCAGAAACGGTGATGATTGCCGATACGAATCCATTACCCATTAAGTGAACATTCAGCTCACCATTTTCAAGATCATTTGAATTTACTGTGATGTTACCTTCATATTCACCAGAAGCTTCTGGACGGAAGAAAACCTCAACATCCAGGAAGGATTCAGGTTCAATAATCTCTGCGGCTTCCATGGGAACGAAACCGTCGTCAGCACTTAATCTGACAACAAAGAACGCATTTCCAACCCAGTTGCCATTGCCTTGCATATAATTGGCGTTCGCGCCAAATTCTCTGCCAGCATCATCATCCCAGAAACGATAACCAACGGCCTCGCCAACTTGGAATCCGTTATTCTGACCCTGTTCTGCACCCCAGGCAGGGATACCAACAGATTCATTCGGGAAATCAGCAGGAACCATGGCATAACCAGCGCACAGCCCCTCTTCCGTGAATACACCAATGACATCACCCTCAACAAGGGATTGATTACCAATAGTGGCTTCTGTTACAAGAATGGATGCGTTGACATCTGTTTGACCAAATTCCCATTCAAATTCACCAGGTTCTTCTCCCTGGAAAGCGCCAAGAGAAAATCCCTCACCGTCAATCTGAAGCTCGTCAACAACTAATGGTGCAAGACCATCGTTGTAGATCCGAAGCATTTCAACTACTTCTTCTTCAATTGGAACAGCACCAAAGTCGATTTCATCTGCTGGTTCGAGACGAATAATCGGGAACCAAACCGCTGAACCTGTAAGTGAGATGGTAGCAATACCATCATTTTCAGGTGCATTTGATTCTATTATTACCAATGCCTCGAAATCACCGGCTTGATCTGGTTCAAATGTAACTCTAAGCAGGAAAAACTCACCGGCTTCAAGTACACCACCATCGTCGTCACCTTCCATAGAGAATTCTGCTCCTTCAAGAGCAACTGCCTCTATGTTGAGGTCGGCATCACCAATGTTCTCAATACTAAAAACCCATTCCGCCGATTCTCCAACAAGCAATTCACCAAAATCATGTGATTCGGGAATACTCATCATTACCATGGATAGACCAATACCGAAGAGGTCAACTGAAACTTCTTCCATATCTCTTGCATCTGAAAGTACCGTTAACATTCCGTCAAACTCACCAGCATTTTCCGGCATGAAGAACACGGGAACATCTATTGATTCTCCCGGCGCAATGACTGTTTCTTCAAATGCGGGTATCATTTGTCGTTCTGCATTCAGACCTGCAAGAACCAAGAAACCATTTCCTGTATAAACCGCTTCACCCATTGCAATTTCCGGTACAGCGACAAACTCCATTCCGGCTTCCATATCCCAGATTTGGAATTCAATATCTTCGCCAACTGCAAATCCGTTATTTGCACCCTGTTCTGTACCCCAGGCACTTAGACCAACACCACCACCACCGAAGAGACCTTCTGGAACTTCAGCGTAGCCTGCGCACATACCTTCTTCTGTGAAGACACCAATAACATCTCCGGCAACGATTTGTTCGCCACCAATCGATGCGTCCTGAACAATAATGGACATATTAACGTCTGTCTGAACATATTCCCAATCGAAATCACCCGGTTCATCACCCTCTTCCATAAAGAAGTAATCACCTTCAACGACGATGTCGCTTACGGTTAATGGTGAACCACCTGGATTAGAAATATTGACCATCGCTTCACCGAGGTCATTCATATATAATTCACCGAAATCTATTACATCATCCGGATCAAGTGCGATCATTGGGTACCATACCGCGGAACCAACAACAGCGACCATTGCATCACCATTAGGATCATCACTTGCGATGGTGATCATACCTTCAAATTCACCAGCATCTTCAGGTGCAAATGTTACAACTACTTCCGCAACTTCACCTGGTTCCAGTGAGAATCCACCCTCCTCATCAATGGAGAAGTACATTCCTTCAACTGTTATGTCCTCTACATTAAGATCGGTCTCACCATCGTTGCCAATTTCAAATGACCATTCATCGGTATCATTAACAAACAATTCACCGAAATCATAAGCTTCAGCAGAAAGTGTAATTACTGGAGCATTAAGGAAACCAAATCCATCTAATTCAATAACCACTTCGCCTTCATCTTCATCATTGGAAGTGATTGTAACTGATCCTACATATTCTTCAGGTGCATCAGGCGAGAATGTTACCATAATTTCCTGACTTGCTCCAGATTCCAAGACAAATCCTTCATCCATGTTGTCCATAAATCCGTCACCATCAGTGACTACTGATTCAACTGTTAAACTACCACCACCGATGTTAGAAACGGTGAAAGTCCAGTCAGCGGGATCACCAACATGCACACCTTCAAAGTCATATGCCTCAGCTGAGACATCAATATTAGCAGCAGGCAATGAACCGTTACCCATCAAGTCAACGACTGCTTCGGGCACAACTGGATCATTGGACATAACGGTCAAAGATCCGTTATACTCAATGTCTTCTTCAGGGTCGAAGAAAACTGTGATTTCTAGCGAACCACCTGGTTCAATTGCCAGATCAGCAGGATTCATACCACCACCACCATTTAATCCGGAAAGTACGAGGAAACCGTTTGATACAAAAATAGCTTCTCCCATTGCGATTTCTGGATCGGCAACAAATTGCCTTCCTGCATCTGTATCCCAAATTCGGAATTCAATATCTTCCTGAGGATCGAAACCATTATTTGCGTCTTGCTCTGAACCCCATGCGCTAACGCCAACACCGCCATCACCGAATAATCCTTCGGGAACTTCGGTATAACCTGCGCATAATCCATCTTCAGTAAACACACCGATGTAATCACCGGCTTCTAATTGATCTCCATTTACGCCTGCATCTTGTACAATAATGGACATGTTATTGTCCGTTTGTACAAATGCCCAATCGAATTCACCTTGAAGCAATCCATCTTCAATAGAGAACACATCATTATCGATAACAAGGTCAGAAATCATAAGATCTTCTTCTTCGGACATATTAAATACTGTCAGAATTTCTTCACCTTGCTCTCCTATAATGACTGGAGCAAATTCGACCATTTCAGGATCGAAACCGATCCACTGTTCGACATCGTCAACCATACCGACACCGAGTAACTGAACCATGACTACGTCATCGTCAGGATCATCGGAAACGATTGTGATCGCACCTTCATAATCCATTTCTGCTTCAGGATTGAAGAATACTGGAACTTCAAGCGTAGCTCCTGGATCAAGTACTAATTCAGCTGGCATGTTATCTCCACCAACTGAAAGGTTACATACGAGGAAGCCGTTTCCAACCCAATTTGGTGCAACGTTAAGGGCTTCGATTTCCGCCACAAATTCTCTTCCTGAATCTGTTTCCCAGATTCTGAATTCAATTGGCTCATTAGCGACAAATCCATTCTGCCGACCTTGTTCTGCACCCCATGCTGGAACACCCATTTGTTCACCAGCTTCGGAAACTTCACCAAATCCGGCGCAAGTTCCATTCTCCGTAAAGACACCTACATAATTTCCTTCGCCTAAGATCTCACCATTAAAGTCAATTTCTTGAATCAGTGTTGACATATTGATGTCGGTTTGGGCATATTCCCAATTAAATTCCTCAACATCACCACCAAGGTCAACATCAATTGTGAATCCATCACCTTCAACCATAACATCAATAATTGTCAGTGGCGCACCACCTTCGTTACTGATTACAAGAAGATCTTCTGCTGCTTCTCCGACCAATACATCGCCAAAGTCGATTACCTCTGCGTCAACAGCAATGCTCGGTACTTCAACAACTTCACCAACACCGGTAAGATTGAGAACAATTTCTCCATTTTCCGGGTCATTTGAGGTAATGGTAACTACAGCGTCGAATTCACCTGCATCCTCCGGTTCAAACATGACGCCTACATTACGATCTTCACCACTGGCTAAAACGAAACCTTCCTCAACATCAACTGAGAAATACATTCCATCAATAACTACAGATTCAACATTCAAGTCGGCTTCACCAACGTTTGCAATGTTGAAACTCCAGTCAGCCATCTGACCTACTTCGACAACACCGAAATCGTATCCTTCTTCATTGACGACGATTTCCGGGGTCAGTAATACACCAACACCCATGAGTCCAACGACAACCATATCGTTATCAGGATCATCTGATGTAATTGTTATTGCACCTTCATAATCCATTTCTTCTTCAGGATTGAAAAATACTGGAACTTCAAGAGTTGCTCCCGGTTCAAGAACTAATTCGGCTGGCATATTTTCGCCACCAACTGAAAGGTTACAAACGAGGAAGCCGTTGCCAACCCAATTAGGAGCAACATTCAGGGCTTCGATATCCGCAACATATTCTCTCCCAGGATCTGTTTCCCAGATTCTGAATTCAATTGCCTCGTTGGCAACAAATCCATTCTGTTGGCCTTGTTCTGCACCCCAAGCTGGAACACCCATTTGTTCACCAGCATCGAAAACTTCACCAAATCCGGCGCAAGTTCCATTCTCTGTAAAGACACCTACATAATTGCCTTCGCCTAAGACCTCACCATTAAAATCGATTTCTTGAATCAGTGTTGACATATTAATATCAGTTTGACCAAATTCCCACGGGAATTCTTCAACGTCTCCACCACCACCATCAAGATTAACATCAATTGTGAAACCTACACCTTCAACGGTAACGTCAATAATTGTTAATGGTGCGTTTCCTTCATTACTGATGACGAGCAAATCATCTGCTCCCTCACCAACTATAACGTCACCAAAGTCAATTACCTCTGCGTCAACGGCAATAACAGGAAATTCGTTTACTTCACCCACACCAGCAAGACCGAGAACAATTTCAGCTTCGTCTTCATCATTTGACATAATTGTGACTGAGCCATCAAATTCTCCACCGTCCTCGGGTGCGAATGTGACCATCACTTCACGCATTTCACCGGAAGCCAGGACAAATCCATCACCTGCATCGGCACTGAAGAAATCTCCAACTACGTCAATGGCTTGAACAGTTAAATCGTCACCACCAACATTAGAGATGTTAAATGCCCAATCGGCTGATTCACCTACCATAACGGCACCGAAATCGTGACCTTCAGCATCAACCATGATTTCCGCAGCTGGCAATACACCAACTCCGGTAAGATTTACAACCAAATCTCCATCTGGATCATCAGAGGAGAAGGTTATTGTACCGTTGTGCTCACCTTCAGCAACCGGCCCAAAAAATACTGTGCCTTGTACTTCTTCACCAGGATTCAGTGTTACTTCGGCAGGTACAAAACCATCACCGACTGAAAGCACGCATGCAAGGAATCCGTTTGCAACGAAATTAGGCTCACCTTGTTGGACTTCTGCATATTCGGCAACATATTCTCTGCCGGGATCGGAATCAAAGAATCGCATTTCAATGGCTTCACCGTTACGGAAACCATTCTGTTGACCCTGTTCAGCTCCCCAGGCGGGAACACCTAATTGGGCTCCAGCGTCCTGAACTTCAGAGTAACCTGCACATAAGCCTGCTTCGGTAAATGATCCTATATAATCACCGGGTTGCAGATCCTCTCCATTAATTGTAGCTCCCCTAACCAGAATAGACATGTTGGCATCAGTTTGACTGAATTCCCAATTGAATTCTTCACCACCGCCACCATTACCAAGGTCTATTTCGAGGAAGAATCCATCACCTTCAAGAACAGCATCGAAGACTGTCAATGGAGCATCTCCAGCATTGCTGATTGTAATGATTTCTTCTTCCATATTGGGTTGATCATCACCCAAAGCGAGGAACACCTCGCCGAAATCAATAGCTTCGGGATCTGCCGCGATGTCAGGCATTGCCTCAACCTCACCAACTCCAGTCAGATCTAGAATAACAACTCTTTGGTTTGGATCATCGGAAGTTATTGTAACTTCACCACCGAATTCACCTGCTTCTTCCGGAGCAAATGCTACTGTTACATCCTGTGATTCATTAACTGCGATTACAAATCCATCTTCTCCGTCGCCACTAAAGAAATCACCTGTAACTGCAGCGGATTCAACAGTTAATTCAGCGTTACCTATATTTGCAATAGAGAAGGTCCAATTTTCTGATTCTCCGATAAGAATAGAACCGAAATCATGAGCATTAACATCTACACTAATTTCAGGTACAGGTTCTTCTTCACCAACACCAGCAAGGTTTAGAGCAACAGAACCATTGTTCGGATCATCTGATGTGATTGTGACTTCACCAGCAAAATCGCCTCCTGCTTCAGGAGCAAATGTCACAGTAACATCCTGTGTTTCACCAACAGCGATAACAAATCCATCTTCTCCATCGCCACTAAAGAAATCACCTGTAACTGCAGCGGATTCGACTGTTAAATCTCCACCACCAACATTTGAAATTGTAAAAGTCCAATTGGCAGATTCGCCAACAAGAACACCACCAAAATCATGACCTTCAACATTAAGACTGATTTCGGGATCCGGCAAAATCGCATTTCCGAGTAGTGCGACTACAACTTCTTCATTGTCAGGATCATCTGATGGAATAACAATTTCACCTGTAAATTCACCGACTCCATCAGGTGCGAATAGCACTTCAATTTCAAATGATTCGTCTGGGGCTAGTTCAAAACCACCGATAGCAGGCATAAACCCGTCACCAGCTGTAAGCACTGCAACAAACATCCCATTGATGGTATAATTATTTTCACCGGCAAATACCTGACCGATTTCGGCATTGTATTCCCGTCCCTGTTCAGTATCCCAGAACCGATACTGCATTTCTTCTCCAACGTTGAATCCGTTGTTCTGACCCTGTTCCGTTCCCCATGCAGGGAAACCAATCCCTTCATTTGCTCCTGGAACTACACCGAATCCAGCACAAAGATCATTTGTTGTAAAGACTCCAACATAGTCACCAGCTACCAAAGATTCTCCATTCAGGAGTGCTGAGGTAATAAGGTTTGACATATTATTATCAGTCTGTACGAATTCCCAGGGAAAATCAGGAATGTCAATGTTAAATGAAAATGCTTCACCGTCAATATTGGCGACATCGAAATCACCGACGTTCAACACCTCTTCGCCAGTGTTGGTGATAGTCAAGGTCTCAATGGATTCCTCACCAGTTAAAACTACACCAAAGTTGATGTTCGCGGGATTAACCTCGATAACTGGCACTGGAATAACTTCGTGTTGAGCTGACAGCATTACAACATTCATGCCGTTCCCAACCCAAACACCATCACCAGCTACAAACCGGCGATCGTCGGCAGCGACAGTGATCTCTGCATTGAGGTCAACACTCCATAGTCGATACTCAATAACGTTACCGGCCGCAAAACCGTTTTGTTGACCCTGTTCAGCACCCCAAGCCGCAACACCAAGGGCATTATCAGGAAATCCAGCTGGTACTGTGCCGGCACCGGCACAAACACCACCTGGTGTAAAGACGCCAATTTCGTCTCCTTCTACTAACGACTCATCATTTATGGTCGCTGAAAGGATCAGATTAGAGGCATTCACGTCGGTCTGAACAAATTCAAAATGCTGACCGAACGCCGTAGTGCTCATAAATACAAGCACTACAGCAATAAGAACTGGAACACATCGTTTCATGGAACTTACCTTCTGCAGGACAATATATTGTGATTTTTTGTTTATCAATCTATCAAACTTTGCTAGGATTACTGTGTGAAGTGAGTGCGAGAAGCAAAAAAAATCCAGATAAAGCAAAGGTACGAAATTACAGGCAAAATGCTGTGATTCTAATCACAGAATCGAACAATAGTCAGCATCATTCGACAACAGTTAAGCCTTTCAAATAGAAGTCATCGTCAGAATAATACATCTGATCTCTTCATATGAAAATCCAAGTAGCCATAATTGTCAGGTGGGGCAAGGAAGAAATTCTTATTTAGCAGTACTCTCAGGATTTTTCGCAATATCTAAATTAGTAAATAAAACACGAGTTTTCAACACTGCAAATAAAAAATATGCTATTTTTGAGCATATTTAGTTAAACCGCATCATTTACAAATCACGAGCTGCAAAGAAATACAACTACTCGAAATGAGTGTGTTTTTATCAAAAAAGTGAATGAATTTCCGCTTCAGCAATCAAAACACAACTCTGTATTTTCATGGCCATATTTCACAAGAACACAACAAATTACACTCTTCTAATTTTGACTACTATCATTTTCCCTTACTGGCAAACATAAGATACGTAGTTTAGGTTTATAATATTGCTGTTTCTAAGAAATAAAAAGAGAGATGCAGATGTTAGAAAGTTGACAGAGACATGTTTCCACAGGAACTCCCGCCTGATGAGGTCAAATGCAATGTACTATCAACAGCACAATCCGGCTAGCATTTGAATTCACACAACAAAAGAGCTGCTATTATGTGCCAACTTATTTCTATTAACCCAGTTGGTAGTAAATTGGAATATGCTTATCTCAATACAATCGCTCTGTTCCTTTCATTTCGGTCAGATAGCAAAAGTGTTCTCAAATCTATCCATCTATCAGCATGACAATCAACTTTCTCAAGCGTTAATGTTCTTTTTATCTTCACCTGCTTTTCTTTACGTTCTACTTCAAGTCTGAAAGAGCCCATATCATTTTTAATTTCCACATTCTCCGGAATATAAGACAATTCCTTATCACCGAAGATCAAATTTACCTTAACAACTTGTTCCATCAATCCGGGTAACCTGATATCAGAATTTCTAACCTCATTGAATATTGCAATATCACCCGGTAAGTGGTCAAAAATTCCTCCGCCAGGTTCTCCGATGTTTAGAATTAGTCTTTTTGCTTCACCATTTGGTTCATTCCAAACTGATGCAGATTCTTCCTGAAAACTTGCAGTAAACTCGAATCCAATAGTAACTGTGAACCTGCTGAAAGAAGTTGGTGAATATGTGGATATCTTTGCATTATCAAGCACTCCACTCATTACTGATTCGAGGAAATCTAGTGTTTCTCCTCCGAGTCCCTCCATTTCAGCAAATGGGCATAATCCCTGAGTTGCGCTGTAAAATCCGTTCCCTGATACCGTATTGCCATCTTCACTACAATTGATATTCAGGGTCAGTTCAACCTTGCTGCGATTTGCTTCTCCGCGCCAGGTTACCTTTGGATCGTCTCCACTACCTGGAATCCAGATTGAACGTCCATAAATCGGTGCAAGTCCGTTTTGTAACATACTTTCAGCCGGATTATACAAAGCTTCGACTTCCTCAGACCCACTTACCCATACTCCCACTTCGCCGAAACGGTCAAAAGTTGCCACATTATTGTTGATGTCGTGGTATCCCAAACCCCGAAATGTGGGGAATATTTCAAATCCTGCCTCTTTGAACAAAGCTGCTGCAAGAACTGCACGGTCAATTTGGTGGGCATATGCGGTTGAATAACTACGGTGTGCAGGACGTGGATCTGTGTACCAGTAAATAGATGGATAGTTTACATAACGGGTAGACCTACTCACAAATGATGCAATTCGTTTTACTCTGTCATTCATTGAGAATGCATCTTCAATCAGCAATTCCAGGCTATCTCTGAGAACAGAATCGAGCACCATTGCTGATTCAAATGTCTTCCTGAAATTTTTGCCGAGTTTGTCCCAGTTTTTCCAGGTTGACCATTCTATGTGAGGTGAATTAGCTGCTGGATCTGCCGTGTGTGGTGTTGGAAGGGCTGGGATCATCTCCATTTCATAAGTATAAATATCCAATTCGGTTGCAGCCTGAAATTTGGATTTTGAATTTGGAATTTTGCTCTTTGATCCAGATAGTGCAGGAGGTGAGACTTTAGCTCGTATTTGTTCTTCTCCGACTTCCTTTGAAACAAAAACATACGGCTTTGATTTTGTCGGTATCCCAAAGCTGAAACTTGATTTGATTACCGGAACATCTTTTTCAAATATCCATATCCCATCGACTCCCCTCCTGAAGGAATCTTTGTCCTCGATTGAGTAAGCCCATTCCAGTATACATGGCAATTCTACTCCATCATGCAACAACATCATCTCCCTTATAGTTGCATAATCATATGCTGTACGTAACGCTCCGGGCAGTGTTTCGACAATTGCTGTTGTATCGCTATCCCACCACTTTTCGTCTCTGTATGTTCGTAAAGTTTTTACATTTATTATTTCATTTTCGTAGTCAATCGGAATCCGGTGGTCTGCAAAATGCCCAATTCCCCATGATTTGCCGATCCAGACTATTCGATGCACCTTTCTGTACTTTTTTTTATCTGTTAGCCAGAGTTGTTCCTCATTGTCGTAAAGAATGATGGCATCTTCCTGTTCCAGATCAAAGCTTTCAGAAGCCTGTTGCATTAAAACGGTGATATCGATTTCTCCATCGTAGGAGGTCTGTGCAGATATTTCTATTGGAGACAGGATTCCACAGAAACAGATTAATACCCACCCAAATAGAAGCATTCTAAATAATTTTTGTTGCCATCGAGTTAAAGACTTCATTTTGCACCTCCCCTCTCAACGCGGAAAACAGTCTCTGCAAATTTGTTTGCCTCATTTACTGAATCCCTAAAGCCGGGATACCCATCCGGAGGAATTTGCCGACGCCGAAGTTCAAGATTTTGCCTGATTGTCAATTCTCTGCCTTCCAATTCACATTTCCCGCTAAATGCTGCATAGGTTTCATCAATTTCTTTAAAATCTACCTGCTTAGCAAGTTGCAAACCCTTTGGTACTTTAATCTTTTCTATCCCACTGAGATGTTGTGTATAATAGAGGAATACATCGTTTTTTCGTTCTTCTTCCCACTCGTAGTCACCCGGTCTAAGTAATAGTCGATTGTGCATGGTTAACATCATCATTGGACTTTGAAATTCAAATCCATTTTCAATTAACAGAGCATATTTGGGTACTCTAAAGCTGATATCCCACCACATAGCGTTTTCAAAATCATATAAGTCTCCATGCTTCCATTCAATTCCTTCAATTCTTTCGCTGATCGGGCGAAGAACTCCGGCGAGGTAAATCTCTATTTCTGAAATCTTTTGCCCCGAAGCCATTCGCCTCAGTCTTGAGTCGACAGCCCCATCACACCGAAGCTCAATCTTGCACTCGAGGTTACCATAATCGTCAATTTTCGCTATACTTTTAACAAATAATGGGGACTCCTCAGGTGGGCTGTATGATATTCGACTAAGATCCTCTCCAGTTGGTGTTCCAACAACATAATGCTGCTCTGATTCGAGCTTTGACCAAATGTCCTTGTAAAAGGGGACCCAGGTTGGATCATACATCACAAAACTGCCATCTTTCTTTCTCAAAGCCGTAACACAATGATTAAACTGATCGGCTGGCAGGTCTTCAATGCGACCGCCGGCAAGTGTCATGGCTGCGTATGAGTCCATCCCGGCAGCTCTCATCATAGTTACAAGCATACCTGCAATATCTTTACAAACCCCACTCCTCTGCTCGAAAATCATCACTCCTGAATGTAACGTAAATCCTTCACCTTTTCCCATCGTTTGCCCACTATAGCGTATGTTCTGGGCTACCCAATGAAGCAGGGCTTCTGCTTTTTCATCTTCTGTGCCCCTTTGCACCCCAGCTTCTTTGATAATTTGTTCCACCTTTTTCTTAATCGGGTCAGTAACCTCAAATTGGTTCTTATTGATCTCAAAGAACCAGCGACTCTTCGCCTCCCAACTTTCCGCAGTGCTCATAACGACTTTCGTCATCAAATCGGTCCCACTCGGCTGGTACCGTTCTGATTTTCGAGCCGGGACATCAAGTTTCCACCATGAATAAATAGTACTGTCAGGAGTGTAGGCTGTACTGCTGAATAAAGTCCCATTGAAAACCTGCGAGTGCAACCGCTTATTTTCAGGGACAGTAAGCACATACTTTTTCTCGATAATTGGAACTGAGGATTCAAACAAAGTGATGTCGAAGTATTCACCGGGCATGGGTGGAATGTAGCTCTCATCTGGTGGTGGATCATCATTTAAAAGTGCATAGGTGAAGCCCTTCCTAAATGACACTATCTCAATACCATCGTTAACTTTTAATCTTGGAAGCTGAAGAATTTTAAGTCTATTATTCCAATAAATCGCACTTTGGGGTGCGGGTAAGTCTTTAATCAGAGCTACATCAACAGGGATCTTTTTATCATCTCTAATTATGTTGACTTCTTTTATCTGTACAAAACTGCTCTGCGGATCATATCCCCAAATTTGCACGGACATATTTCGGCAACCCTTTTCGTCCAAAATTTTATACAGAACATATCCATCGACCTCCGTTACTCCACTCTCTTTCATACGGTTGATGGAGAGATCATAAACGATTAAATGGTCGATGTCTTCATAATCATCAGCATTTCCTGCGGATTCGATTCGGTCAAATACAGTAAGTGGGGGAGTATCTCCCGGAGGCAGGTTTTGATTCTGTTTTCCTTCAGCATTTGCATGAGTGTAACAAGACAAAAGGAAAAACAACATTATCACGATTAGCTTAAAGAAACGGAAACAGTTTGGGTTTCGCACGTAATTCTCCTCTTCGTTGAAATGCTGCAAAATTAACTACAGGCAGACTTCTAAAGCCTGCCTGTAGTTATTATAAGTCAATATCTTCGACAATCATAGCCTTTTTATCAGACTATTCGTGTTCTGAAATAATCTCTTTACTCGGCTTCCTTCACCGGGATAGAATCCTTTGGTAGACCAAAAAAGTGGCAACCATTTTTATCCCATGCAGGAACTTTGTCATTTATTTCTTCCCAGATATTATCTGTCATTTTATTGAATCTTACTGCCTGTGGCGAGGATACATCCGCGGCTACTGCGGGATTACCGGTATCGCCTGAATGACGGATAAATGGATCCAGCGGAATTTCTCCGAGGAATTTTGTGCCGATTTTCTCAGCGGTTTCTTTTCCACCACCTGCGGAGAACACATTTGTCCTTTCACCACAATGTGGGCAGAGGAAGAAACTCATATTTTCAACGATGCCAAGTACACGAACATTTATTTTCTTGAACATCTCCAAGCCACGTCTTGCATCAATCAATGCAACATCTGAAGGAGTTGTAACAATGACTACGCCATCAACGGGAACTCGTTGTGCAAGAGATAATTGAGCATCTCCTGTCCCTGGTGGCAGATCGACTACGAGGACATCGAGATCGCCCCATTCGACGTCAAAAATAAACTGATCGAGTGCCTTCATAATCATCGGACCACGCCATATCATCGCAGCATCTTCGGGAACGTAAAATCCGATTGACATCAGTTTGATTCCGTGGGCAACAGCAGGTTCGATCTTTTTGTATTTAGCCCAGGGAGCTTCCTTAACACCGAGCATTGTGGGCGTGCTGGGACCATAAATATCTGCATCAAGCAAACCAATTTTCAGACCTTTATTCTTGAGGGCAAGTGCGAAATTCACAGCGACCGTAGATTTGCCGACACCACCTTTCCCGGAGGCAACAGCGATAATCAACTTTACACCTTCAATCCGTTTCTGACCTGCATAAGGATCATCATCAGACGGTTTTGTTGTCCTTTCACTTCCATCTGGCAGGATATCAATAACTTCTTCAATCTCTGGTGCTTCTTTTTTCATTGCAGTCAAAACAGCTCGTTGCAAAGTACTTTTTGAAGATGGACATCCCTGACATGCACCAGTGAGTTTTACATATACCTTCTTATCTTTCACTTCTATGAGTTCTATATCTCCGCCATCCTTGATTAGAGCAGGACGAACCAAATCAAGAGCTCGGATAACTTTATCGTTCAGTTCCAAAGAAATTACCTCCGGTTTTACAGTTTTTGGTCAACGTTTTGACTGACCAAGTATAATTAAGATACACACATATTACGCTCAGAAACAGTACTCTTAGTATTCTTTCGATGTAAAATTAAATCCAATTAGCTTTTACATTGGAAATTTTGGAAAAATTTTTCTATTTTCTATTTGGGAGCAGATAGCAGAAGTACTTACATGCATTCTCGGTTATCAATTGACAGGCGTATTTTATCCAAACCGAGCTTATGCACTAATTAGGCTTTCAGGAACGGTTCAGTTCGACACCATTTGTCAAAAATAATTGTCCATTTAAAAAGGAAGAATTATTTGAACAATCAAGTTAAGAACTACAGGTTTAACAGCATAATAATATTGATTATTATGCTGTTCCTCACAGGTTGTGGAGAGAAGGTCGATTTACCCCAAATTGCAGTCTCCGATACAGTTGATTTACCTGATATTAAGGCTCGTGGTAAATTGGTCGCAATTGTTGGCTACGGGGCAACGAATTACTTTGTGTACCGTGGTCAACCAATGGGATTCGAGTATGAACTGCTCCAGAGATTGGCAGCCCATCTTGGCGTGGAGTTGGAAATCACTATTGCGAGTAACATGGATGAGTTTTTCCAAATGCTAAACAGCGGTAAGGGTGACATAATCGCACATAGTTTGGCGGTTACGAAACAACGCTCTAAAATGGTGGCCTTCACCAAACCACACCTCATGACCAGTATGGTTCTTGTTCAGCGCAAACCAGATTCGTGGCGGAAGATGAAAATCCACGAAATCGAGAAACAACTGATCAGAAATCAAGTTGATTTGATAGGTAAAGAGGTTCATATCCGTCAAGGGGCCTCCTATTGGTCGAGAATGGAGCACCTCTCAGAAGAAATCGGTGGTGATATCACATTAGTAGCAGCACACGGCAAAATGTCTACTGAAGACCTGATTGCCCAGGTTGTCGATGGCACCATAGACTACACTATTGCAGACGAAAACATTGCCATCATAAATCAGGCATATAATGCCAATATCGATATTAAAACAAAAGTTAGTTTCCCACAGCAGATTGCGTGGGCGATAAGGAAAGATAGTCCCATTTTATTAGATTCGGTTAATGCCTGGGTTGAGACGATTATGGACAGTGTGGACTATCATGTTATCTACAATAAATACTTTAAAAATAGAAGCGCATTTCGAGAAAGAGCAAAAAGCGATCTTTATTCTGGATCCGGCGGAGGAATTTCGGAGTGGGATAGTACCATTCAGGAGAATGCTAAAAGGCTGGGGTGGGACTGGAAATTGCTTTCGTCTCAGATTTTTCAAGAATCAAGATTTGATCCTAAAGCCAGTTCCTGGGCTGGAGCCGTAGGGTTGATGCAGTTAATGCCAAAAACAGCACACCAATACGGCGCAACGAACTTGGATGATCCACTTGAAAGTATAGTTACCGGTGTAAATTACCTTAAATGGCTCGATGAATACTGGTCTAAGGAAATCCCGGATTCTGTCGAAAGAAAAAAATTCGTTCTCGGTTCCTACAACGTTGGATTTAATCATATTGCAGATGCAAGACGATTGACTGAGAAATATGGAAAAGATCCGAGTATTTGGGAAGACAATGTCGCTTTCTATCTGGTTAAGAAAAGTAAAAGCGAATTTTTTAATGACAAAGTGGTCAAATTTGGTTATTGCCGGGGAGATGAACCGGTAAATTATGTTACAGATATATTTGAGCGCTACGACCATTACTTAAAACTCGTTGAAGATAAATAAATCCTCTTCTCCACAAAGGGAAGAGCATATTGAGTAACAAAAACCAAATCCAGACAGGAGAAAAATGCCAACAGCATTCACAGCCGGTCGATTAGGGGATAAAATCCGTTCGGATTGTTGGGTTGAGCTTATATTGAAGCAATCCGGTGGGATATTAATTGAGCTGGAAAGCAAAGTTGAATCTATGTATGGAGATTCAACTCGTGAACTTTGTAAGGAAGTTTTATCCTCTCTCAAAATTGAGAACGCCTCCATAAATGTAATTGATTACGGTGCTTTACCATTCACCATTGCTGCAAGGATTGAAACAGCTGCAAGACGAGCCGGGTTGACGGGCTACAGTTATCTTCCAGAACTTAAACCATTCAGCCACTACACCACAAAAAAAGATAGATTCAGGCGATCAAGATTATACATCCCGGGAAATGATCCTAAATATATGATTAATGCAGGTCTGCATAAACCAGATGCAATTATCCTCGATCTCGAAGATTCAGTCGCCCCACCTGAAAAGGATGCTGCCTGTGCTTTGGTAAGAAATGCACTTCGTCATGTTAACTTCTATGGCTCTGAAAGAATGGTGCGGATCAATCAGGGGGAATTGGGATTAAAGGACCTCGAGTGGATAATACCTCATAATGTGCATGTCGTTTTAATTCCCAAAGTTGAAGATCCTTCTCAAGTGACTGCTGTTGATGAACGAATCGCTGAGATTAAGTCCAGAGAAAAAATAGAAGCGAAGACTTTCCTGATGCCAATAATCGAATCGGCTCTTGGTGGAATTAAGGCTTATGAAATTGCTTCAGCCTCTCCAAACATAAGCGCACTCGCTCTCGGTCTCGAAGATTACACCGCAGATATCGGCGTGCAGAGAACACTTGAGGGGCGCGAGAGCTTTTGGCTTCGATCCGTCATAGTTAATGCGGCCCGGGCTGCCAGAGTACAGCCGATTGACACAGTTTTTACAGATGTTGCTGATATGGTTGGTCTGCGAGAATCAGTCATTGAGGCGAAATCACTTGGATTCGACGGTAAAGGATGCATACACCCGCGCCAGATCCCGGTTGTACATGAAGCATTTGCTCCAACTGCCCTTGAGATCAGCAAAGCAAAGAAAATTGTAATAGCCTTTGAAAATGCGGAGAGAAAAGGTCTTGGTGTCGTGTCGCTCGGGAGCAAAATGATTGATCCGCCTGTTGTTAAACGGGCTTTGAATACCATCAATATGGCAGAATCACTGGGAATATTAACGCAAAATTGGCGTGGGGAGTCGAGATGAAACCTGAAATGATAATGAACGCAGCCGGCAGAATGGTACCAAAGACCATTAACGGCATTGAACATCCCGCTTATCAAGGCGTAGCGAAATTCAAACCATCAGGACATCGTGCCGCCCCAAGGATTTCAACTTGTGGCGATTACCCCGCAGATGGGAATAAACTTGTTGGTGACCTGAAAACCGCTCTCAAAAAATGCGGTCTTAAGAATGGGATGACAATCAGCAATCACCATCATTTCAGGAATGGTGATCTGGTTATGAATAAGGTCTTCGATGCTGCTGCTGAGTTAGAAGTGAAAGATCTCCGCTGGTTCCCAAGTGCTTCTTTCCCTTGCCAGGCTCCCATTATAGAACATTTGAAGTCAGGAGTGATTCATCACATTGAAGGATCAATGAACGGACCTCTGGGTGCATACTGCTCAACCGGAAAAATGAAAGGTATGGCGGTGCTTCGCTCTCATGGAGGACGATATCAAGCCGTTCAGGATGGTGAAGTTAAAATAGATATTGCCATAATTGCCGCACCGACTGCGGATTCTTTCGGAAATGCAACAGGAGATCAGGGACCATCTGCTTGTGGATCGCTCGGTTTTGCTCTTGCCGATTCTGAATATGCTGAAAAAGTAATTGTTATAACAGATAATCTTGTTGAATTCCCCTGCCTGCCCTGGCAGATAAATGGCAACCGGGTTGACTATGTGGTCGAACTTGATAAAGTCGGAGATCCTTCAAAAATTGTCTCGGGAACGACACAAATAACCAAAAGCCCGGACAGACTCCTTATCGCTGAATACGCAGCTCGTTTTGTCGAAGAAGCTGGTATAGTCAAAGATGGATTCTCCTTCCAGGCTGGTGCGGGTGGAACAGCTCTGTCATTCGCCATATACTTGCGCGAGATCATGCTTGAAAAGAAGATCAAGGCCCGGTTCATCCGCGGAGGATCTACCCAGCATCTTGTAAAAATGCTCGAAGATGGTCTTACCGATTACATTCTCGATGGACAGACTTTCGACCTTGCCGGAGTTGAATCCCTCAGAGACAATCCTCGCCATGTTTCAACCTCTCCTTTCACGAGTTACAACTATCACGGAAAAGGCAACTTTGCAAGTTTGGTGGATGCAACCGTTCTCGGAGCAACCGAAGTTGACATTAATTTCAATGCAAACGTAGTTACCCACTCCGACGGAAGATTACTCCATGGTATCGGTGGTTGGCAGAACTGCCTATTTTCAAAATGTACCATCCTCCCTATTCCCTGCTTCAGAGACAGAATCCCTGTTATTGTTGACAAGGTTACCACACTATGTGGTCCTGGAGAATTGATTGATGTCGTTATTACTGAAAGAGGCATTGCAATCAATCCGTTGAGGCAGGATTTAATGGACAAAATGCACGGGAGTTCTCTACCAATTGTAGATATTCATGATCTACAGGCTGAAGTTGAGGATATCTGTGGGGGAAAACCTCAACCACCCAAAACGGGTGATAAAGTTGTAGCAGCTATTAAATGGGTTGATGGTACAATAATCGACTGTGTAAAAAGCGTAGGTGGAAATTAGTTATAATACGTCACTTTTTACTTGAAAATACTGGAAAAGTTGCATATCTTTTATTGATATTCCGCAACGATACGTGTACAGGTCGTGAAAGGATTCCGGGAAAGCGTTTGCAGATTCTCAAAATCTGCTGAATATGTCCAAGTATTTCAACTGTTAACGGCTTAAATTTGTTAACTTAACGCTGGAAACCTATCTTCTCTGGGACATTGTCCCAACAATTCCTGCCGTTCCAAATGGTGCGAATCTCAGGAATTTGTTGTGACTCTTTATTCTGGATTGCAGGACATCTCCCCGGAAAACAAATCATCTCTAATGGTGATCCTCTGTTTTATTTCCTCAAACCAACTTGTATGGATTTTTTTGTCCAGGAATCTGATTTGATTCCATATTCCTCTCCCCGCTTCTGGACCGAACACAAAGTTTTGGAGGTACCATGTCTGTGAATCGCTTTTTTTGTTTCATTTTACTACTTTTATTTGGATTAACTGTCGCTTTCTCAGCATATGCAGATAATCCTGTTCCAATAAGAGCAACCAATCTCGGGATAATCTCCGAAGATTTTAACGCATCCACTCGAATGGTAGAACTCGGGTATGATGATGGTGGTCCTGCCCCAAACAGGGATGACCCCGGTCCAGATTGGATAACCTACGATAATGGTGCTCCTCAATCCCTTTACCCTACTGTAAACCTTTGGTCTCGAGTACAATTCACACCAAATGCGGAGTACCAACTGCAAGGGGTCAGATTTATGCCTCTTAATCAAGGACCTAACCCTGATGCTCCATGCAATATACTCGTTTATCGTGAAGATCAGGATTCTCACGATTTGACTGATCTCGTATGGGAAGGTCAGATTGAAAGTCTTGAGGCCTGGGATCGCGAGAATCTCGCTGCAAACTGGCACTGGATAGAAATCGAAGAAGACGACCGCCCTGTTTTTGAGGGTGGCGAGAACTTTACAATTATTTATGGTCCTGCACCCGGAGGAGAATATCCAGGTGGAGAAGGTGACGGGTGGTGGAATTTGTTTGATGGTGCTTCAGAAGTTCGCCGTAGCTACATGTTCGCCGGGGATGCTCCGGTCGCTGCGCACGCTAATTGGTCGAATATTGCAGGTGGTGATTTATTGATGCGTGCTAATGGAGTATATCAAGGTGATTTTGTTGATCTTGGTGTCGAAAGCGTCTTCAATGCAGAAGAAGAAATTGATCGTAACTGGATAGTCCTTCCTAATACTGAGAGATCTCTTTTCGCGGAGATTACTAATAATGCTGATGATATAGAAGAGTTTATTGTGGTTTTCAGTGTTATGGCACCTGATGGCGACGAGATTTTCGAGGAGGAAGTTGTTGTTGATGGTCTTGAGGCAGAAGAAACAATTATTGTGTCCACAAATGATGCCTGGGTTGTTCCTGCTGACGTTGGCCATTATTCTGTTTGGGTAACTATCGATGCAGATAACGATGCGAATAATGAAAATGACATGCTCGGATTAGATCAAATCGTTTACGATCAGGAAGAGAGTCGGGAAATGTGGATAGGATTTGTCGATACAACACTTGAGGGATCGACCTCGTGGAATGAAAATTCCGGTTGGGGAGTTAGATTTGATCATCCAGGGGGGCCAATGCCACTTTGGATTACTGCTTTTCGTGTAGGAATCACTGGTGCTGCGGGATTGCAATGTCCATTCACAATTTCGACTGTGAATCTCGATAATGATGAATTTCAGATCGAATGGGAGGGCTCTCAGGCTGTTGAGGCTAATCAAACCTATGTCACTGTTGAACTTGAAGAAGATGACTATGTGTCGATTAACGAAGGCGAAGGTCTGATGATAGGTTACTATTACGTGAATGGCGGAAACTTCAGATCCGACAATACCCCACCAATTGCGGGCACAAACACATCAATGCCCGCTTCAATGATGCGCACTCAAAACGATGGAGAAAGCTACGATCCTTCACCTTCAGGTGATTTTGCAATGCAAATTCAGTTGTCAGGTCCTGATCACGGAGGATTCCTATCTGGCACAGTACTTAATGCTGAAGATGACAGCCCGATGGAAGATGTGGTTATTTCCACATCACAAGATCACCGGACTTTGACCAACGAGGAAGGATATTATGAGATAGTATTCGGTCCACGTGGTGAATTTTCTGTAAGTGCATTCAAACAAGGTTATAACATAATAACGAGAGATGGATTGGAGCTTGAAGAAGGTGAAGAACTTGAAGTCAATTTCAGCCTCACCCACCCCGAGTTTGAACCATCCATTGATGAAATAGAAACCGAGTCAGGACTCGGTGGCGAGGTTAGCTCGGAGTTTACATTCAACAACCCGGGCAACGGTCCTTTGATATTCAGTTCCGATAAACGTCTACCGGATGAAGTTGAGGTCGATCCGTGGACCTTACGTGAAGCAATACAAGTCGGTGATCCGCTTGACGATTCGAGGATCGAAGCTGTTCTATACATTGACGGTTCGTTTTATGTTGCAGGTGCCAATGATGGAAATCCTACAATATATGTATTAACGCCTGAGGGTGAGCTTATTAATGAGTTCGCGCAACCCGGCGACGATGCAACTCGCACCCGATGCTTAGCCTGGGATGGTGAGAGAATCTGGCTGGCAATTGCGGATGTAATTTATGCAATATCGACCGACGGTGAAGAACTGCTAAGTTTTGAAAGCCCATATAATCCTGTTGGTGCTATGGCATGGGATACCGGGAATAACTGGCTTTGGGTTTCGAGTACAACAACTGACCCTGTTGCGCTGGATGTTGAAGGCAACGAGATGGCTGAAATTGATCGTCAGCGAATCCGAATTTATGGCTTCGGCTGGTGGGAAGATGATCCGGACGGATTTAAGCTCTATGTACATCACAAAGATGCTGATGAACAACTTCCGGCGGTAAATAAATTCAACCCTGAGAGTGGCGAGATGGAATTTGTTACTCTGCTCGTTAATGAGGTCGGTGGCGATCCGGGTGGTGCTTCAATCAGTAACGAATATGATCCACTCGCTGTATCGTTTATAACATCCGTCAATGATGGAGCCCATGACAGGATTGATATTTGGCAGATTGCCGCCCGTCGTGACTGGTTTGAACTTGAACCACCCGAAGGTACAGTTGAAGCTGGTGATCAGATGGATCTCGCTTTAACGCTCAATGCTTCAAATCTCCCGGTTGGAGAATATAATGCCTTCTTAGACATTCACCACAACGCTGGTGACGGTGAAGCCGTAATCCCCATTTCTTTCAACATCAACGGTGGTCCTGCAATGGGTGAGCGAACTTTACAGCTCGAGAATGGTTGGAATATGGTCTCGGTGAACTTGCAACCCGAGCCGGATGATGTTGTGGAGTTAACGGCAGGTCTTGTTGATGAAGGTCTACTGTTAATGGTTAAAAATGGTCTTGGAAATTTCTATCGTCCTGAATTCAACTTTAACAATATTGAAAGATGGGATGTATCAGAGGGTTACTTGATAAAAATGGATGGTGAAGGTGAACTGAGGCTACGAGGCATTACTGTAATGCCTGACGAACCGATCGACCTCGTTGATGGATGGCAAATGATCAGCTATTATCCACGAAATCCGGTTGATGCAGTGACGGCACTTTCAGGAATCGTCGAAAATCTCATCCTTGCAAAAGACGGGGCGGGTCGATTCTATAATGTCGAGTTTGGGTTCAGCAATATGGGTGACATGGTGGAAGGCAACGGGTATCAACTTAAATTAGACGGAGACGCTCAGCTAGTCTACACTTTCGAGGAGGAGCTCGCCAATATCCCTGAAAGTTCTCAATCTGACTACGCTCAACCCTGTGTTTTACCTACTCATTCAATCACCAGTCAGAATATGAGCTTATTAGTAAAAGCTGATGATCACCTAACTGGTGAAATCGGTGTTTATGCAGCAGGAGAACTTGTCGGCTCAGGAAGACTTGAAAAGGGTTCCGCCGGGATCGCAGTCTGGGGCGATGACATCTCCACGGAGGAAATAGACGGAGCAATATCCGGGCAGGCTTTGGACATTATGCTTATCAATGAAACAGGACAGCATAAGCTTGACTATGATGTATTAGCCGGGAACAGAATTTATACTACTGATAGCTTCCTCGCGATCGGTATTTCCAATTCTCAGCTTACCCCGGAAGAGTTCGGAATCTACTCTGCATTCCCTAACCCCTTCAATAGTACTACTTTAATAAACTATGGTCTTCCAGAAGCAGGAAAAATAAGTATTTCAGTTTACGATCTGACCGGACGCAGGATGTTCGAGTTATTTTCTGGCAATCAAATTGCAGGGATACATCAAACGTCATTTGATGGATCGGGTTTTGCCAGTGGAGTTTATTTGATCAAGTTGGCAGGCAGCGGAGAAGTTTCGCAGTGGAAAGTTGTTTTGATGAAGTGAGTTTAGATAAACTGCAAATAGTTCGATTTTGGATATTTGATTGTGAATCGTTGGAAAAGATTAAAATTACAGGAGTGTGAAATGCGCGTTTTGAAAAGTATCTTGATCCTAACAGTCGTCGTCTTTTTATGCGGTTGGCTGAACTTTTCGTACGCAGAGACAACTGTTTCGCCGCTGGGATTTACTAACGTGAATGATGAACAGGATGTCATTGAGACAATACTTACCTTGACTAACAATGGTGAAAATGCCGTAGACTATTCGGTGAATGTTCGCGCCGCAGAATGGGGCGGCAATGACGAAGAGCGAGGACCACTCCGTGATGAGCGTGGGGGACCCGATGACTTTGAAAACGTCTGGGTGGACCACCGGGAAGGGGATTGTCCTGCTTACAACTGGATAGACATCACTGAACTTGAGGATACGCAGCACATTGAAGATGTACTTGATGACTCATTTCATGGTATGTATGATCTGGGTTTTGAATTCCCATATTATGGAGAAGTTTACAATGAAATCGGTCTGCATGCAAACGGCTGGTGCAGCTTCATTGAGAGATTTCAAATAATCTTTCACTACCCCGCCTGGGGACCACTTCCCAATGATCAACCTGATGATATTGCCAGCTCCCCACCCCCAACTCTTATGGCAGTGATGTACCAGGATTTAGATCCGGGTACCCGCACCGGGGAAATTTATTATTGGACAGACGGCAGAAGCACTGCTATTATCACATGGGATGATATGGCACATTGGCAGGATGAAGGTCAGGAAGATGGTGAACATTGGACTTTCCAAATTATCCTGAATCGAAGCGGATTGATTAAGTATCAATACGCTCAGATTGGTGATGATGATCCAAATCGACCTTCCGTTATGGTTGGAATGCAGAATGAAGCCCGGGACACCGGCTTTACAATGTGTAATGACGATTTTGAATATCTCGAGGCTGAGGGCGTTGTTGCATTCGGTCCTCCGGATGCCTGGGTACCATGGCTAGCATTTGATCCAGCGGATGGTGAAATTGAGGGTGGAGAATCTGCAGAAGTAACAGCAACTGTTAATTTTGAAGATCTTGAAGAAGGTGTTTATTTAGCAGAAATGATTGTTACAGTCGACGATGATGGAATTCAGGAATTCGTTGTTCCGATTATCGCCAGCATGGATTACCCAGTTGGAGACGTTGAAGGCACCATTACTGACGAGGCAAACGGAGATGCCGTCGAGGGTGCCAGCATTGTATTTAATCCTTCGGGACTAACCAGATTCAGTGATGAAGAAGGCAACTTTGAAGTCATTAATATGCCGGAAGGAGACTACGAATTAGTCTGTATCCATCCTGATTATCACACCTTTGTAATTGACCTGGTTGAAGTTATGGGTGGTGAATTCTCTGATGGTTCAATGGAACTTCTTCACTCTGAATGCAACATCAATAGAGACGATATCGCACTTGAGGTTGCGCCCGGTGAGAGTACTGAGACGAGTTTCACTGTAACAAATGACGGGAACGCTCCGCTTACCTATACTAACCACCGTCGAATTCCAGAAGCTCCCGATGTCGATCCGTGGGAATTGAGAGATAGTGTTCCTGCCGGAGTAATTACTGAAGATGCACGTGTTCATGGTACCGTATTTATTGATGATCATTTCTTTGCAAGCGGCGCAAATGATGGAGAGGCCGCCATTTATGTGCTTAATCGTGACCAGGAGCTGGTAGATCAATATGCTCAGCTTGGTGAAAGTCGTTACGGTTACAAAGATCTGGCTACTGATGGTGAAACAATCTGGGGTTCCGGTGAAAGAATAATATTCGGATTTACTCTTGACGGTGAGGAAGTTAACTCATTTGATTGCGGTATATCCCCCTGTAATAACCTTGCCTGGGATTCTGACAGAGACATTTTATGGGCATCTGGGACCACAACAGAAATTTCCGGATTCGATAGGGAAGGAAATCAAGTTGCTGAAATAGGCAGGCATAACTACCGTGTTTATGGATTGGCATATTGGCCGGATGACCCAGATGGTTATCAACTATACATTTTCCACAAGATCAATGATGTCGGTGATCTAATGATTGCAAAAATCGATATTGATAACGATCGTGCGATGGATGTTGATAATCTCTTTAACGTTGATGGTGGAGTTGCTCAGGGCTGCTTCATCTCCAATCAGTATGATATTTATTCCTGGGTATTTATGGGAGTAGCCAATTCAGGTGCAGAAGATCGGATTGATATCTGGCATATGGATTTCAGACTAGACTGGTTTGCCATTGACCCCACAGAAGGAGTAATTGAACCCGGGCAAAGTCAGGATTTCGATGTTGTACTTGACGCAGCACAGCTCCCTGCTGGTGAATATGAAGGTGAATTTGTCTTTGATCATGATGGTACCAACGGTGAGAGCATCCTTCCGGTAATGCTTGTCGTTTCCGACGGTCCCGTTGTGGCGGAACGGACAATTGAGATGGACATGGGCTGGAATCTCATTTCGACAAATGTCCAACCTGATCCTGATGACATCCGCGAAATAATGGTTGAACTTGTTGAGCAGGATCTGTTGGAGATCATGAAAAACGGTGTCGGACAATTCTATAACCCGCAATTTAACTTTAATAACATCCCCGGCTGGAATGTCGCTGAGGGATATCAGGTTAAATTGGTCGAAGCTGCCGACCTGACGGTCAGAGGCATGTCGGTCATGGGAAATGAACCGATTCCGTTGGGTGACGGTTGGAACATGATCTCATATTTTCCCCGCGTTGAAATTGATGCAATTGTCGCTCTTTCTGGAATTGTGGATGAACTGCTTATTGCAAAAGATGGTGCAGGGCGTTTTTACAGTCCCCCATTCAACTTCAGCAACATGGGCAACTTGAGCGAAGGCAACGGATATCAGCTAAAACTGGAAAATGAAATCGAACTTGTCTATCAACTTGAACAAGAAGAATTTGTCACTTTATTGAAGGGTAAAACCAAATTCTTAACAGCTCATCCCTCAACTGATCACAACATGAGTTTGTTAGTGTTGGACCCAACAGGTGTTAATGGCGAGATCGGAGTATATTCCGGTGATAATCTTGTAGGTTCCGGAGTGTTGAGTTACGGAAACGCCGGTATCGCAATCTGGGGAGATGATCCAACTACTGAAGCTATAGATGGTGCCGTGGATACCGGCCGGTTAACTCTCGTCCTCCTTGAAGATGGCAGAGAGTTGGATTTCGAATACACAACTGTTCTTGGGTCAGATAAATATGAGGCAGATGGATTCTGGGTAATAGAGTTGTCATCAACCTCTTCCATTCCCTTTGAGTTTGGCATCCAGTCTGCATATCCCAACCCGTTTAACAATAAAATGAGCCTGAGTTATTCACTAGAAGAGGCGGGAGTGATTGACATTGCAGTAATTGATATCTCCGGCAGACGAGTTAACGACCTGTTCAAGGGTAATCAAACTGCTGGTCTTCATTCGATTCAGATCAATGGTATGGATTATTCCAGTGGTGTTTATTTTGTTGAACTGAGAAACACCGGGAAAGTTGCAAAACAAAAAGTTGTGCTCTTAAAGTAAGTTTTTGCAAATGCCTAATACAAGCTCGGCAGATTCATTCTGCCGGGCTTTTTTTTTACATATATTAAAGCTGCATTTAAATCGTCGCTGAAGTTATGAAGGCAACGAGATAACATGATTTAACTAAAAAGAACTAATGGACATACAACCACAGGGCAAAACGCTACCGTTCGATGGCTATGACGCCATTGATACTGGTATCCTTGATATATTTCCCTACGAGTACTCAGGGCGGGAAATTGAGCTAGAGATTGGGACAGAGGAATTCACATCAGTCTGCCCATTCTCAGGCCTACCCGATTTCGGGATGATCGCTATTTACTACGTGCCAGATAAAGATTGTATTGAGCTTCGCTCGCTGAAGTATTATTTACTCTCGTATCGAAACGTAGGTATTTTCTATGAACACCTTGTGCCACGAATTCTTGAAGACCTCGTGAAGGTTTGCAAACCGATAAGCATGACCGTTGAGGCAGAATTTACCGAACGTGGAGGATTGAAATCCCGCGCAACCGCAACTTGGGATAGAGAAGACGAAATAGCAGAAGACATTGAGGAAGAAGTCTGATCATTTGACAAGTACTATGAAATCAAACCGCAACTATATCCTTGTTTCAGCTATTATAGCTCTAATTTGCCTGACCTATGGTATCTCAAATTTTGATCGCGCCTTCCCTGAATTCTCGATCAACATGCAGATATCCAAAGAAGAAGCTCTTCAAAATGCTCGGAGCTTTCTTGAAAGCAGGCACTTTGATTTAACTGGATATCATGAATCAGTTATCTTCTCGAGCAATAGTATATCACTGAGGTATCTTGAAAGGGAGCTTGGGGTCCAGCGAGCCACCACTCTGGCTCAGGACAGCGTTGACATATGGCATTGGCAGGTACGTTTTTTTAAGCCACTCGATCCGCTTGAGTATTCAGCCAGGATTAGCACTAATGGCAAAGTCATTGGCTTCAACCGAGTTATATTAGAAAAAGAACGAGGTCCAAGTCTCGATCCGAATATTGCACAGAAGCTCGCTGAAGCCTTCCTTAAATCTCATTTCCAACTTGAGTTTGAAAATTGGGAATTCGTGGAAGTCAACAGCTCAGATAAACCCGAGCGCAGAGACCACCACTTCACATTCGAAAAACGAGATTTTCGAGCGGCCGATGCTCCACTTAGATTACGGATAACAGTACAGGGCGCTCAGATTGGAGGATTCAGTCAATACCTGAAGGTTCCACAAGCATGGCAAAGGGATTTCGACCGTCAGCAATCACGAAACATGCTATTTCACACAATTGCGCGATTACTTGCTGGTCTGATGGTAATAGGCATGTTCTATCATTTTTTTGTTCATATTCGAGACGGTCAGGTACCATGGCGAATTACCATAATATTAGCCTCCATTCTGGCAGGTGCAAACTTTTTACTTGAAATCAATGCATTGCCGGTTGCAATGAGCGGTTATCGCACTACAGAAACTTATAGTGTCTTTTTGGGCATGCGAGTGCTCCGAAGTTTGATGTTGGGCATAATGCAGGGCATGTCGCTGATGGTTCTGATTGGATCCGGTGAGTACCTATACAGGAAAGATTTCCCGGGCAAACTTGCATTACAGAACATATTGCGCTGGCGTGGATTCCAAAGTCGGGAGTTTATTCAAGCAACATTAATGGGATATATCCTCGTCGCTATCGATATTGGATTTGTTGTTTTTTATTATGTTGTCGGTCAAAAAATAGGCTTCTGGTCACCGGCAAGGATTGAATATACTAACACCGTTTCCACATTCCTCCCCTGGCTCTACCCGCTGGTAATTTCACTCTCCGCTGCTCTGCTCGAGGAATTCTATTTCCGATTCTATGGAATTTCGTTATTCAGAAAACTGCTCAAGAACAAGACAGCCGCAATAGTTTTAACAGCCCTAATCTGGGGATTCCTGCACTCGAACTACCCACAACAACCTGCATTTGCACGTGGCTTTGAGGTAACAATTGTTGGAATCCTCGCCGGGATCGTTTTTTTAAGATTTGGAATCTGGTCTGTTCTCGTCTGGCACTTTGTTATTGATGCTATTTTAATAGGGCTGTTCCTTTTCAGATCGGATAATACTTATTTCTGGATTTCCGGACTTATTATTTGTGGTGCATTGGCTATTCCCGCTGTTATTGCCGGAATTATGTTTTTGCTTAGAAGGTCATTTGTCCCTGTATCAGATCTCAACAATTCCAGCTTCACAAAAGCTATCAGGGATGAATTGTCCGAAAATCGGTTGCAGATAAATAGAAGCTCGACGATTGAAGGTAAAAAAACATTGGTTAAAAAAGCCAATCTGGAGGAGTTTAAGCCAGAGAGCACCTTCCTTACATACCGTTCCAGAAAAATAGCACTGATTTGTGGGATTATCGGGATATTGACCGTTTTTCTCCCTGATCAACCAATCCTTAGTGACAATTTCAGTCCACTTATAAGCCGGTCGGATGCAATCGAAAAAGCTCGAAACACTGTCGAGGAGAAGTACGGTATTTCCACCGAGAATTACATTATTTCGGTCATTGATGATCAATACATGTATCAAACCGGTGAAAGGTTACAAACCTTCCTTTCAAAGCTCTCGTATGTTTACAAGTATGGGACAATTGACGACGCACAGAGAATATTTTCATCTGATTCCGGAGTAAATTTCTTCAGCTGGTATATTGCATTCAAGCGGGAATTTGATCCGGAAGAATTCACCGTCGTGATTAATCAATCGTCCGGCGTAACACATTGTCTGCATACACTTTCTGATTCATCAAGAGGATCAACAATAGAACAGGACTCTGCGCGAGTTCTCGCAGAAGCTGCTTTTTGCAGGATTGAATCATCACCGGAATTGTTTAAAGTAATTTCCGAGAAAGTTAAGCAGCAGGATTCAAGACTCGATTACGCTTTCACGTGGGAATCGATTGAACCCGCAATAGAGGATGCTCATTACAGGCGCACAGTAAGTGTTAAGGGTGACGAAGTAAATCACAGCAACAGGTACTTGAAGGTTCCCGAAGAATGGCTGAGATTTGAATCGGAAAAAACACTGAGATACTTCCTGATGCTCACACTGAATGGACTTGTGATTATCGGTGGTGGGTTGATTTGTTTGATAGCTGTTCGGAGGCGTTGGGGGAGGTTTGATGTTAGATGGAAGAACGGATTAGTCTGGTGCGGATTGGTTTTCTTGATTGATATTATCGGAGAACTGAATACCTTCAATTCGAACTGGTGGAATTACGCGACGAGTAATCCATCGGGAGGTTTCATCACCAGCACAATTATTGAGGGGTTGATTTCATCCTTTGCTATTACTTTTACTGTGCTTATATTGTACAGTCTGACTGAAGCACTGGCAAAGAAGGTTTTCGGTTTTTCACCACTGAGTGTGACTATTCCGAAATCCGGAAAGATAAACCGATTATCTGATATGCTTATTACCCTGATTGGAACTTTAGGTGTGCTATCAGGTATAAACTGGTTGCTGGATAACTCTACAATTTGGTTTGGATTGCCAGTTCACAGTTTTCAGCTTGAGATTGTACACAGCCTCTCGGCGTATTTGCCCTGGCTTTCTGAGTTCCTAAGCGCTTTTACTGGTGCTTTGTTTATCTCACTAATAGCCATGCTCGCGTATATAATGCTGGCAAAAGGAATTACCAAAACATGGATCAGATGGTTGATTCTGGTGTTGTCAGCAGTCGGATTTGCAGGTGTTGAAATGATGGGATTATCCAACCCATCCAACAGTGAGCTTTTATGGGGAATAACCAGACTGCTTATTTTGTTAGCAGTTGGTTATTATGTAATGACGCATTGGATCAAGGGGAGAATGTGGTTGTTGATGATAGTGATTTATCTTCACTTCATACTCAACTCTTTCTCACAATTCTCAAACTGGGAAGAATCAGCATATCAATCACAGAGCCTGATCCTGGTTGCTTTGACTTTGATTCCATTTATTATTCTTGGGATTCATTTTTTTAATATTAGAGAGCATGAGTCAATTAACAGATAAAAAAGAAACAAAAATGACTAGCAAGAAGTCCGATGACATATTGACTTCTTTTTGGAACCTGCTTAAATCGATGCGTTTTGCATTGATTTTACTGTTGATTATCACTGCAGCTTCCATATTCAATTTGTTCGCCGGGGAATTTGTAATTCCAACGGACGGTGGAGCTGAGGGTGCTCGGGCAGCATTTACTGCAACATATGGAGATTTCCGTGTCGAGTTGTTAATGTTATTCCAGATGTACGCCCCATACTCCTCATGGTGGTTTATTTCCCTGCTGGTTCTATTATCATTATCACTTATCGTGTGTGTGATTGAAAGAACTCCAAAGGTATATAAGTTAGCTTTCAAGCCACGGTACCTGCAAACACCTGAGCAATTTGAACGTCTCGCATTAAATAAGAGTTTCAATGCAGATGTAACTGCTGATAAATTGAAACCAATGCTGAATAAGCTCGGCTTTACTGTCTGGATAGCCGAAGAAGACTCCCTTACTCTCATTGATGCCGAAAAGTTCTCCTGGGCAAGAACTGGATCATGGTTTGTTCATGTCGGCTTCATCCTTTTAATAATTGGTGCCGCAATGATCTCAAGGGCAGATTTCCGATCGCAAGCGAGCGGGTTCCCCGGTGAAATGCTGGCGCATGACGAAACACATTGGGGTTTTAACGTCAGAGTTGATGACTTCCAGATTGAGTATTATCCTCTCGGACCGGGTCAATGGGTTCAATTGGATGGTTACCAGTTTGCGAAAGTCTTGAAAGCAAATCAGGACAGCACATTTGACATTGAAACATCCGGCACTGAAGTCGAGATCATTAGAAATGTAAAAGCGGAGCGATTGACAAATAAGATAGATTATCGGTATGATAACAGTCGCATAGATCAGGGGAACATTTCCGACTATATTGCAACATTAACTGTCGTTGAAAATGGAAGGGATGTTTTCACCGACAGAGTCGAAGTAAATCATCCTCTCAGACACAAAGGTTATAGATTTTATCAATCAAGCTTCAATGACAGACGCACTGATGAGCAGGGACGTTGGACAACGGTACTTAGTATTCGCAAGGATAAAGGTTCACCCTTTGTCTGGGTTGGAATAATTATCGTCTCAATCGGTTTACTTATCGGTATGTATTTTGTACCAAGAAGAGTTTATCTCATGCTGGACGGTAACAAGATTTACATTGGTGGTACAGCCTCCAGAAATAAAGAGTTGTTCAAAGACGAATTTTATAAATTGATAAAAGGCATTCGAGCGTTACGCTAGAAACCTTTTGAAAAATCGGAAAACAATTGAAATCAAAAGCTTTAATTTTTTTAATATTTGTAGTTGTAGCGGCGGCACTGATTCTTTACTCAACAAAGACCAATGATGTACCAGATGCTCAAAAGAGTGCTCCTCAGATGCAAATGAAATCTCAGAATCCGCATCCTCAAAGTGAGACTGCGCTCCCTGAGATCGAGAGTGTTACTTTATTGGTTAAGGACGTTTCAGGTGAAGTATTACCCAAGTTGGAATTAATACCGAACGAGATAAAGGCTCTTCCAGGGACGGATTATCAACTTCGAGTCAGCTCCTTCTTTACTCATTGGAACTGGGAAGGTAGACCTCTAAATCGCAGTTTCCAAGAGGTTAATCCAGCGGTTAAGGTTGAAGTGCTCGTTCAGGACAACGTTATGTATTACATGTGGGCATTCAAAAACATGCCGTTTTTTGAAATGAAACAGCATGCAGGTGCCGACAGTACAATCCAAAAGAGGATGCTGTTTACACTGGAATCATACGAAGGATTAAAGATTCCAAAATCAACACCTCATGCGATGGCTTCTCCAAAAGCAAAAGCTTCACCACATGCAAAGGCCTCGCCACATGCGGAGGAATCTCCTGAAGAACAAGAATCACCTCATGATGGAGGCACATCGCATTGAGCAGACCGGACGCAATATTTTACTCGTTAGCTTTTTACGCATATCTTGCTGCATTTGGCAGCTTCATTTTTTATGTCGCTTCGAGTAAGAAGTGGTTAGGCACTTTAGCCACTACATTTACAATCATAGGTGTTACGCCGCACACTGTTGCATTTTTCCTGCGCTGGAGTGTACAGGGACATGTACCGCTTGTAAATATGTATGAGTATATGGGAATGATGGCGTGGATGGTAATGGTTGGGCTTTTGTTTTACATCTTCCGTTACAAAAACACTAAAATCGGTGTATTTGTATCCCCGATAGCAGTTGTGCTGCTAGTCGTAGCCAGCCTGCTGCCCTCAGACGTAAACCGTCAGTTGATGCCAGCATTACAATCGACATGGCTGGCGATTCATGTTTCAATGGCTGCACTTGGTTCCGGAGCATTCCTGATTTCATTTGCTGCAAGTGCATTATTCCTGCTAAGTTTTGATGAAAAACCATCGAAAAGAAATGATGCTCCAAGGGTTAACTGGGGTGCATTCCTTCTATTCTGGATTGTTATACCGGTATTCATTGGAATTGTAGTTCCACTAATTGGATTATTTTCACTTGGTGGCAATCCCGAATTGAGTTCCGGATCGAAAATAACAATATTTTCCATTAACCTCGGTTCAGACCCATTATATTGGGGACGCTTCATAATCGGTTTGGGTATGGGTATGATAATCAGCTCATTCCTCTGGCCACTGGCACATGGAAAACTTGAAGCATTCAAGGGCAAATTCCAATCAGGTTCACGTTTCTTTATAGTCCACGTTCTCGCAGTTTTAGTTTCCGCTATTGTCGTCGGTTTCATGAATAAAGGCGGACTGATCAGCCTGACCCCACGCAGTTACTTCAAGATATTCGAGTTCTTTGGACCTGTTTTAATAATCTCATGGGTGATGACACCAATCATGTCAGCATTATTACTCGGCTCAGGTGAGAACTGGTGGCGCAAGATCGGAATTTCAAGACCTGTATTCGAGGAATTATCAACGTCCGCAGTAGCAATAGGCTACCCTCTCTACACCATCGGCGCACTGTTCGCCGGCGCAATATGGGCTGAACAAGCCTGGGGCACCTGGTGGAGCTGGGACCCGAAAGAAGTCGGCGCATTAATTATCTGGTTATTCTACACCGGATTCCTCCACGCAAGGCACAATCGCCAATGGCGCGGTGAGCCGGCAGCCATTCTGATCGTTTTAGGTATGGTTATGTTGTTTGTAAGTTTCTTCGGGAATTACTTCTTCGGTGGAATGCACTCGTTTGAGGTGACTTAGCAATTACCTGGGATATACAGGATATGCAGGATTGATTTACTCTCGTTCCCACGCTCCGCGTGGGAACGTTTTTTTTG
>JABGPL010000049.1 GCA_018644935.1 Calditrichota bacterium | reverse complement strand
AGTTTGGGGACACATCAATTACCATCTCCCGATACAGGAATAAATCCTTTCACTGCATCCAAAACATCATCAAGATTAATATCATTCATGCACCTGAAATGTCCCAGAGGGCATTTCGCAGATCCGTGAGCTGTGCAGGGGCGGCAGTTGAGATCCTTGATTTCAAAAAGTTTATGTTTGCAGCGGAATGGCGCGAATCCAAATTCTGGTACTGTTGGTCCGAAAAAGGCAATTAGTGGTGTTCCGACAGCAGAGGCGATGTGCATTGGTCCAGAGTCGCCTGTGATTAACAGGGCTCCGGTTTGGATTAAGGCAATTATTTCGTGGAGGCTTGTTTGTCCTGCTGTGTTGAGAACCGGGTAATCGAGATGTTGAGAAATTTCGTCACAGCGAGCTTTATCGGATATTCCACCGATCAAAACCTGATAGAGATATCCCGCACTCTTCAGCAACTTTAAAAGCTCTGTCCATCTTGAAACAGGTAGAGATTTCGTTTCGTGCGCTGCGCTGGGAGAGATAATCAGAAGAGGGTGAGTTGCGCTCAAACCGGCTTCTGAATGATGTTTGCTCAGGCGATTGTTTATTGTTTCTCGCCAGGAATCTGCAATATTCAGTTGAAGCCCTTTATTGTCATCTGATACACCAATGTCTGAGACAGAGTCAAGATATCCGGCTGCAACATGAGGGGGGATAAGGAGTGTTTTCCTGCGAAACTTCAGATGTATCCTCTGCCAGCGGTTCCACCGGGAACGGCGGAATCTGAAAACTCTTTTAGCTCGCAGACTTGCACACAAACGACGTGTCACAACATTGTTCTGGAGGTCAATTATTGTGTCGAAATTTTCCCGCCTGAGAGTGCGGGTGATCTTGCTTTTAGCCAGCATACCGCGTGGAAAGGAAAAAGATGCGTCAATTCCAGGCAAGGCTCCATGAAGCTCACCGAACCGCATGTGAGTCAGCATGGCAATATGAGCACTCCCAAACCGAGCACGTATCCGCTTCAGGAGATGTGTCGAGAGGATGATATCTCCAATGGAGCTCAACCTGATAACCAGAATTCTCTCTGGTTGAGAGTTTTGCCTTACCTTGACGATATTAGCTTCCTCACCTGTTCAATACGGTTTTTACCCAGGGGGTCATCTGAAGGTCCATGTGGACGGCATATGTGCCATCGGTGGGAAAAATATACAATGCGGAAATATCTTCATGGTGACTTGCCCATTCAAATCCATCGGCTAAACTCATTACAGCAATTGCTTCGACGTACGCGGCAGCCTCGGCGGTTTTTGGAGTCCAGACCGCACACCCAATTGGTCCAAATATTGGCAAACCGTTTTCCGGATTGAGGAAAGTGTAGTGTAATTGTTCATTGTGCATAAATCCATCAGATTCGCGCTCAATAATATTTACAGCACCTTCAGTCGGTGATATCAAGTATTCTGTGGAATCTTGAGATTGAGAGCTTATTAAAAACCCCCATGTTGAATCAGGAGGGGAGCCCCAGAAACGAGATAATTTCCCAACACTGATTTTTCCTGCATCAACTCCTCCCCCTATCAGCACCTCCGCTGCTCCATCAATTGCCCAGCCAATAGTGACATTTTCTATATAGAGGATTCCATCACCGGTTAACTGTGCCTTATCTCCGGTATGCAGCACCAGTTCAGTGCCGTTAGCCTGCTCGATGGCATTGTATAGGAAGCTTGCAGAAGGCGTTGTTGGTTCGGATGCATCAAACTGCCATAATTCTCGCGGTTTGCCCATGTATGGGCTCCATGTACCATTTGTGATTTCATCGAGATCCATGATCAAAGTCATCAGTTCCTTGAAGTCCTGACTCATAGGTTGGGGACCGCGGTCTCGATTTAATCTGCCTAACTCTGCTTCAGGGTCAATTATAAAATTAACGCGACTTTTAAATACAGACAGTGCCGCTTTTCTGAGATCTGAGTACTTGTTCCCATCAAAGTCCGGTACAATTTCCATGTTTACAGTAAATTTACCGATTGTATCGGATTTTGAAATGATATTATCACTGCCGCAACCAACAAGCAATAGGAAAATGATTCCAGCGAAAATCTGATATGTCTTCATGTTATCTTCTCCTTGAAATAGAATAACTCACCAGTTCAATAAGGGTTTCCCGGATGGGGGAATTGGGCAGATTTGAAACCGCTTTGATTGCTTCGCCTGCTTCACGGCGCATCACATCTTCAGCGTATTGTCTTCCCCCGGAGGTTTCGACAAATTCGGTGATTTGTTTGATATCACGTCGTCTCACACCCTTTCGGATACGTGCCCTGATTCGTCGTGCTTCACGGGGAGATACTTTCGACAATGCGCCGAGCAAGGGAAGCGTTAGCTTCCTCTCCTTCAAATCTCCACCAATTGGCTTTCCTGTTAAACCACCATCTCCGAACAAATCGAGAAGATCGTCTTTAATCTGAAATGCAGTGCCGTACTTCTCACCAAATTTTCCGGCAGATTCAATATGTTCTTCAGATAATCCACCCGTCAATCCACCCATGCGGCAGCAGGCACTGAAAAGTGCTGCGGTTTTGTCACTAATCATGGTTAAATACTCAGCTTCAGTAAGGTCGAGACGTTTGGATTTTGCCGCTTGAACGAGCTCGCCTTTTGACATGCGCTTAGCAGTCTGTGACAGAATGTCAAGAAACCGCAGGTCGCGGGTGTCGAGTGTTTCTGTTAACACGTTTGCCAGCATATAATCTCCGAACAGAACGGAAACCTTATTTTTGAACCGGGCAGGGAGAGATGGTAAGCCGCGTCTTTTATCAGACTCATCAACAACATCATCGTGGATGAGAGTTGCCTCATGCAGTAGCTCAACTATTACGGCTGCACGGATTGAACCTTCATTCAGGACATTTGTTCCAAGTTTTGCACATAACAGTGTTAGCGTTGGTCGCAACCCTTTGCCATGAGAACGAGTTAAATAGGCAACTACACTGTCAATAACCTTTAATCCGCTCTGAAGAGTTTCTTTGTAGCTCGCGCGAAATCGTTTCAGATCGTCAAGAATTGGTTCCTGGAATCGAGCGAGGTTCTTTTTATCGCTTAGCATTGGAGTTGTCAGGACTTCTGACGTAATTGCTCCTCACTTGTATAGACCAGGAAAAATCTTCTTTTTCCGACTTTAATAATGAGAGGTTTTTCGATTTTTACATCGAGGCTGTCTTTTCCTGTAATCTTCTCACCGTTAATTGAAACGGCACCCGACTTTATCAACCGATTTGCTTCACCATTTGATTTGGCGGCACCAGCAGAGCTGATCAGGCGGGGAAGCCATTCGACATCATTTTCGGCTTTTACAATGTTCCCACTCTCTACAAGTTCCTCTATAGTTGGCAAACCCTTATCTCTGAATCTCGACAGGAATTCATTTTCAAGTGCGTCCCCGTCAACACCTGTGTGGTAACGACTAACAATTATCTTTGCGAGATCATGTTTTATCTTGTAGGGATCATCGGAAGAAAGAGCAGCTTCTATTTCGGTCGCACCTGATCCTGAAGCAAACGTATAATACTCTTTAAGCAGATCGTCTGAGATTGACATGATCTTACCATACATATCACCGGGTTCATCTATGAGTCCGATTGTATTACCGAGAGATTTAGACATCTTTTCGTTGCCGTCTGTGCCACGCATGAGTGGCATCAGGAATAGCAATTGCGGGTCCTGGCCGTATGCTCGCTGAATATGTCTGCCGAGGACGAGGTTAAATTTTTGATCTGATCCGCCAACTTCGACATCGGCTTTTAGAGCTACAGAGTCATATGCCTGGAGCAATGGGTAGAGAAATTCAAGCATAGTTATTGGCAATTCGGCGTTAAACCGCTTCCAGAAATCATCCCTTTCGAGCATACGGCGGACAGTGTGATGCGAGCAGAGCTCGAGAAAATCGTATATGTTTCTCTTTCCATGCCATTCGCTGTTGAAACGGATTTCGGTTTTATCCGGATCGAGTATCTTGAAAACCTGAGAGTGGTAGGTGCGTGCGTTTTCCTCGACCTGTTCGCGAGTCAAAACCGGTCGCGTCTTGGATTTTCCGGATGGATCTCCAATCATAGCAGTGAAATCACCGATTACAAAGACGACCTGATGCCCCAAGTCTTGGAAAGTTTTGAGCTTCCAGATCGAGACTCCGTGACCGATATGCAGGTCTGGAGATGATGCATCAAAGCCCTGTTTCACCCGCAGAGGACGGTTTGCTGAACGCGCCTTATCCAGCCGCACTGCTAATTCATCTTCACTGACGATCTCAGTCGGCTCAACGGATTCTTTCAGTCGTGCGAGTTGTTCCTGCACAGTCGGGAAAATGTTACTCATTATGGTTTCTACCAGAAGTTGTTGATTTTTTCAATCCTCGGGTTTTCCGAAGATAGAGTTTTTCAGGTCCTAAGCATTGAACCCTCATCTTAGCTAAGATAAGGGTTCGACAAGCAACCATCAATTCTTAAATGGTACGGGTTCAATCTAAATGTTTATTTTGTCACCATCATCTTCCCCTTTGCATCCTGCTTGCCAGAGAAGATATTGATAGTCAAAGTTGCACATCTATCGTACAATAACAGCCTCTATCCAGTGAAACCGCGTTTTTGCTTCTGGAAACGTTCCATGTCCCGCTTCTGGTCCCTCTCCATTATGGCGTGACGTTTGTCATATTTTCTTTTTCCGGTTGCGAGTGCGATCTCAACTTTTGCCCAGCCATTTTTGAAGTATATCATTGTCGGGATGATGGTCATGCCCTTTTGCAATATCTTCAATTGTAACTTACGGATTTCGTTGCTTTTCAGGAGGAGCTTTCGCTCGGATACCGGGACATGACCGCCGGCTAAAGCATTTTCGTAGCCTGCAATGTGAAGCGATCTTAAAATTACTTCACCATCCCTGATAATTGCGTGGGCATCTTCAAAACTGACCTGCCCAAGCCTTAGAGATTTTACTTCGCTGCCCCGCAGGACAAGACCAGCTTCGAAGCGGGTAAGCAGCTGGTAGCGGAACTCAGCTTTGCGATTGCGTCCAATGATTCTATCTTCCAACGAATTTTCCTAAAAAGTTTTTCATGTATGTAAATTACGGATGAAGTTGCACACGCCTCCGTGTGTGAATGCACAGGTTTTGAATCCTAGTTAAAAACGCAGGCAGGGACGCCTACGCTTCTGCAAATGAAATATACAAAATTTAATCATAAACTACAACTGGAACATGTGATATGAATTTATGTTCCGCTGTGTTGGAGCAGGGATAATCATAAATTATATTCTGATATGGAACAAGCACACATTTTGGTAATTGCAGACGAGCTCGCTGTGGTTCAGTCATGCAATCGGTTTTTATCGCGTGCCGGGCATGAAGTTGAGTCCGTTTTAACTGTTCAGGAAGCCGTTGGGAAGCTCGACGAGACGGAATATGATGTGATTCTGTTTGACTTGAAGCTCGCAGGCAATGGTGGCGCGGAACTGATGGAGAGACTAAAAGCAGCACACCCCAATACGCCGGTCATTGTGCTACACGGGCTGGCAACGTTAGCTGCATCCGAAATTCTGGGGCATGGCACATATGAATCTATCCCGAAGCCAATTTCATCAGACACGCTGTTTATGGCAATGAGTTGGGCACTTCAGCAGCGCACGATGAGGCTTCAGGCAAAATTGTCAACGGAAGATTTGGGGGATGAATTTGGTGAACTTGTCGGAAATGGACCGGCAATGATCGCTCTCTTTCGGCTAATTCAGAAAATTGCTCCAACGAATGCCACTGTATTGATAATAGGTCATAAAGGTGCTGGAAAAAAGAGAGTTGCTCGCGCTTTGCACCGCATTAGTCCCCGTCGTGTCGAACCATATTTGGATTCTTCGTCCGGAGTCAACCGTGGTATTGAGTTATCAAGGATTTTGTTTGGGGAGGTTGAAAGCCATTTTGGTGTTGATGACTATGAACCGGGGAAAATAAGATTGGCGAGCAGGGGGACGTTATATTTAAATGAGATTTCCCGGTTGGATCATTGGGGTCAGCACCAGATGATCAGCGCGATTAAACAACGCACATACATGCCATTAAACGGTCGCAAGGAGGAAACAGCGACCTGCCGTTTCATCCTCGGAACCTCCCGCAATCTCAAAGAGTCGGTAGAAGACGGTAGTTTGATTGAAGAGTTCTATGATCAGGTTAAGCTTTATCCCATTTACCTGCCCTCATTAGCAGAGAGAGCGGAGGATATTGCGGCACTGACATATCAGTTTCTGCAAAGATTCTCCCAGAGATTTGGGAAGAAGATTGAGTACGTTGAAGATCCTCTGATTGCAAGACTGATTGCGCGACCATGGCCGGGGAACATTCGGGAGCTTGAGCGAACTGTTGAAAGGATGGTCGCTGTATGCGAGGGAAATTCGCTGACACTGGACCATTACCGCGAAGCAATGGGTGATTCACTGCATCAGCAATGGAATGGGAAACCGCCAGAAACCGCCGAGGAGTTAAAAGAGCTAAAAAAACAGCTGCGTCAGTTTGCCGTAATTGACATTGAAAGAGCTTTTGTGACAAGTGCTCTGCACAGGTCTGGTGGCAACGTCACCCGAGCTGCGGACAGAGTTGGAATGAAACGGCGCAATTTTCAGGCGATGATGCGGGAGTATGGGATTCAGGCGGGGTAGGGATTTGGAGTGCGCAAGCCTTGCTTGCGCGGCACAAGCATGGCTTGTGCACTCCTCTCTGGACATGATTACTTGATTTCATGCATAGCATAAATTATCGTCACTTCGTCACACTTTTGGCTGAAAGCGGTTATGGGTGGGGGATTGAGGTGGTGACGGAAAGGTGACGGAAATATGTCGAAGGTCGGATTCTTAATCCGATAAAAGAATACGGTGATTAAATCCGACGGAAATAGATAAACGAACTGTTTCCGGTCTGGTGTATTTCAATAGCGAGGTGTCATTTACTCATCATTATCTTTAGGATAAATCAGGATGTCATCATGCTCCATTTTCACTAAATAACCTTTCCCGCGATGCAAACCAGGCAGGTTGTTGAAATTAAATCCGGGAGCATAAAACCTACCTTCATCATTTTTTGCAATGATTAAATTATTAGTGATATTTTCAAATGCTTCTGGAGCTTCATGTTCCCGCTCAGGATAATATGCGACAATTTGCCAATTGTCTTCTAAGGGGATTGGTTCGTTCGCTGGGATAAATATCCCAAGATCATCCAGGACCTCTTCTACCTCCATGTTGACCAGGTATCCTTTATGGTGATTATGAGGCGGGATATTGATAAAATTAAAACCAGGTGCCCAGAATCGACCGGAATCATCTTTCATTAGAATAAGATTTTCCATATCTATATTTGGCTCAATATGGTAGTCTATTCGGTTTGCAGGAATCCATAGTGGAAATGAAACCATACTCCATCCCTCAGGCATAACTAATTCAAATTCATCTGTCTGCGTTACTGGGAAAGCACCTAATTCCCGCCTGGTGCCGTCCTCGTCATCTTCCAAATCCTCAAATCCACTATCGATACAAGGTGAATCCGGGCATATCTGATAGGAGAATGGTTCACCACCAACAAATCCGGGTTCTTCAGAAAAGTTACCGTTCTCGTCACAAGAGAATCCATTATCGTTCACTCCAACTATTTCACCAACTATCATGGGTTCTTCATCTTCGTCGTCAATATGGATAACACAGTTATTACGAAAATCCCCAAAAAAACCTGCATCTTGCAAAGATCGATAAATAATATTATTATAAACATTAATCATTCCATTATCCATCCCAGCTGCGATAGCAGCAAATTCAGAATTAACAATAGTATTATTTATAACCCAATGAGGCTGATCACCAAAGACAAAAAAACTGATTCCAATTGAATTATTCTTAAATAGACTATACGAGATACTTGCTCTTGCTTGATTAAAAATTAAGATTCCACATTCTGTAGAGCCGTCAAAAATACTATTGTTTATAACAATCTCAGGTAGATTCCGATCCGTTGCAATCCCGAGAATTCCTGTTTCGCAGTTAAAGAATTTGCAGTCATGAATGATGCCAAAGGGAAGTTCGATACCATTTCTCGCATATTCGAAATTTGCAAAGCTTATTTCAGGCTCTTCTTCAATTAACACACTGAAAACAACTCCCAACCAATCGTCATCCTGAGGATCTTCTGCATTGGATGTAAATAGAATTGAATCCTCCGGAGTACCCTGAATTACGAGTTGTCCACGAGCAGAAAGCCTGAAGTTGCCATCAGAACGTATTTCTGTTCCTGGATGAATTATCAGTTGTTCACCTTCAGGAACACCTGCATTACCAATCAATATGTAGGGAGAACCCTCTGGATTCCATTCACCGGTGACTTCACCTTCTATTTCGGTTTGTGCAATCATCACACCCGGCAAAAATATTACAGAAAAGAAAAATCCTACCAGTGCGAACAGGAATGTTCGCACCCCCCGGTTGAGCATTGCTACGCTGGAGCTTGGCAACGAGAAAACGAATAAAAACATAAATGGCATAATTTCCGCCGGATTGATGCTGAAAATAATTCTAATGGGTCACACATTCTGTTCAAAATTTCTAACTGAATAATTCATAACTGGATAAAATATAGTGTTGGATTCTGAGAATTGCAATGGATGGATAGGGTGATTCGTGAATCACCCGTACGGGTTGCGGTGGGAGTTGCGATATGTATGTCGGATTCTTAATTCGGATAAGGTGCCGGGGTGTAGATATTGTCGGGATGAGGTCCCGACTTACGAAACTTAATAGACAGCATCGTGTGTTCCCATGGACTCTAATAAAACTGCTTCAGATCCATCATAATCGATAAAGAGAATATAATTCTGAGATCAAATCCAACGCTGCACGCCCAGGAACCGGAAAGCACCCCCTTCAATTTATGTGTTTTTAGACGTGGGTGAAAGGCATCTTCAGAAAGGAGTGTCAGAGTTTCTCTGATGGCATTTTCTATGTTTGGATTCTGTTTAAGAAAACGCTTCGACGCGCGAATAAATGCCTTGGTTCTAAGAAGTTGTCGTGTCAAGAAGAAATGTCATGCAGTATTTCATCAACAGATACAACTTCGCACTCTCCATTTTTGAATTCTTGTCGGGCATTCTTTATATCTGTAGCGATTTGTTTTCGCTTGACTTCAGCAAGACGATTCTTCAGGATATCGACGAGAGTCAGTTGTTCGTCCACTGTAAGCTGTTCAACAATTGAAAGAACCGAATCGAAAGAGGGTCTCACAGTCATTTTTCCACCTGATTGATTGTGTTCTTAGTAATTTACGACATTATACTATGAAAATGCAACGTTCTATTTTTGTCTCGTTCCCATGCTCCCCAAGCTGTGCGGGAATGCTCTCCGAGTGCCTGTCAGGTGCGCAGGTTGGGAAGGGGCGAATGATAATTCGAACTTACATTTCTCCTATTGGGGGTTCAGGAATCTGTCGGCTAACGGATGGTCGGGCAGAATACCAAACCTACTGGTTTACCGCCTGCTCGGGAATGACAAGCAGGAATGCTTGTCCTACTGGATCGTGGGGGGAGACGCAAGGCATTGCGTCTGTACGTTCAAGATTACTATCTTACAAACACTACCTTCTGTAAAACGTTGGTTCGCTTGTCCCTTGCCGAAAGGAAATATCCGCCTGATGCAAAACCGCCGAAAGCCAATCTAACGTTTTCTGGTTGGATCTGTCCTGAATTCAGGTAATATTTTGAAACAATCCTACCGCGCAAATCTCTCAGTTCAATAAATTCTGGTGCAAATCCGTGTTTAAACCTCACATTCAGCACACTGTTGAACGGATTCGGATATGCCGTCATATAATTTTCAACGGGCAGGAGAGGTGTTGAGCTTACCGACATTGCTTCAGCCATGATTACTGCTGCAAGTGCATCGGGTATGCCGTATCCATAAAGGGTATCCGGACGATTCGAGTGGCTGGATGTCTCGAACAGGATTTGCCTCATCTGGATGGGAGTTAGTTGGGGGTTGGCTTCGAGGATCAGGGCGATAACTCCACTTGCCAAAGGGCAGGCGTAGGAGGTTCCGTTTCTGGGCATGTAGCCGACTTGGGAATAGTTGTTTGCGGAGTACACTCCAACGCTCAAGGTAGAGACTTCAGGTTTGATTCGTCCGTCAAATGTTGGTCCCTGTGAAGCACCCCCCCAGTGGGTGCTGTCTGAAATGACCCCGCCGACTGAGATTACCAAATTGCCGTCCGATGGTGCGCCAATCTTTGAAAAGGGGTATCCGTCTCTGCCGGTGTTGCCGGCTGAGTTGACAATGATCATTCCTGCGCCAACGGCTGAATCTGCGGCAATTGTAGTTACAGCGGTTTCACCGTTGAGATCCTCATATCGATACCAGTCCCGGTAAGAAAGGGAAGAAGACAGGATGTCTGTTCCGAGTGAATCATGAAACCATAATCCCGCAACCCAGTCATCTTCTTCAACGCGCCTTTCCCACTCGGAGTTCTCGGTTTTGGTAAGAATAAATTGAGCGGAGGGGGCCGCTCCGATGAAGTTTCCTGAATCAAGCCCGGCAATAACGGTTAAAACTCGCAGCCCGTGCGCTCCAAGTCCCATATCGTGTTGATTTCCAACCTCGGGATCATTGTTTACAAAATCGTAAGCAGCGAGAATCTCAATGTGGGATAAACAGACATGACCCAGATTGTCGAATCCGGTGTCCTGAACGCCGATTATAATATCTGATCCGCGGTATCCTCTGTTATGTACTGCCGGGATATTGACCAGAGCGACCTGATTATATGACTGGCCATAGTCTTCTGCATCGGAAATAAAATGAGTGGCAGATTCTGTTTCTTCCTGCGAAAGTTCCGGGCTGGTGATTCGGGGCAATGCCATAACCGGGCGCGAAGCTTCGACGAAGCCCAAATAACTCGCTTCGGAGATGGCGGTTGAATTTCCGGTTACCGTGACTGCATTGAGATAGCGTAGAACTCTTTCAATTTTACAGCCGGTGGATTCGATGGCTGCAAGTCTAGGTTGTGAAGGGAGGAGGTCGCATTCACGAATTGGAGGGTTGGTGTGGATTACTTTCTGGCGACGGATCAAGGAACGTTCGGTGAAGCTGGATTCTGCTTCGCGAATTGCATCTGCTAATTCACCCTGAGAACGGGTTTCAGGGGTGAGGAACAGCCAGTGCTTGTCTGTAGGTACTGGCTTCAGATCCATCTGTCTGGTGTCTTGAGCAGACAGGCGGATCTGTAGCAGTAAAATGCAAAGGCAGATTAATTTTAGTTTGCCGTTCACATTGAATCTGGGATGTCTAAATTGTAGTGACTACCGAGAATCCTCATTCCCAACTCGATTGGGCTCATTGCTTCACCCGTGAGGTGCATCCAGCAAGTAAGTGACATTTCTGGGTTCCCGCCTGCGCGGGAATGACAAGTTCTTAAAAGAAGTGAATATTTCAAATAGATTTTAAATATCCGACTTCTTAGCAACGTATACCTTTTTCATGACAACAGCAGGAAGTGTGCGGTCATGTGATTTTGAAGGATCGCGACGCATCGCTGCAATTTTATCAACAGTCTCTATACCTTTTAGGACATTGCCAAAGACGGTATATTTGTTGTCGAGGTGTTGTACTCTGCCGAGACAGATGAAGAATTGGCTGCCAGCTGAATTTGGATCACCACTTCGCGCCATTGACAGGATTCCCTTTTCGTGCAAATGTTCGTTAAATTCGGCTTTAACTTTGTAGCCCGGACCACCCATTCCATCGTCGTTCGGGTTGCTGTTCTTTGTGTTTGGGCATCCACCCTGGATTACGAAGCCGGGCAGAACACGGTGAAAGGTTGTACCGTCATAGAAACCAGCTTTTGCGAGTTTTTTGAAGTTCGCAACGTGCAGAGGAGCTATGTCTGGGTAGAACTCGACAATAATATTACCCAAATCGGTTTCGATAACTGCAACTTCCATTGGATCGCCGACCTCATCAATAGTTGGTGGCGCATACTTGGTTTGATCTGTTGACATTTTTTCTTTTGGTGACTTTGTTTTTTTAACTGGAGTTTCCGAATCTGCTTTCTTCGAACTGACAGCCTCTTTCGCATGACTGGATTTTGGCTGTGATTTTTCCTTATCTTCCTTACATGCGGTGAACATCATCAAGCCGAGCGTTAGCAGCAAAATAAGTAGACGATTCACATTGCCTCCTGGTTTGTATTTGATTAAACTTAATAGATCCAAATTGTAGCTTGTGGGCGAATGATTACCCTTGTCTGGGGAGTACAGGTATATCTCCCCGTATTTTGTCGTATCACTATTTGAGCGGACAATTACATCCCGTTCGAGAAAATGTTTTGAGCAAGAATTTCATCCCTGCTCCTCATTTCCGTGAAAACGGGAATCCAGACATATCAATTACTTACTGGATGCACTTCACACGTGAAGCAGGTGTTCCAATCAAGTTGGGAATCCAGCAGGCAGTATTTTTACTTTCTCGAACAGGCTGAATACATCCGTACACCACCATTTCGGGTGGAGTAACACTCCAGAATACTAAATTAGGTATTTTCTTGCACTCAGGCAAATTAAACTTGCGGTAGAAAAATGAAAATTTACACAAAGAGCGGAGATAAGGGGGAAACCAGCCTTTTTCGCGGCGGCAGAGTTGGAAAGGACTCGCAACGGGTTAGTGCGTATGGGACTATTGATGAGTTGAATAGTTGGGTTGGATGGGTGAGATATCAGGGGCCAAGTAAGTTCGTTGATGATCGCCTTGAGCGGATTCAGCATGATTTGTTTTTGATAGGTGCAGACCTTGCTACGCCTCAAGGTGCTGGAAAAGACAGTAAAAGTGTAATGAGGCTGCCTGAAGATTCTGAGATTTTTATGGAAGAAGCCATCGATAAAATGGAGGAAGAGTTAACACCTCTTCGAAACTTCATTCTCCCTGGTGGATCCAAGATGTCAGCAGCTCTCCATTTTGCAAGGACCATTACACGAAGAGCAGAGAGGTCGATTATTGCGTTGATCCACTCAGAAGAGGGGGAGGAAAACACCAACCAAGCAGTTAACCCATCTATTTTGAAATACATCAACAGATTATCAGACCTGCTCTTTGTGATGGCTCGGTATGAAAATAAAGTATCGGGAACATCGGATATTGAGTGGAAAAAGACCGGCATCACTTGAAATAGTCTCTTTATTTAGTAAATTGACGTAGATAGCAGTAAAATCCTGACAATCCGGATACATTGTTTGAATGAAAGTTGATATTCAAAACCTTTCCTGGTCAAAAGAACCGGAAGAGGCGATAGCTATTCAGCGGGAGCTTGCAGGAAAAGTGATTCTCGCTGGCGATCCGAGTGATCAGAACCTCGTTGCCGGTGTGGATTGTTCTTCTTATGGAAATACGGGATTGATGGTTGGTGCGGTTGTGGTGATGGATGTCGCAAAAAATGTTGTTGTAGACTCGGCAACATCGTTCATTGAACCTGATATGCCTTATATACCGGGCTTATTGGGATTCAGGGAAATACCGGTTTTAATTGAAGCATTCCTCAAGATTGAAACAATCCCCGGTGTGATCATTTGTGATGGTCAGGGTTTAGCTCATATGCGTAAATTTGGGATTGCGTGTCACCTTGGACTTTACCTTGACATCCCAACTGTTGGCTGTGGAAAAACGAGCCTTGTTGGAAGTTACCATCAACCGGACATAAAACAGGGTTCGACTTCCGTATTATCTTTTAAGGGTGAGACGGTTGGGAATGTCGTCAGAACAAGACGGGGAGTGAGCCCGGTCTTTGTTTCACCGGGACATTTAGCTGATTTTAAATCGGCGGTGAAATTAGTGCTCAACACCTGCACTAAATACAGACTTCCCGAACCGATCAGGCGCGCACACAAATTAAGCAATGAAACTCGAAAAGAGTTAGACAGTGACACGGATGTCTGGGATAAATAGTGATCCAACCGACCTGACTCTTAACTCATAGAGAAATTGAACAAAGCTGTATACGGAGTGAAGAGGTGGGGGCAGGTGAGTGGAGGGCGCGGGAGATTTTTACAAAAAAGATTAACTTTGGGCAGAAAAAATGGTTGACCAGAAAAAGAATTATATAATCCTTACAGCGATTCCTAAATTAGGTCAAACCAATGAGGGTTTATCGTTAAGCCAGAATGATGATTATTTACTTGTCAATGCCAAGGATTCGGAGGAACTAACTCAAATAATATTTACCAACCGGGCTGATCTGGTTTTGGTTGAATACAGTCTACCTGGTCTCAATTTACTCGATATTGTCATTAAAGTTCGAAGCTCAGACCCTGATGTTCCTATTCTTGTTATTAATGATCAGGATGATCGGACTCTCGATAAACAAATATGGAGCTATGGAATTGATGATCTCTTTAGATCACCAGTTTCCAGCATAGAGTTAACTCACAGAGTTGCACGTGCATTAAAAATGCGCAAACTTGTAACCTTGTATTCTGTCCTTAAAAGAGAAAATCGAGGTTTACGCAAGTTATCTCAAACAGACGGATTGACTCAACTGATCAATCGCAGATCATTTACCGGCATTCTTGAATCTGAATATGAAAGGGTTTCCCGGTTCGGTGGCGAAATGGGCTGTTTGATGATTGATATTGATTATTTTAAAAGAGTAAATGATACATTTGGTCACCTGACCGGAGATAGAATCCTCAGGGAAATGGCAAATGATTTCAAAGAAAAATTACGTGCAATTGATGTTATTGCCCGGTATGGTGGAGAGGAATTTATAGCCTTACTGCCAGAAACATCTACAGCTGGTATATTAGTTGTCGCGGAAAAACTCAGATCCTCAATCGAAGCCCGTGATTTTCGAGATCACGATAGTCCCTACGGGGTTGGGCCGGAGTCTCTAACAATCAGTATCGGCGCAGCTCTCTTTCCAGCGGATGGTGTCACAAATACAGAAGGCTTGATTAGAGTTGCAGATCAGGCTCTATATATGGCTAAAGACGCTGGACGCAATACAGTTGTAATGCTTCCTCCTCTCAAAGAGGAGTAGACTGTTCTTTTTACTTTCAAGCATATACTACTGCTTGAAAGTAGTTTCGAGTACCGATTGAGGTTTCAGATATCACGTCATTCTGGCGGACGCCAGAACCCAGAGCAGCTAAGGATAAATTGGATAATCCTTTTTTTACAAGACTTACCTACTTAATTATACGTGCCAAATCCAGGCGCGACGGGTTTGAAAATTTTTAATAGGTATCTTCCCTGGATTCCTGCGTCCGCAGGAATGACGGAAAGGTGATTCTTCATTTGAATAGTTATGAAAAAAACTTTCAAGCACCGCAATAATTTATTTTGCAGAAACAATTTTACTTCTAAAGTTGGGATCTGATTAAAATACCACGATTGTTTCGTGGTATTTTTCAAACAATGCTAAACTGATTATTCTGAGTTGATAGGTTTTTTCCGCAACTGGAATAAATATTGGAGATTTAGATGACTCCCTGGATGCTAATTGCAATGGTGATAATCACTTCTGTTGATCCTGATATCAAACAGTCGACCTCGATAGAGATTTATAATCGTGATCAAGCTCTTATTCATGAAGTTCGACAGGTTGATTTTGATAAGAGAGTTAATACTGTTGATTTTCACCGGATATCCGATGGGATATTTGGGAGGAGTATACAGATAAATCCTCTTGAAAATCAGTCCAGATTGGCAACTCGCAGTATCACATTTCGATATAACATGATCAGCCATGATAAGCTTATTGAGTATTTTACGGGTCGATGGTTTGCTTTCAGCACGGGTGACATGGAGTATGCAGGGCGATTGCTTTATACAGATTCCGAGCATCTATTCCTTCAACCAGACACAACTGACCCCCAGATTGAAGTGGTAGACCGGGGTGAAGTATCCGACATGATATACCCTGAGATTCCTGATAAATTCAGCACAGAGTCTACTTTAAGATGGGTAGTGGAGGCTGATCGAGGGCTGAAAAAGCAGGATATTGAGTTAAGCTACCTGACGAGCGATATTTCCTGGATGTGTGATTACCGGGCAGAGATTTCGGGTGATGAAACACTGCTGCTCTCAGCAGTGTTTTCTATAGATAATCAACTACCTCTGGATTTCCCGGATGCTGAAGTCGCACTCGTTGCGGGTTCTACACACCGATCTGCGGATCCGAAAGGTGGCGATGATCTGGAGTATTCCGCTGGAGCAGGGAATGACAAATCAGCTGCAAGCCAGCGTTTTTTTGAATATTATCGGTTCCCGGTAGAATATAAACTAAATCTTGAAAGTCACCAGACCATTCAAGTCCCATTTTTTAGCCCTATTCCTGTGAAGGTTGAGAAGCGTTTCATATTCCCGCATCTGCTGCAGGGCGGAACAGTTCAAGTGAAACTGAAGTTACATAATAATGAGGATTCAGGTCTGGGTCGCCCATTACCGGAGGGAAATATTGGGATTTACAAGCGCACAGATGGCGGGAACCTTTCATTTCTCGGAGAGGACTTCCTTCTTGATACTCCGACAGGCGGTGAGGCAGAAATAAATGTCGGGGATGCATTCGATATCAATGCACGACGGACGAGAATTGCGCAGGGTCGTCCACAGAGAGACAGGCATGAGGAGACATGGCGAGTAGAAATAATCAGTAACAGGTCTGAACCAACGACGGTACACATCGAACAAAAGGTTTTTGGGTATTACCAGGTTGCATTGGCTGAGGTGGATGGTAAAGAGATCGAGTACTATTCAGAGTCTGCTAATGTCCTTATGTTCCCAGTTGTTGTGAATCCCGGAAAGAGAGCGGTTCTTGATTACTCACTTGTTCACGGATTCTAAAGATTTGGTATATGCACATAAACAGAATTTACTATGATTAAGGTTAAACTCCAGAAGGTTTTACTGCTTATTGTTTTAACTGGTTTGCTTCTAAACTGTCCTTTGCAGGCAGTTGAATGGAGTGAAGAAGAAATTGAAGCAATGGCGAAACGAGCTGAAGCAACAGTTCAGAAAGCGTATGATTTTTTGTGGCAGTACCGATTAGAATTTGATATGGCGGATTCAATTTGGGATCCGAAAAAGACGGGCATGATTGGAGTGGAGCATACATTGCTCACAACCACGCTCGGAAATAAAAACGCAAAGTATCTCTCAACCCAGCCTGGGTGGGCAGCCTGGGTTGTTCGTGATCTTGCTCATCGTGGGCTATGGCCTCGGGCAGATGTCGCAATCACATTCTCAGGGTCTTTTCCAGCATTAAACATTGCAGTTCTCGCTGCATTGCAGGAGCTTGAGAGCGATGTTCATGGGGTTTGTTCGGTGGGGGCATCAAGTTGGGGAGCAAATTGTATTGGATTATCCTGGCCTGAAATGGAGCGTTTGCTACGCGAAGAAGATATCCTGAATGTTGGATGCAGCGCAGTAACACTTGGTGGTTCCGGTGACAGGGGAGGCGAATGGGATGATTATGCAATGAAACTCGCTCTTACTGCCGTGAAGAGAAGCAGGCTGCCGTTCCTCAAAGCCCGAAACCTTAGAGATTCCATTAAGAAACGTATGAATTTCTACGGTGAGACAGCTGATTATGTCTGTTATATTAATGTCGGTGGTAATCACGCTTCACTTGGTGGAGGTCCACTCCTGCGTTATCATAGGGGCGGGTGGTACTTTGAACAGGCCGGAGGGAAAGGCAATCCCAATGGAGTTATGGATGCTTTTCTTGAAGACGGAATTCCCTGCTTAAACATGCTTATGTTGGCAGAATTGAACCATAAGGAGAAAATAGTTGAAAGCAGACCTCGCTGAAAATAAATGGATTGTCGAGCGATTAGAAGTTGGGATGTTGATGGTTGGTTGCTATATAGTTGGCTGGAAGGCAACTGGAGATGCCATTGTTATTGATCCCGGAGATGAGGCAGATCGCATTTTAGATAGAGTGAAAGAGCTGGGACTAAAAGTTGTCGCTGTCGTAAATACTCATGGCCACGGTGATCACATTGGTGGAAACAGCGAAATCGCGAGGAAGACGGGAGCACCAATCTGGATCGGTGAGAAAGACGCACCCATGCTAATAGATAAGATGAAGAATCTTTCTGAGCCTGTTGGAATGCCTGTGACCTCTCCTCCCGCAGACCGATTGCTGAAAGAGGGCGATGTCGTACAGGTGGGAGATGGGGAACTGAAAGTGCTCGAAGCACCCGGTCACAGTCTCGGCAGCATACTTCTCGTCGGGGACGGAATTGTCTTTGTAGGTGATGTATTGTTCGCCGGATCTATCGGGAGAACGGATTTTCCAAATGGATCTCTTGAAACCTTACTGAAGATGATCAGGGAAAAAATCTTCCCGCTTGGTGATGATTTTATTGTTTGCCCCGGGCATGGACCGGAAACAACGGTAGGTGAAGAGAAACGAGGCAACTTTTTCCTCCAGCCAGGGTTTAATCCGGGTATGTATATGTAGTTGAATTTTGGTTCGGGGTAACAGATCAAAGTAGGTTGAACATTCCTGTTCGATATCCCGCATGGGCGGGATTGAGTGCTCGTCTCATTTGCACGGCTCGGTGCGAATGAGATTAAAACAAAATGAATATCCAACTCCCCTTGTGTTGAATGATAAACCACCATTAGAGAGTCATAATGATTGACGGGATAAGTTGTGGATAGGGAACGCGCATGGAATACGGTATCAGGATTCCTCACTTACCTTGCTCTCGAAAAGGGTCTAGCAGAGAACAGTCGTGAGGCATATCAGAATGATCTCCGGGATCTGATCGATTTCTGTGTTGGATGTGGCATTCGGGATTGGGAAAATATTACTCCTTTGAGCCTGACCGACTACATCGGCAAACTATATGACTTGGGGATCGCCTCATCTACAATAAGCCGCCGTCTATCAGCATATCGAGGATTCTTCCATTATTTGCGCCTCGAGGGCATCGTCGTTAAGAATCCCGCTAAGCTAATACCTCCCCCTGGTAAAAGCAGAAAACTTCCGGAAGTACTTTCTGTCAGTAACATTGAGTCAGTAATCAACCGGATTGAAAAAACTGTTGAGAATGAGAACGAATTACAGCGATATGCTCGATTCAGAGACCGGGCAATATTTGAAATGCTTTATGGGAGTGGATTGCGGGTAAGTGAAATTGTTGATTTGAAACTGGAATCAATATTAGCTAAAGGTAAGGTCCTAAGCGTTTTCGGAAAAGGGAGTAAGCAAAGGTTAGTACCTACCGGGGAAGTTTCAAGATGGGCGTTGAAGCGATATCTACAAGAAGTAAGATCGGATTTGGTACGGGATTCGCGAAAAACCAGAGATGCAATTTTCTTGTCTTTAAAGCATGGAGCACCACTTACAAGACAGGCTATTTGGCAAATGGTAAAAAAATATACCGCAGCAGCGGGAATAACCGTTGATGTAACTCCACATACATTCCGGCATTCCTTTGCTACTCACCTGCTTGAAGGCGGAGCCGGGCTTAGAGACGTACAGGAGATGCTCGGGCATGTTTCCATCGAAACAACTGTTATATACACGCATATTGACAAACATCACCTACTCGACGTTGTTCGTCAGTTTCATCCAAGAAATGCAGACACTTAACAATGGATAGAACAAACGGAGTATCAATAGCAGTTTAATAATCTTTCCTCCCAATCCTTTCCTACGTCTTTCTTTACGCATAGGTTCTTGACTTTAAGAGATAAGAGCTTTATATTTTTAAGTCTATGTCAAATACGAAAAATACACAAGTTCGAGTTCGGTTTGCTCCGAGCCCGACGGGCGACCTCCACGTCGGAGGAGTAAGGACTGCATTGTTCAACTGGCTCTATGCCCGTAGCAAAGGTGGTAAGTTCCTGCTCCGCATCGAGGATACGGATGTAAAACGCTCAACAAAAGAAGCGATTCAGGTAATTCTCGATGGTCTCGAATGGCTTGGTATTCAATCTGATGAAGAAATTGTTTATCAGAGCCAACGGATAGACAGACACCAAGATGCTGTTAAGAAATTACTCGCTAACAATAGTGCTTACAGATGCTTCTGTTCACCTGAAGAAATCAGGACAGAGCGTGAGGCATGTGAAAAAGCCAAGGTTGCTTATGCCTATGATCGCAAATGTGACCGCCTGAGCGAAGAAGAGATACAATCTCGTCTTGATTCCGATCAACCCTTTACTGTCAGGTTACGAATTCCAGAAGAAGTCATCACCTACAATGATGGTGTTCATGGAGACATATCCGTAGCCGGAAAGGAAATTGACGATTTTATATTGTTGCGCTCAAACGGGACACCAGTTTACATGATAGCGGTTGTTGTCGATGACGCTGATATGGGAGTGACACATATTATCAGGGGAGACGATCATGTATCGAATACCCCGAAACAGGTTTTGCTTTACAGAGCATTAGGTTACGATGTACCTGATTTTTCCCATGTTCCGCTGATTCTTGGAACTGACAAGAAACGTCTTTCCAAGCGGCACGGTGCAACTTCAATAACAGCTTATCAGGATATGGGTTTGAGCTCAGAAGCAATTATCAATTACCTTGGGCTTCTCGGTTGGTCACCCGGTGATGAACGTGAAAAGATGAGTCCTCAGGAATTAATAGATGCTTTTAATACATCTGGAATCAACTCGAAAAGCGCAGTGTTTGACGAGAAAAAACTGCTGTGGCTAAACGGATACTATATTAGCGAGACTGACTACAGTGATGTTGCTGATCAGCTAAAGGTATTTGCCGAACAAGCGATTGAGAAAGGCATTTTGAAATCTATTCCTTCTGAGGAACTGACTGTAAAGGCATGGAATCTGTTAAAGAACCGGATTCATATACTGTCGGATCTTTTTGTATGGGGACGATACTTTTTCCAGAACCCTGAAGAATATGATAAAAAGGGTGTTAAAAAACACTTTAAAGCGGAAGATGTCCCTGAACGACTTAATTCCATTTCAGACGACTTTGCAGCACTTGATGTTTTCGATTTTGACACGATTGAGAACTATCTTCGCGAAAAAGCTGAATCTCTGGATGTTAATGCTGCAAAATTGATACATCCCATCAGGCTCTCAGTTTCCGGCACGACCGGAGGACCAGGTCTATTTGAAATGCTCGAGGCACTCGGTAGAGATGTCGTTGTAAGTCGCTTAAGAACAGCAGCGAAAGCAATACAAGATGAAACAATAAAAACCACATAGGATAATTTCATGAAAAGAACATATCAACCTTCAAACCGGAAGCGCCACAACAAGCATGGCTTTCGCGAGAGGATGAGCAATCGCCACGGACGAGCTGTTTTATCACGTCGCCGGGCAAAGGGACGCAAGAAATTGACAGTGTCTGATGAGATGCGGCGCTACGAATAATGAGCGACAGGATTAATCGTCTAAAGGGTAGAAAGATATTCAAAGAGGTCCGCGAAAAGGGATTTCGGGCTCAGGGTAGCTTTCTAAGGGTTTTTTTTTAGATAGTGGTGATGCCCGATTCGGGATCACCACACCTCGTTATGGTGGAAATGCGGTTCAGAGAAATCGTGTAAAACGGATAATGCGGGAAATCTACCGAAGTAAAAGACACTTTTTTCCTGAGGGCGGTGCAATCATGTTTGTCATTAGAAAATGTACCGAAAGAGTGGAGATTGAACCTGAAATGATTCGCCTGTCACAGACAGTTCAGACAAAAGCGAGGAAAATCAGAAAACCAGTTAATCAAATCACTCAAAACGGACTGCCAGGTCAAGGAACGGAATGATAACCAGAGTTTTAGTAGCCACAATAAAGACATATCAGCGATTAATTAGTCCGATTATCGGATCAAATTGTCGTTTCTATCCAACATGTTCTTCATATTCGATAGAGGCTCTTAATATGCACGGAGCCTTTAAGGGGAGCATGATGTCGCTAGTCAGAATATTTCGTTGTGGTCCCTGGAGTTCCGGTGGTCTTGATCCCGTGCCATCTGATATAACACACAGTAAGTGAACATGGATAAACGGACAATAGTTGCATTTGTACTGATTGCTTTAATAGTAATTTTTTGGGATGATTATCTGCGCTGGGCAGGGATTGCTCCCGAGCCAGCAGCTGTAGACACAATCGCTGTAGTTGCGGACGTAAAGATACCAGAAAAGGCAACACCATTAACTGCGAAAGAGCTGCGCGATATTACGCCGGTTCTAAAAGCCGATGCGAGTCATGTCAATGAGGAATCATTATTTGAAGAGGAAATACTCGAACTTGATACTTCCACTTTACCTACACGTTTAGTTACTGTTGAAACTGAATCTTTCAGAGCCAAGTTTTCTACGGAAGGTGCGAGCTTACGCTCTTTTGTGCTTAAGCCTACCAAACATTACCTGAAAGAAGAAATAGAGCTGATATCCGGTTCGAATATTGCAAAACCTTCAACAAGGTTCTGGACAGTAGAAGGACCGGTCGAAACGGATAAACTCAGGTTCCGATTGGATGATGAGTTTGATGATGATGTAAAAATCCGTGTACATGAAGGACAGGAAAAGCGAGTTGAGTTTTACTGCCCGATAACTTCATACGGAGAGATCAAGGTTGTTTACACTTTTAAAGGAGATGGATACTCCTTTATGTATGAAGTGCAATCAAATGATCTTGAGAACCTTTGGGCAAGACCTGATGTTGAAGTCATGTGGCGGGGCGGTTTAGCGTTTACTGAACCCGATTCCAGCCAGGAGGAATGGTATAAAAAGGCTTATGTCTATCTTGCCGGTGACGAGCTTGAAGACATGAAGCAGAGCAATAAAAAGACCATCCTTGAAAACACAACAAGCGGTGGAACCCTCTGGGGTGCTGTCAGAAATAAGTACTTCATGGCTGCACTAATTCCTGAAACAACCCTTGCTAACGGAGCATGGTTAGAGAGCGTTTTAGATTCGACTTACACAGGAAAGGTGTATCCAAATAATTTAGGATTTGGTCTTAAGATCCCAATAAAGTACGGAAGTCCTGAAACAGCAATCCGGGTTTTTTTGGGTCCTTTGGATGATGAAATTCTAAACGAAGTCAACCCAACTCTGAAGAATGCAATGACGATGGGTGCCGGTTGGGACTTTTTTGATACCATTCTACGCCCTATATCAAAAGTTGTGCTGTGGGGATTGAAAGCTCTGCATGGTTTTATCCCAAATTATGGGATCTGCATAATAATATTTTCAATTCTTGTTAAGTTGGTGATATGGCCTCTAACGCGAAAGTCATATCAGTCTATGGCCGCTATGGGCAAACTGAAGCCTGAGATGGATGCTCTTCGCGCAAAATATAAAGACGATGCACAAAAACTGAATAAAGAGATTATGGCTCTTTATAAAACCAATAAGGTCAACCCTATGGGTGGATGTTTGCCGATGTTGCTGCAAATGCCCCTATTGTATGCATTGTTTATTGTGTTCAGGGCGACAATCGAGTTTCGTGGTGCACCGTTTATGCTTTGGATTAATGATTTGTCTCGCCCAGACATTGTTATGGAACTGCCATTCTCACTGCCGCTTTATGGAGCTCACATTGCGTTGCTGCCACTGGTAATGGGTATAACGTCTTTCCTCCAATCAAAAAGCACGATTACCGATCCCAACCAGAAGATGATGGTTTACGGTATGCCAATCTTTATGACATTGATATTTAATCAATTTCCGTCAGGTTTGACGCTGTATTATACCCTCTTTAATGTGTGGACATTAGTTCAACAAAAAATTACTCCAGCACCAGTCATCACAGTTCCGAACTCAGACGAGACAAAAGGACGTCAAAGCAAGAAGAAGAAGTGATTCCTCATCAAATTGCCGGATATTCCGAATCTACGACAATTGTCGCAGAAGCTACACCCCAAGGACGGGGTGGGATATCAATCCTAAGAATATCCGGAAAAGATGCATTTAATATTGTCTCCAATCTCCTGGATCGGGATCTACCGAAACCCAACCGCACCACGTATGCCAAGCTCAGTAATAACAATACATTAGACTCATTTATAGATGATGTTATGGTATCAGTGTATGAGTCTCCCCGCTCGTACACAGGTGAGGATGTTGTAGAAGTATCAACACATGGCAACCCAATACTAGTGAATGAAGCACTCGAGGCCTTTTACAAAGAAGGAGCCCATCCAGCTAAACCCGGTGAATTTACACTACGTGCATTTCTGAATAACAGAATGGACTTGATTCAAGCAGAAGCTGTGTCAGATTTGATAGCTTCGAAGAGCAAGGAGGCTGCCAGGCAGGCGCGGAAGCAACTTGATGGTGGGGTAGGAAAAACTGCAAATCAGATATCTGACATGATGATGAATATTCTCTCGAGTTGCGAATTGGAACTTGATTTTACAGAGGAGGATATTATACTGCTTAATAGAGAAGAAAAACTATTAATCGTAGAGAGAATCATAAACGACCTCAGACGCATGATTTCTGGATATTCTAGAGCACGAAATTTACGAAAAGGCGTTAGTGTTGCCATTGTTGGCTCCCCGAATGTCGGCAAAAGCAGCCTGTTTAATATCCTTGCAAATGAAGAAATTGCGATTGTACACCATACACCGGGCACTACACGCGATGTACTTGAGGCCGTCTGTGAAATTAATGGGGTACATTTCACCCTCTATGATACGGCAGGAATGAGAATCACACCAGACGAGATTGAAGATGAAGGAGTTACCCGTGCAATCCGCAAAGCGGAAAGCGCAGATATGATTATTTCTGTTTCTGCACCAGATATAAAAGATCAGATAATCGTCAACATGACTCGTAAAACTGATATAATTGAGGTTATAAATAAATCGGATCTGGCAACAGAAAGAAAAGAAGAAAATGCAACTTACATTTGTTCTACTGATGGAAGTGGCATTGAAGAGCTCAAGGATGAGCTTTTTCGGAGAGTTGTTAAGGATGAGAAACAAGGCCAGGGAACAATAAGCAGAGAGAGGCATTACAACGCCGTTCAATGTGCTATCAAAGCAATGAAAGAGTGCAGAGAGGATATTGATCAAGGGCAACCAGAAGAAATTGTTGCTGAACAACTTCGGGAAGCAGTTTCTGCAATGGATGAATTGACTGGGAAGAAGCGACTAGATGGTTTATTAGAAGAAATATTTTCAGAGTTCTGTATTGGAAAGTAGATGTTGGGATTGTTCCACGTGGAACAATTGGATATTAAAACTGCTGTTAGTAAATTGTCAATAGCTGCAATACGCTAGAAGGAGTGTGGAATGGAAATACAGCCAAACAAAGAAGTTGTGAAGTTGCTTGCCGAAACAAAGATTTTCCTGAGGCTGAAAGAAGAAGAATTAGCTGAATTAGCAACAATGCTGATTCAAAAAAAATACGTTGCCGGGGAGGAATTGTTTCGAGAGGGAGACCCTGGTGGCAATATGTTCATTATTGCCAGTGGTTCAGTAGAAGTACAAAAACTTCGATCACATGGATCAGGTAGAGTAGTGATTGCCCGGTTTGAACGGGCAGGGGTAATTGGCGAAATGTCGCTAGTTGATCACATGCCACGGTCAGCAACTGTTGTAGCAATGACTCCAACTGTTGTTTACGAGTTTTCAAAAACCGCTTTTAAAGAAATGCTGGGTTCTCAGAAGGATCTGTCAATCGATGTCTTGAAGGGTCTTGCGCATTTATTGGCGATGCGTTTACGTAACACATCCGGCTGGTTTGCAGATGTCTTTTAGAATTTCCTGAACTTTTGACAATAAAATGTGATATTATCGTTGTTGGTGGTGGACACGCAGGATGTGAAGCCGCTGCCGCAGCAGCGAGATTAGGTGTTGATACAATTTTGCTCAGTGCAGATCCGATGGCACTTGGTAGAATGTCGTGCAACCCTGCTATTGGGGGGATTGCAAAAGGGCATCTGGTGATGGAGATTGATGCTCTTGGTGGCGTTATGCCAGAGATAACTGACAGAACTGCCATACAGTATCGAGTTCTGAATCGTTCAAAAGGTCTTGCTGTCTGGTCTCCTCGCGCTCAATGTGACAGAGAACTGTATTCTTCTGAAATGAGCCGGGTGATGCATGCATATAAGAATGTTAGGGTGGAGTCGGGTGTTGCTAATGGGATTAAAGTACATGAAGATGGGACATTTGGTGTTTTCCTTGATAAAGAAAGAAGGATTCACTCGAAAGCAGTAGTCCTTTCATGTGGCACATTTCTCAATGGTCTTATGCATTATGGTGAAATTTCGACTCAGGGTGGCCGGATTGGAGAAGCTCCTGTTAACGGATTAACTGAATCCCTCCTCAATAAAGGATTTAAGTCCGGTAGATTAAAAACAGGGACCCCTCCTCGGTTGGATGGCCGAACCATTGATTACACTCTGCTGGAACGCCAGGATGGCGATGCGAATCCGATTTTATTCTCTGTAAATTCAGAGAAAACTCACTTACCGCAGATTCCCTGCTGGATTACCTACACCAATCCTGATGTACATAAGATATTGGAATCAGGTTTGGATAGATCTCCTTTATATACTGGTAGAATAAAGGGTATCGGGCCTCGCTACTGCCCATCAATTGAGGACAAGATTGTGCGTTTTGCTGACAAAGAAAGGCATACGATCTTTGTCGAGCCTGAAGGCGTTCATACGGATTTGGTTTATCCGAATGGATTCTCCACCAGTTTACCGGAAGCTATACAATTAGAAGCCATCAGGAAAATCCCCGGTTTTGAGACTGTTGAAATTGTAACACCTGGTTATGCTGTGGAATATGATTTCTTTCCACCACATCAATTGCGTCATTCTCTTGAGACAAAACTGATACCCGGTCTATATTTTGCAGGACAAATTAACGGCACATCCGGATATGAAGAAGCTGCAGCTCAGGGTCTCGTAGCCGGTTGCAATGCAGCGCTTGCGGTTCGGAAAGATGACCGGACACTACAGATTGGACGGGATGAAGGCTATATTGGTGTGTTGATCGATGATTTGATTACAAGAGGTACAGAAGAACCGTATCGAATGTTTACTTCAAGAGCGGAGTTCCGGCTAAAGCTGCGTCTGGATAATGCACATTCACGCCTTGCTTCCAAAGCGCATGGGCTTGGGTTGATTGACAATCAACGGTTTGCTTATTCTGTTCAAGAAGACGAAAGATTAAAAGTTGTTCTTGATGGACTAAAGGCCATTCGCCGACCGGCAAAGTCGGGTGAAAAGATGACACTTTATGAATTGCTAAAACGCCCTGATGTGAAGTTGGATGATTTAATGCCGTATCTCGAGCAATCAGTACTTGACAGAATTAATGAGAACCGCACAACCGAGTTCATTCGCAAGGTCGAGGCAGAGGTTAAATACTCAGGGTATTTGAAACGACAGGCATACCGTGCTGCCGATCAACAACGCAATCGAGGCAAGGTCGTTCCAAAGGACTTCAAGTATTATAATATTAAGGGATTGTCTGCGGAGGGTCTCGAGAAATTCTCTCGGATAAGACCGGACAATATTGGTGAGGCTTCAAACATTCCAGGTATAACTCCTTCAGACATTGCGGTTTTGCTCATTCACCTTAAACGTCTTGATGGAAGAGGGACAAAAAAGAAATAGATGTATTACTCCTTTGTCGTTGGAAGATATCTTCTTAGGAACTGGACTAAATTGTTGAAAAAGAAGCCATTGTTAACTCAATATTCACATCGGAATAGATTTACACACAAAGTGCAAAAAGAATGTGGAAAGGATGTGGATAACTTTTTGATAAAAACGCATACATGCTGATAATAAAAGACTTAGCAAAATTTACGAACGGTGCAGAAAATGTTAATAACTTGCTAATAAGTTATCAACAAAGGGTCGTAAATAGCAGTAAAAGAATGAATTTGGTGTCTCGGAGCAATGTGGAAAACCTTGTCACTTCTCTCACAGAGGAATCATTGATTCCGCTGCAATGGAAAGCTTGTATCCTTAGGAGTCCTATTATCGACATTGGTACGGGGGCGGGTTTTCCCGGAATACCATTAAAACTTGTTCGACCGGAATTAGAATTGACGCTTGTAGATTCTAATCGACGAAAATGTGCTTTTATGAAATCGACTATTGGTGATATGGGTATAGAAAACGTTTCAGTTGTGAATGCCAGAGCTGAAGATATCGTTAGAGAAGATGACAACAGAGGCAGATTCAGCACTCTGATCTCAAGAGGAGTGAGAGACACCGGGCAAATGCTTGAATGGGCAGACTATCTTCTTTCTGATGAAGGTGAGGTGATTTTATGGAAGGGTTCGGGATTTGATTCAGAAATTGAAAAGATTGACCTTCAAGGATGGGTCCTTCCAGACATTTTAAGACTGCCATCAGGTTTAAAACTCGTCAGGTTTATGAAAAAAAGGAAGTAACATTATAATTATTTTTCATGATTTGGTGAAAGTCTTCCTTGAGGGTGCAATTTTTAGTATATTAACTTTACTCGAGAGGATTCCGAGTTAAATGAAGTTGATTCCATACCAAACAATAAGCGACCCAGGCCGGAGATTCCGGAACATTGAGTCACGTAGATAACAAACAGAGTAGTTGTCATGAGATGCCCCGAGTGTAAAGGTTCCATATCAGTAGTCAACTTTGTAAAAGAGAAGCGCTGTCCCGCATGCGATGCAACTCTGAAACGAATGCCCACCAAAGAACAGTTGAAAGAGACTCTAATTTCTTTCTCGGAAGATAAAGGTTATTTATTTTGGGCTTTTGTTTATGTCGCTGTAATTTGGATGACAGCATTGTTTCAGCAGATATTCGGCTCAGGAGTTATTTGGGATTATATAACTGAGCATGAATTCAGATTTATTTTCCTTGCTTTCTTCACCGGATCAATTGCCGATTATTTGGTGAAGGCAAACGTTGAAGTCTCAGCGGTTAGAAACAAGTATATCTTTAAACCACCGCTATATTTGCGTCGATTCAGAGGGTGGACAAATACATTCTTTATCCTCGGTCTCGCTCTCTCAACTTACATACAGATCCGTTGGCCCGGGTATGTTGGTATATTACCGACATTTACGTTTATCACCAGTTTTATGCTCTGCACCATTTGGGCTCTTTTAGGGCTTGCTGCATCTGAAGACGACATGAATGATAAACGGATCAAGTATTTCTTCGATGAAATGCGCGTTTCACGTGTCAAATACTACCATAGAGCATCCGCAATATATCTCGGTGGTATTTTCCTTGCTGGAATATTGTTTTACAAATTAATTCACGTATCTGGCTTATTCTGGTATATTTACAATTCCAGATTTGTTTATAACACGGTTACGTTCTTCAAACGTTACTTTGGGTGGGTAAGTGAATTTACAGACTGATGCCTGAAACGGTTGCCAGAGGTACGTAAGGGTTTACAGCTGAAGACAGATTTTTATTATGAATTAGGGATCGATGGTTTGATCCCTTTTTCTCGGAAATAACCTGAGCCTGATCATGAAGGTTTAACTGATCGCTCATGAAATACAAGGAGAAAATATGAATCAGCCTAATGTGGGTGGGAAACAAATACAGGTTCAACTTGACGAAAAGGTGGGGCAGGGAATTTATGCGAATCTTGCAATAATCTCCAACTCCGGTTCAGAATTCATTTTGGACTTCACCCGAATGCTTCCGGGTATGCCGAAAGCGCATGTGCAAGCACGAATAATACTTACACCACAGCATGCAAAGGGACTATTGCAGGCATTAGAAGGCAATATCAAGAAGTTTGAGGACCGTTTTGGTGAAATTCAAACACCTTCAGCTAAAAACGAAAGCAAAAACTTTGGTTTTCAGTCTGGTGGAGATCCCGAGTAGAGAACGAGAAAATGCGCATAAATGAACTACAGGAGCGGCTTGAGCTGCTCAGGAGGTCACTTTGACCTCGATGCAAAAAAAACAGAATTAGCAGAGCTTGAAAAGCAATCAAATTCATCTTCTCTCTGGAACGATCCAGATAACGCTCGAAAGCTAACGCAACGAATCTCGAGATTAAGCGAACCGATCAATAAATACAATAAGGTATTTCAGGATCTCGGGGATCTTGCGGAGTTAGAAGAAATGCTGGAAGAAGAATCCGGCACTGATTATGAAGAACTTCAAGCTGAGGCAATGCGATTTAATAAAGAACTCAATGATTGGGAGTTCTTACAAATGCTCAGTGGTCCGGACGACCGACGAAATTGTATATTGACGATACACCCAGGTGCCGGGGGTACTGAATCAGCAGATTGGGCTGGAATGTTGATGAGAATGTACCTGCGGTATGTTGAAAGACGCGGGTTCCAAAGTGAAGTAATTGACCTCCAACCAGCTGATCAAGCAGGAGTTAAGAGCGTATCCATTGAAGTTGTCGGTGATTTTGCCTTTGGTCGTTTGAAATCGGAAATTGGGGTTCACCGCTTGGTGCGGATTTCACCTTTTGATGCATCAAACAGGCGACATACCAGCTTTGCTTCAGTCTATGTTTATCCTGAACTTGAAGAGGCGAGTGAGATTGAAATTGTTTCGAGTGAGATCCGTGTTGATACATTCCGCGCTTCAGGGGCCGGTGGGCAGCACGTCAACAAGACGGATTCTGCAATCCGGATTACTCACCTGCCAACCAACATTGTTGTGTCATGTCAGTCAGAGCGTTCCCAACATCGCAATCGTGAAACAGCGATGAGATTCTTAGCGGCAAGATTGTTGAAGTTGCAGCGTGAGGAAGAGGCAAAGAAACGTGATGTGCTTGAAGCTCAAAAATCTGAAAATGCCTGGGGATCTCAGATCCGAAGTTATGTACTCCACCCATATCATCTCGTCAAGGACGTTCGGACAAATGTGGAAACCTCAAATACCGATGCTGTCCTCGATGGTGACATTGATTCATTCGTCGAAGGATATTTGATGGAGAACCCGGGGAGCTAAAAGTCGGAATTGAAAAAATCGGGAATGAAGTAAAATTTTACCGTCGGGAGAAATTCCGGCGGTTTTTTTG
>JABGPL010000048.1 GCA_018644935.1 Calditrichota bacterium | reverse complement strand
GGGCTTCATGACGTTCCTGGGGGTGATCGCGCTGGCTGGAATTGTGATCAACAATGCGATTGTGCTGCTCGACCGGATCAAACTCGAACAGGAGGTGAATGGACTCAATCCCTTCCAGGCGATTATTGAAGCATCAATGCGCCGCCTGAGGCCGATAATTCTAACTACACTCACCACAATCGGCGGTATGATCCCGCTGTATCTCGGTGGAGGTGCAATGTGGGAGTCCATGGCAATAGCTCTGATGTTTGGGTTGTTATTCTCGACGGGTTTGACACTGGTAGTTGTGCCTGTGCTGTATTCAATTTTCTACCGGGTGAAAAGCAATTAATTCACAGCAGATGATGCGGATTACGCAGATTTCCCCCCCTGGGAAGTAGGGGGGGGGCTAATGGGGGGTAAGGTGAGTGATTGCGTAGGTCGGAATCTTCTCCCGACAAATAACAACATCGTGAAAGTTCGTCGGAATGAGATTACGACCTACAAATCCCTGACTTGACAGCATTCAGTTCCAAACATTAACTGACCAAAACCCATGAACCAAAACCCATGAACCAAAACTTCCACATCCGCGAATTCACCCCGTCTGACTACCAGGCGGTAACGGAAATTTACAACCTCTATCGTCCAAATCTACCCCATACATCAGATGATTTCATACGAAAAGATGAAAATCGAGATAGTATCATTCGCCATAAAAGGTTGTGTGTTGAAATAGGTGATACAATCGCTGGATATGCAGAACATACACAATTCACCATTAGATATCACCCGCAGAAATTCTACATCGAAGGTGGAATGTTAGAAAAATTTATCCGTCAAGGCATTGGAACCCTGTTATACAATAGGTTGATGGATGAGTTATCCCAGTATATTCCGATTTCGATTCGTGCTGTCTGCCCAGGACTGCCCGGTACTATCCGATTTTTCGAGAAAAGAGGTTACACCGAGTTTCTGCGAATCCGGGAATCAGAGTTAGATCCGACTTCCGTCGATTTCAGCAGTTTTATTGAAAAGATCAGGAGCTTAAAGAAAAATGGAATCGAGATCAAATCTCTTCTCCATCTGGAATCTGATCCAAACCGAAACAAAAAATTACACGACCTGTATTGGACTGTCAAGCAGGATATTCCTGGCAGCGAAGACAGCGTCCGTCGTGATCTGGAGACTTTCGTAAAAGAGGATATCGAACCGTACCACCGCCCACCGGAGTGCTACTTTATTGCAGTTAAAGGTGATGAATACATCGGATTGTGCCCGTTAAGTGTTGTCAGGGCAGACAACTCCCTGAGTCATGGTGTAACCGGTGTCAAGCATGAATACAGGATAAAAGGTGTTGCTATGGCGTTAAAACTGGCAATGGTTCGATATGCTATCGACAATGGTCACACATTTATTAGGACAGAAAATGAAGTCAATAATAAACCGATCATCGAGTTGAACCAGAAGCTTGGGTATAAAAACGTACCAGAGCGGATTCACTTTGAGAAGGAAATTGGAGGTGCGTAGGGCGGGTTCTTAACCCGCCGGATTTTCCTACATTTTCTAATTTGCAATAATTTGTAATCTGCCACTAAATACACTATCTTATATATTGAAGTAACTGAATTTATAAATTATTGAAATCCTTGATTAAGGAGTACTGAAGATGCGTCGTTCGACTCTATTCTCAATCCTTTTGTTGTTGTTTATCAGCAACCTCTCTCTCTCCCAACCAAACGAACCTTTTGAACCTGACGAAACCACTCTCGGTCTGTGGCACATGGAGAATGTTAATCCCCAGTTTGAAAACGCAATACTGTTTGATGATGAAGCATCGCAATGGTTCAGATCTGCGATCCGTACCAGGGATGGTAATTTTCTCGCTGTGGGAGCTGTTCAAATTGGTAACATTACCAGATCTCTGTTAATGAAGATCAATCCCGAAGGGGAGGTAATTTGGACAAGAAATTACATCTATAGTGACCGGGCAGATGAACAGGTATGCGACGATGTCGCTGAATTTGAGAATGGAAATATAGTAATGGTTGGTCTTGCATATTCCAACGATTTTAGATTCTCTGCATCCTGGTTGATAATAGTCGATAGTGAAGGTGAGGAGATCTCTTCGACTGAACTATCCAATAACATTGAAAACTCCTGTTCAACAGTGATGGTAGATAATGAGGACTCGATAGTCCTTGGATATAGCCGCATAATGAATTCTTCTCAAATAAGAAAATATACTCGTGATGTAGAATTAGTCTGGACCTTTAACGCTTCTAACGCTTCAGGTGGACCCGACAGGGAAATTATCCAAACCTCCGACGGCGGTTACTTCGGGGTTGGTTGGGAATACGTTGCAAGAAATTCATACGGATGTATGTCGAAAGTGAACATAAACGGTGAGCTTGAATGGGAAAGGCGGTACGGGTTAGCCGGAACAATGTCAATTCTTCGATCAATGGTTGAGGTAGAAAATGGATATATTTGCGTTGGGAGTAATTCGCCTCAAAATTATGAGAACAGGGAAGATACAGATATCTGGCTTCTTTCCGTCAACGAGGATGGAGAGGTTATTAACGAGGTTACAATAGATAGAGAAATCTTCGGACGTTGCAAAGGATATGATATCGCTCAATGCAATGATGGCAACTTTATTATTTCCGGTTTGATATATGATGAAAATTCATCCCGTCAAAATGGGGTGCCGCTCTTAAAAGTCAACCGGAATCTTGAGGTCATTTCATCAGATTCATTTTCAGAGGCTGATTACTCAGCAGTAATCCGTATTTTCTGCAATCCCGACAGCACTTATACATTGTTTGGAGATTTAAGACATTATGAGAATGACAACAATATCAGACGCGGATTGATGCTGACAACCACTACCGATTACCCCTGGTCTACCGACTTTTCGGGCAATGGCAATGATCTTCGTCCTGAAGGTGATGCGGATTTATGTGAAGGCATATGGGGTGAGGCTTTAGATTTATCGAATCGGAATGGTGGGATGGCACTTGTTTCGGACAACGAAACACTCAAACCTGAGCAATTCAGGATCGAAGCATGGTTCAATATGGATGAGGAAATTCCTCACACCGGGGTAATAGTCTCAAAGCTAATCCAGGAGGAGTTTACCAGTTTTCAGCTTTATGCTGATAACGATGAAGGATATATAGGCTTTGCAGTTCGGAATGAAAACGGAGAGGAGTTTTTGGAATACGATGTGGATCCTGCTGATGGAAGGTGGCATTACATTGCGGGCGATTATGACGGCGAGCAGATGAGACTTGTCTGGGAAAATAGTTTTGTAGACTCTTTATCAGTTGCAGGTCCGATCATATATGGTGATGGACCGTTGGTCATCGGCAGTAATTCTGATCTGCCGCTAAGTGATCTACAATTTTACGGACAGATAGATGAAGTTATGTTATCCAACTCACCACTTGAGGGGGGTAGTGTGCCACGTGAAAGGAGAATTCTATCGCCCGGTGAATCTGTGATTTCAGGGGTATATCCCAATCCCTTCAACTCCGAAGCTGCTATTGAATACAGCCTTTCATATTCAGGCAATTACACTTTGACAGTAAACGACTTGACCGGACGGGAAGTGGCGCGTATATTTCAAGGCTGGAAAAATTCAGGTGAATATAAAACTGTATGGGATGCGAAAGATTTTGGGAGTGGGACATATTTGATTCGGTTGGGTGGAGTATCCGATAGATCAATGAAGGTGGTTAATCTTGTCAAATAGAAAAGTCTGTGTATTTTGTGTAATCTGCGCAATCTGTGGATATAAAGTTTGATAACAACGGAGCAGTCATGAAAACTACAATTGTATTAATCTTGTTACTCGCGACCTCTCTCTACGCTCAATTCCCTGCTGAGGAAGTCTGGTCAGTTGAATTAGATACAACCGTTACCTGCTTTGGTCCACACTGGGAAGAGGATGGACAATTCTATTTCCTTATGGGTGGTTCCGACAGAATATGGATTGTAAGTGAAGGAGAAATTGTTTCTTCAATTGATAATCCTGGTGGTATCACAACGGCCTTGAATAGGATTGATTTTGGTGATGGTGAGGGACCTCAGATTATCGCCGGCACATTTGCCGGACGAATCTTAGTGTATTCAGGTGAAGATCATAATTTATTATTTAATGAGCAACTCATGATTGAATATAATCACGATGACGATTTTACCTCTGATCGCTACAACGGATTACGAATTACAAATATTGATTTTTTCGAGTCCATGAGAGTGGATGATGATCGAAGGATACTAATTTCCAATGTATATAGTTATTATGAGGAGGGCTACCATAGTGGACAGTCCAGGAGATCTGGTGCAATTCAACTATACTCGTTCTCACAGAACCATTTTACCGGGATAGGTTCAGGAGGTAGGGGGACAGAAATGTGTTACAATGAAAACAATGGGGATACTATTTTAATTTCTGGTTACTTCAATATCAGTTTTAATTGGGAGATTGATTCAGGAGCTGCGTATGGGGGTACTAGTTGTGGAATTTTTAAAATTAGTGAAAACTTTCAATCAACAAGCATTGCATTGGAAGCAGAAAACTGGAATGTATCACAACCAGAAAATGATTATGTTGATATTCTTGGATACACTGTTGTAAATGGTATTGGAAATGGTCCAAAGGTAGCAGCGTGCCATGCAAAACATGGGTCAATTACACTTTCATTGGTAAATGTTGATGAGTTAAGAATAGAAAACCAAAGAAGTTTACAAAGATACATCGTTGGTATGGAGGATTATGCAGTCGACACTGATGGTAGAGATCCATTTATAATTGGATTTCTCAGTACCTATGATGAAAATGGTGATGCTTTCTGTACGATAAACCCAGAAAATCTTCGAATGGCAGATGTTTTCCCAGGCTATCAAAGAGATGTTAAAGATTTTCGCATTGACCAATTCGACGACGACCCAGAGCTTGAAATGTTGCTTCTTCGAGGAAACCAATTGAGCATGTTAGATGTATTACCCCTTTCCGTGCCATCCTATGGAGAAGCTATTCTGAAAGAGTTCAACATTACCGCCGCATACCCCAACCCCTTCAACTCTGAAGCCATCATCGAATACAACCTAAACATACCCGGCAATTACGACTTGACCGTTCATGACCTGACCGGTCGGGAAGTTACTCGACTTGCGCGTGGTTGGCAAAATATTGGTTCGCACCAAACTGTATGGGACGCTCGAGGGTTGGGGAGTGGGACGTATTTGATTAGATTAGATGGGGGGATGGATCAGTCGATGAAGGTAGTTAATCTGGTTAAGTAGAACTGCAGATTGTGTGGATTTCACTGACTAAAACATATTTAGCAATTAATATCATGGTAAACGATAAAAACAAAGATCCATTTCACATCATATGCGCCATTATCCTTATCGGATACATGGTCTTCGCAAAGTTGCTGCCATTTCTGTATCTGCCTCTGAAATTTGATCATGCTTTTCTTGCTGATAATCTTCCTCTGGCAATTCTGATCTTCACAGCATTTACAATCCGAAACAAAATCGGACTTGTCTTTGCGGTGTTGATGTTGTTAGGATTTGAGCTTTACCTGCTCAGAGGAGATGCTCCTCATTTTGTTGCTGTTGGAATATCACTGGCAGATCTCTATACGCTAATGATAAGGTTTGTGTTGATATTATCGGGTTTTACGTCTGGAGCTGTTGTAGGGCATTTTCTTCTCCCAAAACTCACCCACCCTGAAGACAAACAGTGGCTCAATGTCATTCTGATTTTTCTCGTTGTCGGGTTGGCAGCTTTCGCGGCAGTTTTAATAAATGTTGACAAGCTGAAAACGTGGGTTCAGTATAGAGAGAGTATTAAAACAGCCGAAGTGAATCTGTCGAGAGAAATTTCCGACCAGCAGTCCAGTAGGGGTTGAAAATTTTCAACCCTATCGTGTTACAGAATCATATTCAGCCATATGTGATTGCCATTGCAGGTGATGTCGGAATAAGATTCCGACCTAAAAATTGATGTACCAATGATAATTTCTCTTCTGTATGGTTGAAAATGTTCAACCCCTACACAGAGAATCTGTAAAAATTAACCGAAATTTACTAAAAATACCCCCGTTATCGTTTAGAATCTTCGTCCCGTCCCGTAACGTCTTGCTTTCCACAAACCTGTGTATTATACTTATCGTTATGAAAAAGCTTTTGTCCACAATGATCATCCTCACAGCACTGCTGATCTTATGCGGAATATCGTCCGCAAAACCCTTCAGTAAAGCTTTGCCACCGGTGAATGCATATTCAGCCGGATTGGGGATGGCAGGAGTCGCTGTTGGAAACGATCCTGCAACCCTGTACTGGAACCCCGGTGGAGTTGGATTGACAAACCAGATAGCCGTTGATATTTCGATGGCGGCAGCAGGATTTGAGTCCCCGGGAAACTGGTCATTCATCATGTTGAACAGCTCAGATATAGACGGTAACCGAATCGGATTTGGGTTGCTCAGGAACTTTTCAGAGTTTGAAGATAAGAAAGAGTATAAATCCTACACGGTTTCTCTTCCACTTTCTTCTAGTTTTCAGTCAGGGAGTCTGCCGGTTGGGATATCGGTTAAGTATATTACAGAGAACATAGAAGGCGACGGGTGGCATCACGGAATGTCGCTTGATTTCGGATCAATGTGGAATCCTGGCGGGGGAGTAGTCTTTGGTTATTCCACTCTGAACGCTGTTGGTAGTGCGCTTCGCTCTTTCAGTCATGAATCATGGTTTGGAGCGTCTTGGGGCGCAGACGGTCAACCTATCAGTTTCTCAAGCCAGTTCCGTGCAGATGAGCTGACCGACTGGGATTATATCAGTAAACACTACAGCGTTGGGATGAATTACGCTCCAAGATCTATGATTGCTGAATTTACGCAGACTAACCTCTTTGAATTTCGAGGTGGATATCTGGTTGATGGTGATGAAAAGTGGGCTTCTTTCGGAATTGAGGTGATTAAAGGTGAGAATGATTCACACATTGCGTATACAATGATGGTTGATCCTGTTGGGTGGAAAAATCGTGCTCATTACATAAGCTACGGATACAGTAAGATCGCCGCGAAAAAACCGGCACTGTGGCAGGGAAGGTGAGGAAGTGATCAAGTGAGCAAGTTGTAGCCCTGGGTTTTCCATTGTAGAAATGGGATCGCTCTTGAGCTACGAGAAGGTGACAGATAGATATTTATATTTTTTGACATAAAACAAGAGCTATTTAATGGCGAAAAGACGCATAATCATCGGAGACGAGCAGATAGAAATTCCTGACTTTTCCCGTTTTTTGGGAAAGGGGGTCTGGTCGATTCTGGGAATTGTGGCATTGCTGTGGCTGGCGAGTGGGCTTTATATCGTTAAGCCTGATCAGCAGGGTATAATTCGACGTTTTGGACAGTATAACAAGACGACATCACCCGGAATACACTGGCGTATCCCATACCCCGTTGACCGTGTGGATAAACCACGTGTGAAACAGTATAAACGTGCCGAGATTGGATTCCGTACAATTGATCATGGACCTCCAGCACGATATTCGGATCGTCCTCTCGAGTCACTAATGTTGACAGGAAACCTCAACATTATCGATTGCGACATGATTGTCCAATACCGAATTGTTGATCCTGTCAAATATTTGTACAGGGTTCGGGATCTTGAAACTACAGTCAGGCTTGCTGCGGAAGCCGCATTGCGACAGGTGATAGGCAAGCATGATATTGATGAAGCGTTGACTTCCGGAAAATCGACAATACAAATTGAGACAATGGAGAATCTCCAGGAGATCCTCGATTTGTATGAGACCGGTTTAACAGTTGTTCAGGTTCAATTGCAAGAAGTACACCCACCCGAGGCTGTTAAGGATGCTTTCAAGGATGTTGCTTCGGCTCGTGAGGATCTCAATAAACTGATTAATCAGGCTCAAGGGTATCAGAATGACGTTATCCCCAGAGCAAGAGGTATGGCAGCAAAGGTTGAGAAAGATGCTCAGGCATGGGCATCCGAACGGGTCACAATGGCTGACGGTGATTCTCAGAACTTTCTGAAAATTCTCAAACAATATACCAAAGCAAAATCTGTCACTCGAAAGCGATTACTCCTTGAAACTATGGAAGAAATCCTACCGGGTGTGCAGCTTTACATCCTGAAGGGTGACAAGAATGGAAGCTTGATGAATGTCATCGGACTCCCTGAAGTCGGATCAAAGACGGGAGGTCGAAGATGAAAAGCTACAAAAATATTGCATTAATCGCCATTATTCTCATCTTCCTGGCTAACCTGGTTTTTTATACAGTTGACGAGACCAAACAAGCAGTAGTACTCCAATTTGGTAAACCGGTCAGGACGGTGACCGAGGCAGGTTTGCATGTCAAAATGCCCTGGCCTGTTCAGACTGTGATTTACTTTGAAAGGAGAATTCTTGATTATGACTCGGCTCCAACTGAGATACTGACTGAGGATAAAAAAAATCTTGATGTCGATAATTTCGCAAAATGGCGAATCATTGATCCATTGAAATTTCTAGTCACTGTACAGAACGAGAACGGTGCCCAGGCGAGACTTGACGATATAATTTATTCTGAGCTACGTGAGGCGTTAGGTCAACATGAGCTCGAGGAGATTGTATCAACAAATCGATCTGAGTTAATGGATATGATTACCTCAGCATCAGATTCAACAGCTCGCGATTATGGTATTGAAGTTATTGACGTCCGAATAAAACGAGCCGATTTGCCTGAACAGAATGAAAGATCGGTTTATGAGAGGATGCGTGCTGAAAGAAAACGGATTGCAAACCGTTACCGGTCGGAAGGTGAAGAGGAAGCCCTGAAGATCCGAGCTGTAACTGATAGCTTAAAAGTTGTCATTATGGCTGAAGCCTACAAGAATTCCCAAATTACTCGTGGTGATGCTGATGCGAAAGCCATTGAAATTTATGCAAATGCATTTAATCAAGATCCAGAGTTCTTTGAGTTCATCCGTACACTTGAGGCCTATAAATCGATAATCGATTCCAATACAGTTCTGGTTTTGCCACCCGATACAGAACTGCTTAAGTTTCTAAAGTAAAGCAGGATACGGCTATTTAATAGCTTAAGGTCAAGCTATGTTTTTCGAGACTCTACATATACGGGGGTTCGGTTGTCTAAGGACGACAGTCGAATTTGCGAACGATAGATTAAACCTGACCATTGCCAATAACGAGGGTGGTAAATCCACTCTCGTTGCTGCAATTCTTGCGGCGTTTTATGGTCTAAGGGAAGACGATCCTGATGATTTAAGTGGATCGAAAATTGCGTCTGACAATCAGGATAGCATCGTTGGAGATAAGCGTCCTCTCCGCAAAAATGTGAAGCCCTGGACAAATCCGGAAGAATTTGGACTGACTCTTGATTTTACAATTGAGAGAAGTCGTTGGCGCATTGAGCGAGATTTTGCTGCAAGAACTGTTCGGATAATAAATCGTGATACAGGAGGTGATCGAACCAGCGAATTCCATCGTGGGCAAGGTGTATATAGGCTTGGTGAGGATTTGTTTGGTCTGACCTGCGATGATTTTCTGAAGAGTTTTTATTTACAGCAATCAGAATTTGGTGAAATTCGAGAAGCAGGAGGATTGGCTCCTCATATTCAACGTGTTGCGACCTCTGAAGAGGGTGGAGTCACTTCCGAAAATGCAATTTTAAGACTACAGGACTCGCTCTCCAAGTACCAAATCCCAGGTCAACCCGTTGCAATGTCTATAGAAAGTGCACTGTCTAAACTTTCAATTGAACGAGACAGTATTCAAAGCCAGTTAGGGAGCTTCAGTAATTCAAAGACCAAAATAATTACAGAATGTCAAAGACTTGCTGAAATCGAGAACCAAATTTCTGATATTGAACAGGAGTTGACTGACGCTGAAATTGCTCATGAAATGGCGGAGTTCACCGAGCTGAAGAAAATTATTTCAAATCAAGAATTACTGGTTACTGAAAAACATAAACTGAAAAAAAGTAAAAAAGAATTGTTATCCTTCAAAGATTTTCCTGAAGGGGATACAGGAAAATTATTAGAGATTGTCGGTAGAGTTGAGGAGCTTAGAGTAACAAGGCAAAATCTGGAAGAGAAACAGGAAGCAAAGGTTGATGCAAAATTAGCTGAGATTAACACTAGTCTTGAAGGGCATGAAAGTTTATCTGATGTAGATGAACCTCTTCTTAAACAGTTTGAAAATGCAATGTCATTGTATACTGACAGAACTGAAAGGCTCCAGAAATTTAATTCAGATTTACAGGAAAAAGAGGAAGTTCTTCTTAAGAAAGGTGTTGACAAAGTTAAATTGAATAAATTCCGTAATGTGTTTTCGGGATTGACAGGTGATGATAAACGGTTTATTGATGACTATAGAGCGGTATATGCTACTGCTGAGGGAGAGCTGCGGGAGGCGAAGTCACGAACCGATTGGCTCAAGGGAGAAAAAGATCTGATTGAGGCAAGGCAAAAACGTACAGGGATAACGGTACGTGTTTCACTTATTGTAACAGCAGTACTATTGACGGCTGGAACGGTACTTGCGATGACTCTCTTTGATGGTTGGATTGGACAGGTGATAATTGGTGTAGGAATAATATTTGGTTCTGTGGGTGTGATTATTCGTGGGTTATCCAGTGGTTCCGATGCTAACCGGCTTGACTCAATTCTTGAGGATATTGAGGGCTCTGAAGGTGAAGAGCAGAATGCCATAAAGAAAATGGAAGAACTTAGTCAATACCTCCTTGGGCTTGCATCTAAAGTTGGCTTTTCGGATAGCAATAAATTCCTTACAGTGTATACGAATTATGATCGAATTAGTGAGTTAACAGAACCTTTGGCTCAAGCGGAACAGGCTTTAGCAGAAGCAGTACACGATGAACAAATTGCACGATCCTGGGTGGTTCCATATTTTGAAAAGGTGACCGAGGAAATGCCGGAAGATGAAACTCGCCTTGAAGTATCCAATGCACTACTGATTAGATATCAACAGGTTGAAGAGTTGAATTCACAACGGATTGAGGTCGAGACAAGGCAGAGCGAGTATCAGGAAGAGTTGGATTGGATTGACACAACTCTGAAAGCCAATTTGGACGTTTGCGCAAAATATCTTAACGATGCAGGAATTGAAGAGGTTGAACCTATTAGTGAAGCTGTTAAATTGTATCAGGAAAAACATTTGAATCACCAAAGGTTCAAAACGATTGTGGATGAGGAATTACCACGTGTTGAAAGAAACTTAATCTCTGATTCCCAGGTTGTTTCAAAACGTGAAAGGTTGAGATTCCTTGAGGAAAGGCTAACAAGCAAACTAAAGGCGATTCCTATTGAATTGTCGACAGAAGAATACCGGGCTCAGGTAGAAGATCTTTCAGATAAAAAAGAATTGTTAAATCTTGAAAAGCAAAAGTTGCAACGAAGAATAGGCTTAGTTTTTGAAAATAATTATTCTATGAGATCTAACCTTCTCGCACATCTATATGAGGTTGATTCCGAAATTACATACATTGAGACCTTCCAGAGTGAGATAGAGGCCGCAATGGCGATTTTAGATGATATATCTCAGGAAGTGTATCAGGAATGGGCAGAGGCTCTTAGTATAGAAGCTGCTCCGATAATAGAGCATCTTAATCCTCGTTATGGAGAGCTTAATTTTGGTGAAGATCTGAGTTTTACAATACATGACAAGGAGAATAATAAGACCCTCTCTTCAGATGTTATTGAATCTGTTCTCTCCAATGGTGCTCGTGATGAGGTTTTCCTGGCAGCACGATTAGGGATGTCAAGTTATTTAGCTCGCGGCGTGAAGGGCGCAATACCAATTATTCTTGACGAGCCATTGTCAAGCACTGATGATGATAAGTTCTTATCTGGAATGCGATTCTTTTTATGTGAGCTCTCTTATAAGCATCAAGTGTTGTTAATGTCATGTCATCAGGAAAGACATGAATGGCTTTCGAAACGCGAGATGAAAATTTACAAAAACAGGATTAATATGATTGAGTTGGGTACTGATTCAATCAGTAACTAGCTTAAGTGGGTAAAATCTTTTCAGGGTTTTCATGGGGATAATTTTGCAACGATCTGCAACCTTCAACATGAAAACAACCATAATCTGATATCCTTACATTTACCCTCTAATGCAGTTGGGTGAGTTTAGAGGGTTTCTTTCAGGGGAAGGATGCCAGATTCTCGCGTGAAAACACAAACCAATAAAAAGAAATGGCCATAAATTCTATCAAATTTCTCCAACTCTCAGATGTACATCTCGATAGACCAATGTTCGGTGGCACTTTAGGTCTTGCGACAGAAAAAGCTGAGATTTTGAGACAAGAATTAAAAGCGGCTCTTGCAAAAGCAATTACCCTTGCAGTTGAAGAAGCTGTTGATATTATTCTCATTGCAGGTGATCTTTTTGAGGAAGAGAACCTCGTGGCAGATACGATTCCTTTTTTGCATGATCTTTTTAGAAGAGTTTCAATTCCTGTTGTGATCGCTCCCGGAAATGAAGATTTCTATTCTGCAGCAAGCCATTATTCAAACAACATCTCCTTTGCAAGATTTGGTGATGTTTGGCCTGAAAATGTACATATTTTCAGGAAGCACGAATTTTCAACATTGATTCTTAAAGATTTTGACGGATTGGTCATTAGTGGTATTGCCCATGCCACTGAACCCAGTGAACAGCGTTTACTGACAACTAAATTGACCGGTACTTCAGCAAATGTTCATATAGGCATTATGCATGGTTCGCTCGACGATAATCTCCCGCCAGGCAAAATCCTGACTCAACCATTTTCAAATCAAGAGGTTTTTAAGCAACCATTTGACTATCTGGCTTTAGGACATTACCACGAGAGTTCATCGCTAATTGATGAAAGAGGACTTATTCGAGCTGCCTACTCTGGTTCACTTTGCCCTTTTGAGTTAGATGTCAAAGGTCCATTTGGGTTACAGATTGGAACGGTGGAAAAGGGTGGAGTAAGAAAAGGTGAATTGTCCCATTTTCAGATGGATGACAGACGAATTATTGGTACTCATGTAGACGTAACTGGATTGTCTCGGAACTATCATGTCGAAAATGCGATTCAAAAAGAATTTGAAGTTAAGCAGGTTAAACAAAATGACATAGTTCTTGTGGAATTAACTGGAAGTTTTCCAACGGGGAGTCGAATCCAATTATCAGATGCTTTGTTAGAAAAAACTTGTTTTTCGTTACGGGTGAATACTGAAAATGTAAAAACTGAATGGTCGATGAATGTCGACCCATCATTAAATCCCAGTACAACTGAGGCCGTGTTTAGAAATCGGTTAAAAGATATGATGGATGAAGCTGACTCACGGGGAGATCAAACGGAGTATATTCGGTTGCAAAATGCGCTGTATTATGGTCTTGATGCAATTTATAAGTCTCCGATTAAACCTCGTCAGGTGTAATCAAGGGATCTTAATTGCACTCACAACTGAGCGAGATATTCAAGCAAAATATGATAAATGAAGGAATTGAAACAAGGATTGGTAAGGTTTGAAGTTAAAGGATAATATATCCGGTCTGATTGATAAACGTGAGATCGGTGTCTGGAAAGAGATTAAGAGATCGCTGTTGACAGGAACACTTGTCATCGGTCCGGTAATGGTAACAGCTTACCTGCTATGGAAGAGTTTTCTCTTTGTTGATGGTATTTTATCAAAAGTTGTGAATAAGAGCTTATTCTATTTTTTTGATTTGGCATTCCTGAGTGAATATTCTATCCCCGGTTTGGGATTCATAACTCTGGTTCTAATTCTTGCGGTAACCGGCTTTCTGGCGAGAAATGTATTCGGGCAGAATCTGGTGAAAAAGATGCAGGGAATTCTCAATAAGATTCCCCTTGTCAACCGAGTTTATAAGGCAATCCAGCAGATCAGTGAAGCCGTTCTTTCAGGACGACAGGAAGTATTTAAAAGTGCTGTAATTATAGAGTATCCTCGTCCCGGATTATATTCTATTGCCATAACCACCACGAGCAATGGTGGAGTTGTGCAGGATTGTCTTAAGAAGGACATGATTAGTGTATTTGTCCCGACCACACCAAATCCAACTTCAGGATTCCTGTTATTCGTGCCAAGAGATGAAGTTACACACCTCAATATTTCAGTTGAAGATGCCTTGAAATTAATCATTTCCGGTGGAACTGTAAGTTCTCCAGAGGAACTCGCTTCTAAAAACCCCGAATGAAAGCTCACCTTCGGAACTGCATAAGTTCACCTCTAACTTTTGTGCTGATATCCAGTTTATCGGTCTTTTTAACCGAGATCTCCTACAGTATGATCACTAACACGCCTAATGAATACATTTCTGCAAGTTTTAAAAATGGATTTGATACTGATGTTTGGAATGGGACGGTTCAGATAAACAGGAACTTGATGGACGGCGGTAACCTGTATCTGTATCAGAAGCTAAATGTCATACTTCATGAAACCAGGGGGTTTCATCGAGAATGGAAGTTCGATGAACAATTGGAATTCAACGTTACTAAAACGAACATCAATAAATTTGATTTCAAATTAGAAGGGGAGTATGAAAGATTTCAGGATCAGAGATCAAAGAGTTTCCAGTCTGATGTTAGAACATTTCCACTTCTTCCACAACCGGACCTTCTATTCCAATCACCACATACATCAGACTATAATCGAAAAGTTGATATGTCCCAGATTTATATCGGGGTAGGAGCAGAGTACGAGATCCTGCCTTCAATGAAAATTGATGCTTCCGTAGGGCCACTTTTTGAGGAAAGGTCAGGCAACAAACTTGATGGCACTCGTTTTAGATTCGGATTGAACAATCAAGTACCTGCATTCGGGATCAGGTTAAGATCTGATGGATGGGTTGATCAATTTGATTCGGTGGATGATAATGGTTTTTCCGTTGCACTATCGGGTAAATGGACTGAGATTGGAACAGCAACAGATGCACTAAACTTTAGATTCAAACAAAGCCTGCAGCGCGAGTTTACCCCTGGATCAAGAAGTTATAATCATCGGCGTGATGAAGAATTCAGCTTTGTAAACCGACTTTCGACTGATACATCAGCACCTCTGCAAAGTGTCTGGACAAGTGAGCTTTCAAGATATCGTACAATTCATTTGGGGTCCAATGCTGATTACATGGAATTTACCTGGAAAAACGGCCTTGATTTTCTATGGAAGTATAGGAGTATCAACATTAACACCTTTGGTGGAATAGATATACAAGAACAGAAATACCCCACCAGTCTCTCAAATGGGCAAAGAACAAGGCTCGGAGTTAATCTTCATTATTATACGGCTGGAACGGATAGTTTGGTAGTAGAATCCATTGCAATTAGGTACAGATACGACACACCAGATGACAATGATCAAAATGATAGGGATGAGGTTCGTTACAAATTTGCGATACATGGAGGCTGGAAGATAAATTCCGAATATGGGATCAGAACTCGTCTGGAAGCTGATTTGCGTCATTTTGTCTATCTATTCAGCCAGAGAAGCAGCGAGAACAGGTGGAGTAGACTATTTAGCTTTTCCGTTGAGATTCCTTGGTCAACCGAGCAATTTGAAAATAACTCAAGCTTTGCGATAATCAGTAATTATTCAGTGTATGATTTCGTACCGTCAAAAGACGAATTAAGTCGTGTCTATAGATCGTGTGTGGTTAACGATACCATGAGAATAAAATTTACAAATCACCTATCCTTAGAGTTAGATTTTGCCGGAAAGATCGATGATCATGGAAGATTACATTGGAATAAATGGATAGAAGATGTGTCTGAGGACGGCTATGGTTATTCACTATCGGTATTGCCAACATTTGAGTCATCGTGGTATAATTTCAGAATTGGATGGAGTTGGCAGGAGCGACATACAACGTTGCATTTGGAATCCGATCAGACAGCAGAAGGTGAATCTATCAGGTCAAATGGTCCAGAGATGTTGATAAAATCAAAATTCTCACCTCGGCTCCAGGGAGAACTGATCGGAAGATATCTTAAGGTAAAAGACCTACAGCGTGGAAACTACAAACTGCCCGATTTTCGTGTTCAACTTAGCTACTCCCTCGGATAGAAATCTGTTGAGATACCTTAAACTACAATCAGAACTCCAGAATAGACCAGCAGGGGATTTAATAATAATTTTGCTCCTTGCTATTTCGGTAGTTTTAATCCGAATTGGTTCTGTGCCAGCAGCTGATTCAACGTCTGATGGTTTAGAATTGCCCGTCATATTTGCGATAACTATTTTAGGAAACGATATCACCTCTGAAAAGTTCATCCTTCGAGAAATGATTTTGAAGCCGGGTATGATTGCATCTTCAGAAGCACTAGAGCGTGATAGATTGAAACTAGCTTCGCTCGGTTTGTTCAACAGAGTCGTGGTTGAAGTGGTTGAGGATGAGGGAAGGGCCGTGGTTCTCGTAACAGTCACAGAGCAGTGGTACATTTATCTCTTTCCACGTATGAGATATAACCTGAACGAACCGGAAGAATATATTGTAGGAGGTGGAGCATATCACCGGAATTTCAGAGGATTGGGGCAGCAGTTAACTGCAATGGCATGGACTGGTAAGGAAAGAGGCTATTATTTTGCACATCTCGATCCATGGTTCGGGTGGGGTAAAAACCTCAGTATCTCATGGCGAGGGCGGTTTGAAGAATCGTCAATCATCGACACGCTGGGAATTGAACACAATCGTCAGAATTTTCGTTTCGGATTTGATAACCGGTTTCGTCTTTCTGATATAAGTTGGATAGGATGGGGGATTCAATGGGAAGAACAGTCATCAAACGCATTGGGTTTTACTTATTCGGGGTCTCGGAAGGATCGATTGTTGGTTGAGTCAATTACTTTGCAGAGAGATGCTCGTGATTACCGTTATTATCCAACCAAAGGTGCATTGCTGCGTTTAGTTTCAGAATTTAATCAAATGGTAGATGAGAATCACTATTTCTTGAGACAGAGCATAGATTTAAGGTTGTACAGATCGGTTCAAAACCTAATATTAGCTGGAAGGTTTATAGGTGTCGCATCTCAAAAAGATTTACCTTCTTATCGTCGCATTGGTCTTTCACATTCACTAGTTCGATCCCGTGCGAGTTATAAATCAGGTGGTGGAATAATATTGGCATTAAATATCGAGACAAGATTTAATATAATTCCAAAGCGATATTACAGCTTCGAACTGTTTCCACTAGTTAAGCCCTATGTTCAGAATATGCAATTCAGTATGGAAGGTTATTTATATTTCGATGCAGGATGTAACCGTTTGACCGATCCTGAGGAGGCCAAAATGGCATCAAATTTCTGGGCTTATGGGTTAGGGCTGCATTTTCAATTGCCATATGTTGAAACAATTCATTTCAGTGCTGGCTGGTCACCTGGTCAACCATTCAATGAACCTTTTCTGCGCACTGGTGTGGGAGTAACCTTCTAATGGCTCGAGTTCCATTCATTCTTTGCGAAGATTTTTTTACCTGTTCAGTAGGGGATTGTTTCACGATTTCAAACCATGAATCACATCATTTGGTCACTGTTCTTCGAGCACGTGAGGGCTATAATTTTATTGCTTTCAATGGCAGGGGCAAGGGATGTCGGGCTGAAATTGTTGAAACAAGTGGGAAAAGTTTAGTCGCCAGAATTATTGAGAGATTTGAAGATGAAAACCAGACGGAGCCCCAATTAACAATAGCTGTTGGAGTTGTCAAGGGAAGTCGGATGGACTGGGCAATAGAAAAAGCAGCTGAGACAGGCGTGACCAACTTTATACCAATAATCACTGAATTCAGCGTGGTCAAGCCGAAAAGAAATAAACTTGAGCGATGGCGTGGAATTGCACTTGCGGCAGCTAAGCAATCTCGTCGAATGTGGCTGATGGATGTTGAGGAACCGATTAGTATAGATAAATTACTAAATTATACAGAGTCAACGCTGACCATCATTTTGGACACCTCTGCAAATTGTATTCCCCTAATCAGGTGTCTAGAGGATTCAAATCCTCTTCAGAATCTCCGGGTAATAATCGGACCAGAGGGTGGATTTTCAGATCTGGAAATTGATAAATTTAAGGGTTTGAATATTCCTTTGGTTTCCATCGGTTCAAATCCCTTAAGAACAGAAACCGCGGTGGCAGTATCAGTGGGAATAATCAGAGCTATCTATTCGGGTGAATTGGCGTGAACGCCAGCGAAAAGCAAATCGGGTGGCAGATAACTCTGGCTGGGTTGATTGAGCTTTGCCGACCGGTTAATTGTTTGATCACCGCTGTAGTTGTATGGATGGGGGGAGTGCTTGCAAGTTCCCCCTCGGAGTACTTTTCAGTTTCAATGTTGTTTGCCGCCTTCTCAGCAGCTTTAATCGCAGCTGGCGGAAATGTATATAATGACGTAAAGGACAGAGAAATAGACAGGATTAATCGTCCTGATCGACCGATTCCATCTGGGCGTGTTGCTCTCAAATCTGCAATATGGTGGGCAGTGTTGCTGACGTTTTTCGGGATACTTAATGGTGGTTTAGTAGACCCTTATCTTGGTTTGATGGCATTGATTACAGCAGGTTTACTTTTTGACTACAATGAACATCGCAGCCGCTCACTGATAACGGGAAATGTAATAATTGGAATTTGCGCTGGATTGGCATTTGTGTATGGGGCTGTTGCAGTAGGAAATCCGATCGGTGGAATGCTGCCGGGTGTATTCGCAATGATGATACATATCGGTCGAGAGATAATAAAGGATGTTGAGGATATTGAGGGGGATGCAGCTCTTGGTGCGAGAACATTGCCAATAGCAAAAGGTAAAAATTTCGCCCAACGCACTGCCGCATATATTTTACTGATACTGGTTGTAATCACAGTTTTACCTTTTGTTTCACAACAGTATTCTGACCGGTATATTTATATGGTGATTCCTTTAGTTGACATTCCACTAATATGGATAAGTTTTTTATTATTCAGGGATCTAAACAAACGGAAACTCCATGCTAACAGTATGATCTTGAAAATAGTCATGTTGAATGGTTTGGTTGTGCTGTTCTTTGGAAAGATTTAACCAGAAAAAAGGATTGGAAAATAAATGAAAGAAATTATTCTGGCATCAACATCACCTCGAAGGCAGATGTTGTTAAAGCAGGTTCAAATTCCATTCACGATAATGATCCCAGATGCTGAAGAGTTGTTTCCGAGTAAAGGTGATTTTGCCGAAATAGTAATGCATAATGCTAAAGCCAAGGCAAGTTCGGTTATTGAGGCAGCGGGAGGGAGGATAATTCTTGGCGCGGATACGATTGTCGATATAGGTGGGGTGGCTCTTGGCAAACCCGTGGACATACAGGATGCATTTCGAATGTTGAATTTGCTTTCCGGCAATGAGCATAATGTCTATACAGGAGTTGCGCTGGTAGATTCATTTAGTGGTAGTGTTGTTACCGATTTTGTAAAAACACAGGTAAGATTTAGAATGCTGACAGCAGGAGAAATCGATGATTACATTAGCACCGGGGAGCCGATGGATAAGGCAGGTTCGTATGGAATTCAGGAGCGAGGCGCACTTTTTATTGAGTCAATTCAGGGATGTTTCTTTAATGTGATGGGTCTTCCATTATCGAGGTTATGGGAGCTCTTAAAGGACTTAGACAATCATAATTGAAACAAAATTATCCTGTAGAACAGAAAACATTAGTTCCCAATAAGTCAAGCCCTCTTGCGAGGGCTTGACTTATTGGGTATTTGCTTTGTAACTTGATTGTTTACATTAATCGATAAATTCGATTTGGAAAACGAACAACCACATTAGATAGAAGTAATTATGGATTCTTCAACCGAAACAAAAAAAACAGGTCTTTATGATCGACATGTTGCACTTGGAGCAAAAATTGTTCCCTTTGCCGGTTATTACATGCCGATTCAATATAGCGGGATAATAGACGAACACATGACAGTCAGGCAGCATGTTGGGATGTTTGACGTGTCACATATGGGTGAGTTTGAAATTCGCGGGGCTGATGCTGAGAAATTCCTCAACAAGATGACAACAAATAATGTTGCCCGACTTGACCCAGGGAATATTCAGTACAGTGCGATGCTTTATGATGATGGTGGAGTTGTCGATGATCTGCTGGTCTACCGATTTGAAGATCATTACATGGCCGTAGTAAATGCAGCGAATCTCCAGAAAGATTTTGACTGGCTTGCTGAACACATTTCCGGTGATGTTCAGTTAAGAGATGTTTCCGATGAAACAGCTCTTCTTGCAATTCAGGGTCCGAAAGCCGAACAAATTGTAGCGGAACTTTCAGATGTACCTGTAGAAGATATTACATATTACAAATTCAAACTGGGGAAGGTCGCCGGTCAGGATTGTATAATCTCTCGAACCGGATATACAGGCGAAGATGGGTTTGAGTTATATGTCAAATCTACCATTGCCTCAGAGGTTTGGGACGCAGTGATGGAAGCAGGAAAACCACATGGAATTAAGCCAATCGGACTGGGAGCTCGTGATTCACTTCGACTCGAAGTCGCATATTGTTTATATGGTAATGATATCGATAAGACTACAAATCCGATTGAAGCAGGATTAGGATGGATAGTCAAGTCCAAGAAAAAAGGTGGATTCATCGGTAAACAGCCCGTTCTTGATAAAAAAACGGAACTGACAAGAAAGCTGACTGGTTTCATACTTAATGGGAAAGGTATTGCCCGGCACGGTTGTGAAGTTTATCATAATGGTGAAAAAGTTGGATATGTGACATCTGGTGGATTATCACCCGTCCTGAATAAGATTGTGGGTCTTGCCTACATAGATCTGCCGTTTAACAAAATTGGTACAGAGATTGAAATAGACGTTCGAGGAAGAAGATTGGCGGCAGAATTAGTCGCTATCCCATTTTATAATCGAGAAAACTCCTGATATATCCCAATTCAGGTCCAAGGTTATAACTCCAAGAAATGATAGAGTGACTGAGTTAATGAAGTTTGAATTATTAGAGGCAGTTGGTGGATAGACAATCTGAAGATACTAAGGAAAACCAGATAAAGAGGAAGGTTGACCTGTTTTTTACTCCTGCAGCCGTTGCTGGTGAGAGGTTAAAGGGGTACAATGCCGTCGTTATTGATGTGCTAAGAGCTGCGACTTCAATTACAACAGCACTTAATAATGGAGCAAAGGGTGTGATCCCTTCCGAATCAAGTTCTGCTGTTATTGATTTAGCAAATGAGATGGGAAAAGGTGATTTACTTTTATGTGGAGAAAAAGATGGTCGAATGGTTGAAGGATTCCACCTTGGTAATTCTCCATCGGATTACTCAAAAGATCGAGTGCGCGGGAAGATATTGGTTTTTGGAAGCACAAATGGAACCCCGGCGGTTGTTCGCGCCTCGATAGCAAAATCGGTATGGCTGTGTGGTTTCATCAATTTGGATGCGATTGTAGACGCAATTTTCAATTCTCCGGATCCCTTCCCACTGGCAATCCTATGTGCTGGCAAATATAATGGTTTTGCCTTGGAGGATGTTGCTTGTGGTGGGTTGTTGGTAGAGAGAATTATCTCTCGGTTTTCATCAGAAGAATTGCATTTGAACGATGCCGCAAGATCCGCTATGTTGATATATAAAGAATTTTGCACAGATACGCTGACTCTGCTAAGAAATTGTGAACATGGCAAATTCCTGATTGATATTGGTATGGAGTCCGATCTGCCAATCTGTGCATCTGACAGTTTAATACCGATAGCTCCTTGTTTGAATGAGGGGAGATTTATCAATCCTGACGGTTAGATTTCTTTATTGAGGAAAATTTGAATCAGAACAAAAACCAGGAAAAAAAGGATACGAAGAAAGCACCAAAAAAGACTTCCAAGGTTAAGAACAACCACGATTCGCATTATGTAAAGTCTTTAGAACTGGTGCATTTGATTCTTGTATTCCTGGTTATTTTCCTCACAGTAGCCTTAATCACTTACAATCCTCTTGAAGGTCCTGGAAGTGATACTGTCGGTCGAACTGGTGGCGTACTAGGACAATTCGGCAATTTGGTTGCCGGAATTCTGATGCTTTTGACATTCGGTCGGTTTGGTGCGTTTGCCATTCCCGGAGTGATGTTTGTAATATTACTCGGTTGGTGGAGCAGAGACCGGAAAAAATCTTTACCTTTTGAAAGAGAGCTTCCGCGAATCGGGCTTGGGCTTATCGCAGTTGCTTTCTATATAGGTTTCGGAATTGCCCTCTTTAGGATTATTAAGAACTATCCACACGTCGCTGAACTAACCGGATTGCTGCCTCTAAAAATTGCCGAGCTCTCAGTTTATTATTTGAAACCCCTTGGTACGATCTTAGTTGGAGTTGTTCTTGCCATAGCTTTTCTCGTAGTTCTGGCAGACCTAAAATTCAGCAAGGTGTTCCCCTTTGTAATAATCGAATTACCAGTTACAGTTTATAACTGGATTAAAAATCTGGTGTCCTCCGACCCGAAATCTGAATTTGAGGATAATAAATACGATAGAATCCCGGAGAAAGAAGAGGTAAGTAAAACATCCCCAGTTATTAATGAGTCCGATGTAATTCCAAGTACTATTGCGACGCCATTTCCCGATCCCGAGCAGGAGTTTCAAGTACCTCCTCCAGTAATCCCGGAAAAACGTGAAATAAAGGTGGCGAAACCCAGGCAAACTCAATCAAAAAACTATGATGACGGTGCAGTTCTGGAAAGCCTTGGTGAACGACAACTCCCCCCAATCAGATTACTAGATGAACCATCTGAAAGCCGAGAGCTTGCAGTTGATAAAGCTGAACTTGAGGAAAACTCCCGTCTCCTCGAACAGAAACTTTCAAGCCTTCGGATAGAGGCGGAGGTTATTGGAACCGTACCGGGACCAGTTATCACTCGCTACGACCTCAGACCTGCTCCGGAAGTGAAAATTGCCAAAATCGCCAATTCTGCCGATGATATTGCAATGGCTCTGGCCGCTCGGGGAGTTAGAATTTTAGCTCCAATTCCAGGTGAAGCAGCTGTCGGGGTTGAAATTCCCAACCGTGAGCCCGAAACCGTATATATGCGTGAGGTTGTCAATTCGGATCAATTCCGTCGTCAAAAAAGTCCTTTAACAATTGCCCTCGGGAAGAATGCTTCAGGTGAAATATATTGCACAGATCTTGCAAAGGCTCCACACTTACTCATTGCAGGTGCAACGGGTTCAGGTAAGTCAGTTTGCATCAATGGAATTATCACCAGCCTGCTTTACAGATCGGATCCGAATGAAGTCCGAATGGTGCTGGTGGATCCTAAAAAGATTGAATTGTCATTGTACTCAAGATTGTCTGAGCAACACCTTCTCACACCTCGTGGACTGGGTGAGAACGTAATCACCACCCCCGAGAATGCAGTAAAAACTCTTCAGAGCGTTCATATTGAGATGCAGAGGCGGTATGATATTCTCGCGGAAGCCGGTGTTCGAGGTTTGGACGAATACAATCGCTGGTTGGAGCGTACTGCATCAAAGGATCCGGATGAGAAGGAAACTAGAGAACACCTGCCATATATAGTTGTTATAATCGATGAATTGGCAGATCTGATGATGGTGGTCCGGAGAGAATTTGAAGAGTTGATCGTTCGTTTGGCACAGATGGCGAGAGCTGTCGGCATCCATCTGATCGTTGCAACTCAGAGACCTTCGGTGGATGTTGTTACTGGACTTATAAAAGCCAACTTCCCGTCTCGCATAACCTTTAAGGTCGCATCAAAATTTGATTCACGCACGATCATCGATTCGATGGGTGCTGAGACTTTACTTGGTAGAGGAGATATGCTTTACATGGGGCCTGGGGCATCACAATTGATGAGATTACATGGTGCGCTGATTACAACCGATGAAGTTGAGAGGATTGTTGAATTTGTGCGTGCACAGCCACCTTGCACCTCTTCATTTGAGCTTCCCGATCCTGAAGTTGAGAGGATCAGACTTGGTACAACTGGAAATGCGAGTGGTGACCGGGATGGATTTGATGTTCTATTTGAAGAAGCCGCGAAGATTGTTGTTAATCTTGAACAGGGTTCGATTTCAGTTCTTCAAAGAAGACTTCGGGTGGGATATGCACGTGCGGCGCGATTGATTGACGAGTTAGAGCAGGTTGGTATTGTCGGACCTTTCGATGGATCAAAGGCACGAGAGGTAACCTGCACTCCTGAAGACTTGATAGAGGTACATGGAATAATATGATCAGACGATTAACACCTATCCTCCTGATATCCTTTTCTTTGTTTATTGTAAACTCCTTATATGCAAAGTCACCAAAATCAGTTCTGAAGGATATAAAAAAGAATTACAATAAGATTCAAACTCTGGATGCTGATTTTACCGAAATATTTGAATGGGCAATGACAGGAGAAAAAACACAACGTGATGGCTCATTATATGTTACAGTTGATGACAGATTCAGAATTGAAACTCCGGAACAGCACCTGGTATGTGACGGTGATGCAATTTATAGATACAACCTGAAAAAAGCACAGGTAATTATTGAACCCATCACTGAAGGTAGTGATAAAATGCTGCCAAGAAGATTAATGCTCCGATTTGCTGACGATTTCAACGCCCAGGAAATGACAAAACAAGCTGTCAATGGTGAGGAGGGTCTCAGACTTGATCTACTACCTAAATCGCGTGAAGAGGTTTTACTCTCCGAAGTAACAATCTGGGTCACAGTTAAAGATATGATTGTTCACAGGCTAAAAGTTATTGACCTGAACGGGAATAGTACAATCTATATATTCTCAAACATTAGGGTCAATTCAACACAAGATACTGACCACACCAAATTTATCTGTCCTGATGGAGTTGAGTTATTCGACCTGCGTTGAATAACTGTACAATCCCCTTGCCCACGAGTTCAAGAATTAAAAGAGATCTGCTGACGCTGATATGAAAAACAAGAGAATCATCTTCGGGTTTGTACTAAGTATATTTTTTACATATCTGATAGTTTGGAAACCCCACCCGTCAGAGATATTTTCCGGAGATTCGTCATTTTTGAATGCCTTTTTTGGTGATTCCAGACTTGAATTCTCCAAAATATGGGAACATACTTTAAAGGCTTCCCCTTTCTGGCTGATGATCTGTTTAATTTTAACTCCTTTACATGTACTGGTCAGATCGCATCGCTGGTCATTATTGTTAAGACCAGTTGTGAAGCTCAAATTGATTGACAGCTTTTCTCTTCAGACTCTAGGTTATTTTGCAAGTACTGTTTTCCCATTGCGAATCGGTGAAGTCGTGAGGGCAATACTGCTCGGAAAAAAAGCAAAAATAAAAAACAGTACTGCAATTGCTAATGTAGTATTAGAGAGATTGATTGATGGACTGAGCCTGTTAGGAGTATTTGTCATTGTCGGAATCATCTTTCAAAGTGATAAGATTGGGATGTTCCGCGAAGGTGTTTTGATAATGGCCGGTTTGTCGATGATTGCCCTGTCGGTAGTTGTTTATTTCTCTTTTGCTCGCGCTCCATTCGGAGGAGTTACAGGGAAAATATTATCGTATCTTCCCGATGTAATGCGGGAACGAATCATCGAGGTGCTGAAGGGTTTTATTGCGGGATTCAGCATGTTGAAATCGACCAGGCATTATCCTCTAGTTACATTAGAAACGATTCTAATCTGGGTGTTATATACGGCCCAGGAGTTTTCGGTTATCCTTGCTTTTGGATTCCATAAGAGCGCACCATTAATAGCTGAAGCCCCGCTGACAGCAGCTCTAGTTATTCTGGTAATAAACGCTGTAGCACTTTCTGTTCCTTCTGCGCCAGGTGGATTGGGTACCTTCCATGCAGCATCAATCTTTGGATTGGGATTGTTTGGAATCGCGGAAGATCCTGCGGTTGGTTTTGCACTCGTCCTGCACGCAATTACGACTGGGTATTTTGTATTGGCAGGGATTCTCTTTATGTGGAGAGAAGGTCTGGAAATTGGGCAATTGAAAAACTTGGGAAATGGTGAAATATAACCAATTGTTATTGTCAATCACCTGACTGTAAATATACTTTACCTTTCATTTTGTCTTTTACTTGTTGAATCCGGCAGGTTTTGAAAAACAAATCATTTTGATTATCTTTAATAGTACTTTGTTTTGAAACCGAGAGAGATTTGATAAAGAACTTACTTCAGACATATCTGGTGATTTTGTTAGCTTATGCTGGTGCGGCAGAATCTCGTCAGTTAGCCGTTCCCGGAGAATTCGCCAGGATACAATTAGCAATCGAGCAAGCTGAAAATGGGGATTCGGTAATTGTTGCTCCTGGAAATTATCCCGAAGCTGTTGATTTCATCGGTAGAAGTATTCTCTTGCTTGGAAACCCTGATGATCCTGCGACAACTGTTATAACCGGAAGTAATGAGCAGCGATGCGTTAATTTTAGTAGAGGTGAGTCAGGGGATGCCATTCTCGATGGTTTCGCATTAGTGTCCGGTGTTGCTGAGTATGGTAGTGGAATTCTCGTTACAAACAACTCCAACCCTACCATTCGGAATTGTTTCATCAGGCTCAATAGAGCGGCTTATGGTGCTGGAATATGTGTCATGGAAAACTCCAGACCTGATATTAGCTACTGCCTAATTAATAACAATATTTCAACTCTTGCCGGTGGCGGAATTGGCGCGATTAATAGTCAGGGAATTTCCATCACAAATTGTACTATTTCAAGAAATCGTGCAGAAATTGGTGGTGGTATAAACGTTTCCAACAGTCAACTTATTCTTGAAAATGATATATTATGGGATAATGACCCTGAAGAAATAAGATCTCCCAATCAAGAAATTGTAATCCTTTTTTCCGACATAAAGAATGGACTGGATGGTATCGATGGTTTAGTCGACTGGGGTGATGGAAACATTGATGGGAACCCAAGTTTTATTAATCCAGATGAAGGTGATTTTTCCCTAAACTGGAATTCACCATGCATCAACACCGGAAATCCAGGTTACCCGGAAGATCCGGATGGAACCCAATCTGATATGGGAGCTATTCCTGTATCCCTTGAACCAAATTCTGCAATTTCGTTGTCAGCCAACAATTTTGATTTCGATGTCGTTCAGGTCGGGGATAGTAACACTTATACGCTCTGGATCACAAATATCGGTGTCGAGGCTCTTGAGATAATTGATATGTTTATTGAGGGTGATTATTTTACCGCAGATCTGGGACAAATAGATGCTTTGCAGTCAAGGCAAACTGAGCAAATTGAGATTTCATTTACTCCTGAAGAAATCGGTATATTTGATGGCAGACTATTTATCAACTCAAATGATCCGGAAAATGATGTTATTAATGTCTGGTTGACTGGTGAGGGTATGATTCCACCATCCATTTACATTGAACCCTTAACTATTGGTGTTGAGATTGACTCCGGGGAGGTTGAAGAGTATGCAATTAACATCACCAATGAGGGTGGCTCCGATTTAATATGGAGGATTTACACAGAGTACATAGAACCGGATTTTGCTAATAGCCCTTCAGATCCAGTTGGTCCACGACGGGACGATGCCGGAGATTTAATTGTATCCTATCAGTTACCCTACACCACTTCATATGGAATGGCGTGGGATGGTGAGCATATGTGGGGAGTTGCAACAAATAATAACCGACTGATAGAATTCGATCCAGAATCGGAAGAAGTTATCTCGGACTTTGAGATACATATCGGTCCTCGCGCCTTGACATTCGATGGTGATTTTTTCTGGACTTCGTCATACAACCCTTCAAACAATATCTATCTGTATAATACAGAAGGTGAGTTAGTGGACCGCTTTGAACTTCCAATCAGAAACATATCCGGTTTAGCATTTGACAACAATTCAAGGGTATACATAAACTCATGGAATGAACAGCGGATTTATGTAGTGGATATAGACAGTCGGGAAGTAATTGCAAATTTTGAGATGCTGCTTGATTTCAGACGGGCAAATTATAAAATTTCGAGACTTGAATGGGTTCCGGGTCATTTTGACGGTCACCTGTGGTCTATTGTAGGAAATAATGAAATTGATGTTGGATTCGCCGTCAGAGTGGATGTGAATGATGACTGGCAGGCAAGAGAGCGTCAACGCTTTCAGTTCCAGCATGTTGGTCATACGAGTATTGCACATGATGGTGCAAACTTATGGCACGCAGGTGAGCACGAAAATTTACTCTGGCATGTTTATGAAGACGGAATCAGGGATATGAAATGGCTTGGAATTGATCCGCCTCATGGGTTACTGCAAAGTGAAGAAGATGCAGATGTGATTTTAGTGCTAAATTCCAATGGATTGGATGATGGTGTGTATGCCTCCAGAGTACAGATAGTATCTAACGACCTGGCAAGCCCGGAAGTTGAAATTTCAGTCACGCTTTTCGTTGGGAATTGGTCTGGCATCAATGACGAAACAGGAAGTAATTATCCGCTTGATTTTTCATTAGATCAGAATTATCCAAATCCGTTTAACGCAGAAACCAGAATTCAATACACAATCCATGAACCAGAATTGGTTTCGATTTCAGTTTACGATGTAAATGGCAATGAAATAATTATCCTGAATGAAGGCTTCATGCCATCTGGGTCACATCAGATGACATGGAATGCCGATAAGTATCCGGCCGGCGTTTATTTTGCGAAATTATCAACATCAAAAGAATCAGCAACCATTAAGATGTTATTAGTGAAATGATGATATGCTTATTATCAGATCTCTGAGTTGATTTCTAATGAGAGAGAGATCAATAATTTCTGTACTTGTATTCTGTTTAGTATTTCCCATTTTGGGTTATACTCAGGAAGGAGATGGCATTCAACAGGTCGGTCGTCTCTACAATATCTGGGACGATGCAAATTCAGTTATCATCAGAGATAATCTCGCTTTTGTATCCACAAGCCTGACCGGACTTCAGATACTCGATGTTTCGGACCCTTCCTGTCCAGAAATTGTTGGATTTTTTGATAACAACCTCAGTTTCAATACAGGCCTGAAATTGGATGAAAACTTTGCTTTTCTTGCAGACGGGAGTGGGGGAATATGTATTGTCGATGTTAGGGATGCTGAAAATCCAGAAGAAATTGGGATCTTTCAGGTTGGGCGAGTAAATGCAGTTGATATTTCTGGAAATACAGCTTTTTTAGCTGCTGACTGGGCTGGTTTAAGGATTGTGGATGTATCTGATAAAAGCCAACCTGAAGAAGTTAGCTTCGCCCATATTGCAGGTGGAGCATATGATGTTGTTGTATCAGAAGGTTTTGCGTATGTAGCTGGAGGTAGTTTTGGATTGTATATAATCAACATTGAGGATCCTAATAATCCGGAAGTTGTTGGAAATTATGATACTCCGGGATCATCACGAGCATTATCCTTCAATAGTGGCATCGTTTTCCTGATAGATGGGGATACTGGTTTATTTATTATTGATGTCTCAACTCCGCACAATCCGGAATTACTTTCTCTTATTGAGTTAGGGAATCATACCGTTGATGTTACTGTTTCGGGTGATCTTGCGTTAATTTCTGACCGGGACGAAGGCATCATTATCTTTAACATAGCCGACTTACAGGAGCCTTTTTACGTCGGACAATTCCAGACGCACGGATGGGCGCGGAGTTGTGATATAGTTGGTGACCTGGTTTATGTTGCGAATGGTAATTCCGGATATCCCAATCAAGCAGCCGGTCTTGAGATATTCGATATCTCGAATTTAGATTCTCCTTCTCAGTTGGGTGCATATCCATCACCAAATCAGAACCTTTCAAACCTGACTGTGTATGATGGTTACGCCTATTTACCAGACAAGAATTCGGGACTTAAAGTTATAGATGTCGGGAATCCTGAAGATCCACTTGAAATTGGGGTTTGTGGAGATGCAAGCTGGGAGGGGATAATTCGCATTAGCAGAAGTTATGCCTATATGGCAAGCGATACTTTCAGAGTATTTGACATATCCAATCAAGAAGATCCTGTTGTACTTTCCTCATTTGAAATTGATTCATACGCAACCGATCTGGCAATCTGGCGAAGCTCAGTATACCTTACTACGCAAACATGCATGTACGTCATTGACATATCGCAGCCGGATAATCCAGTGATAATAAGTGAGTTCAATGATATAGATGATTTTAGCCCAAATGGAATTGATGTCGCCTGGGGATATGCCTACATTACAGGAGACACACGTCTGTATATACTCGATATTTCGGACGCAGAAAATCCGGTATTAATTAGTGAGTTTATGGCGAACGCCGGACAGATGCGGGGAGTTGCGTCTGATGGTGACTTACTGTATGTGGTGGATGATATGGCAGGATTGTTCATATTGGATATTACCGACAGAGAGAACCCAAATCGAATCGGATTTCTTGATATCCGTCCAACACCACGCAACATAGTATTTTCAAACGGTTATGTATTTGTGTTAAATGGGTTTGATGGCTTCAGAATTATAGATATTGAAGATCCTGCCAATCCAAATCAGGTCGGATATTTTAATACTCCGGGATTTGCATCTGACCTAATGGTGGTTGAAAACTATGCTTATGTCGCGGATAGATTCAGCTTCAGCATCTACAATTGTGCTCAAGCGATAGGGTACAACGTTGCTCCGATTTGGGATTCTGTTCCTGAATACATTGAAGTTAATGCAGGTGAGGTTGTGGAATTTATGGTCACCGCAAGTGATATAAATGGCGACCAGCTTCATATTGAATTATTGCCGGAGGAGTTGCCAGACTCCGTCTGCTTCATTGATAACCGTAATGGTACCGCTAATTTCAGATGGCAAACTGGGAGAGGGGATGCTGGAGAATACTACCCGGCATTCAGAGTTTCCGATAGTATACTTGGTGACACAGCACGAACAGCCATTGTTGTAAATGAGATTGATAATGTTAAGTTGAAGGAAGGCTATCTTACAAAGTTCAAATTACTCAGTGTTTTTCCGAATCCATTTAACGGAGTGACAACCATTGCTTTTGAAACTCCAGGAACAGAGAACCTTTCGCTGAGACTGCTTTCGACAACAGGGAGTGAGATCACTCGGATCATCGAATCAAAATTTTCAGCAGGAAACAACCGTGTTGTTTGGGATTCCCGTAAAACCCCTGCCGGAATTTATTTTCTGGTAATGGAAACCAAAAGAGAATCCCTGATTTCAAAGGTTGTAATACTCAGATGATTACCGATACATTCAACTCTACACTTGAGGTTCGGGATATCTCTGTTCGCCCTGCCTGGCTCTATGCCTTGGTGGGGTTTTTCTGTTTTGAGGATTCATATGTCAAGATTTAGAAACTTTATAAAAATATCTTTGTGGTTATGTATCATAGTAACCTGCACACTGAATGCCCAATGGTCGCAGGACCCGGGTGAAGCCCTTAACCTTCCGGATATTCCGCATGGATATATCTTATCTACGGACAGTCTTGGCGGAGTATTCATTGTCGGGACTGGTCAGGATTACAGTCGCACTTATTGCACATACATAGACAGAGGCGGTGAACTCGGTTGGGACAGGTGGATTTCACTTATCCCGGAGGTGGACATTGATTATCCCACAGGTGTTATTGTCTGTCCTGAGCCTGGTTATATCGTTGCGCTTCAACTTACTGAACATCGCACTGATGAGGATACTACGTCGGGTTTTCGGGCGCAGAAGCTAGACAGGGAGGGCCAACGGTTGTGGTCAGATTTAGGAGCACCAGTATCCGACATGAATTTGCGACTTGAATATCTCGGCTATTTGAATGTGATTGGGGTTGTCAGCGACAGCGAGGGAGGGCTGATCATACTATGGGTTATGAAGTACTACAGGGATGTTTTAGGTAACCTCATTTTGGAAAGACAATCCATCCGAGCCCAGCGATTGTCACCTGATGGAGAATCACTTTGGGGAAACAGAGGTGTTGAGGTTATCCCTGATATTAACGGCAGGTATGATATCATTGGAAAAACGGATCTTGAGCTTTGGCCTGCGAGCGCTTTCGCTATTCGCCAAAATGATTCAAAAGTCATGAGCCTGTCGAGCATGGTGTTTTTAAATGAAAAAGTGAGTGTAAAA